>JBEKHI010000130.1:0-19919 GCA_050012355.1 Streptosporangiaceae bacterium | reverse complement strand
ACTTCCCGTAGGACGAACTGCTCGGCGTGGAGACCGCCGTCGCATACGCCTCCGCCGCCGAGGTCTTGGGCGTTAGCCAGAGCTGGATGGTGAGCTTGGTGGCAGCGGCGACGGTGCCGGTCGCCGCGGTTGTGCTGGTGAACGGCACGTTGCTTCCAGCCAACGTGTGGGTCACCGGAGTGGTTGTGGCGCCCGCAGAGGTTCCCGCTCCTACGATCACCAGGCCGGCCAGCGTCGCGGTAGCCGCGAAGGTGGCCGTGATCGTCGTTCTTTTTGTCATGCTTCTCCCCGCATGTGTGGGATGAAAGTGGACATAGGGATCATAGAACTAAACTGTGAGTAATGTAATGATCTCGCCACAATTTGTGTGGTTCTTATCCTTTACGGCTTGCGGGCGGCTGGCCTCTAGGATGAAGTCCATGTCCATCACCCGCGATGAGGTCGCGCACTTGGCGCGCCTGTCCCGGCTCGCGTTGTCCGACGACGAGCTGGACCACTTGGCGCCGCAGCTCGGCCAGATACTTTCCGCGGTCGCGCAGGTCCAGGAGGTCGCCGCCGATGGCATCCCGCCGACCTCCCACGCGACCGGCCTGACCAACGTGTTCCGTGCCGACGAACCGGCTCCCTGCCTGACCCCTGAGCAGGCGCTTGACCAGGCACCGGCCGTGGAACAGCAGCGGTTCAAGGTGCCGCGGATCCTGGGGGAGGACTGATGACGGACCTCACCAGGCTCACCGCCGCCGAGCTATCCGAGAAGCTGAGCGCGCGAGAAGTCTCCGCCGTTGAGGTGACCCAGGCCCATCTGGACCGGATCGCGACGGTCGATGACAAGGTGCATGCGTTCCTTCATATTGGCCATAACGACGCTCTCCATCAGGCGAGCATCGTCGATGACCGCCGGGCGTCGGGGGAGAAGCTCGGCCCGCTCGCCGGGGTACCGGTGGCGGTCAAGGACCTGTTCGCCACCGTCGGCATGCCGACCACCTGCGGATCGCGGATCCTCGAGGGCTGGATGCCGCCGTATGAGTCCACGATCACCAGCCGGCTCCGGTCGGCCGGGGCCATCCTGATCGGCAAGACCAACATGGACGAGTTCGCGATGGGCTCGTCCACCGAGAACTCCGCCTATGGCCCGTCGCGCAACCCGTGGGATCTGTCCAAGGTCCCCGGCGGTTCATCCGGTGGGTCGGCTGCGGCCGTGGCGGCGTACGAGGCGCCGCTGGCGCTCGGCACCGACACCGGCGGCTCGATCAGGCAGCCCGCGGCGGTCTGCGGGATCGTCGGTACCAAGCCGACCTACGGCGGGTCGTCGCGTTACGGCGTGGTGGCGTTCGCGTCCTCGCTCGACACCCCGGGCCCGTTCGGCCGGACGGTGCTCGACACCGCGCTGCTGCACGAGGCGATGTCCGGCCACGACCCGATGGACTCGACGTCGATCGACGCCCCGGTACCGCCGGTGGTCGCGGCCGCTCGTCAGGCGGACATCAGCGGCATGCGCATCGGCGTTGTCACCAACCTGTCCGGTGACGGGTACCAGCCGGGCGTGATGGCGCGATTCACCGAGGCGGTCGCGGTCCTCGAGTCGCTCGGCGCCAAGGTCGTCGAGGTGTCCTGCCCGCACTTCTCCTACGCGCTGCCCGCGTACTACCTGATCGCGCCGAGCGAGTGCTCGTCCAACCTGGCGCGGTTCGACGGGATGCGGTACGGCCTGCGGGTTGGTTCCGGGGACGCCGAAGAAGTGATGGCGGCGACCCGTGAGGCCGGGTTCGGCGCGGAGGTGAAACGCCGCATCATCCTCGGCACCTACGCGCTGTCCAGCGGGTACTACGACGCTTACTACGGCAAGGCGCAGCAGGTACGCACGTTGGTCATCAGGGACTTCGAGGCCGCGTTCGAGCAGGTGGACGCGCTGATCTCGCCGGTGACCCCGACCGTGGCCTTCGGCGTCGGGGAGCGGGTCGATGACCCGATGGCCATGTACCTGGCCGACCTGTGCACGATCCCGTCCGACCTGGCGGGCAACGCGGCGATCTCGGTGCCCTGCGGGCTGGCCGACGGGCTGCCGGTGGGACTGCAGGTGATGGCGCCCGCGCTGGCCGACGACCGGCTGTACCGGGTCGGCGCCGCGTTCGAGGCCGCGTTCGGGCGGTTGACTCCTGGGGAGCTCGCATGACTGTTGTGACCGACCGCTACGACCCGGTCTTCGGCCTTGAGACCCACGTCGAGCTGGGCACCGTAACCAAGATGTTCTGCGGCTGCGTGGCGAAGTTTGGCGGCGAGCCGAACTCCCAGGTGTGCCCGGTCTGCCTTGGTCTGCCGGGCTCGCTGCCGGTGGTGAACGAGAAGGCGATCGAGTACGCGATCAAGATCGGCCTGGCGCTGAACTGCTCGATCGCGTCCTGGTGCCGGTTCGCCCGCAAGAACTACTTCTACCCGGACATGCCGAAGGACTTCCAGATCTCGCAGTACGACGAGCCCCTGTGCACCGAAGGCTATCTGGACGTGGAGCTAGACGGCCGCTCATACCGGGTGGGCATCGAGCGCGTGCACCTGGAAGAGGACACCGGCAAGTCGCTGCACGTCGGCGGCGCGACCGGCCGGATCCACGGTGCGGACTACTCGCTGGTGGACTACAACCGGGCGGGCATCCCGCTGGTGGAGATCGTCACCAAGCCGGTCGAGGGGACCGGCGAGCTAGCCCCGGTAGTGGCGCGCGCCTACGTGACCGAGTTGCGTGACGTGCTCCGCACGCTAGACGTGTCCGATGTGCGAATGGAAGAGGGCTCGATGCGCTGCGACGTGAACACGTCGCTGTCGCCCGCGGGCTCCGGCGTGTGGGGCACCCGTACCGAGACCAAGAACGTGAACTCGCTGCGCTCGGTTGAGCGGGCGGTCCGCTCGGAGATGGCCAGGCAGGCGTCCGTTCTTGATTCGGGTGGCCGGATCAAGCAGGAGACCAGGCACTTCAACGAGGAGAGCGGCGAGACCTCGCCGGGCCGGTCCAAGGAAGAGGCGCAGGACTACCGGTACTTCCCGGAGCCCGACCTGGTTCCGGTCGCCCCGGCTTCCTCGTGGATCGAGTCGATCAGGGACTCGTTGCCCGAACTGCCATCCGCTCGCCGGGTCAGGCTGCAGTCGGCGTGGGGTCTGTCGGACCTGGAACTGTTCGCGCTGAGCAACGCCGGCGCTCTGGATGTCGTCGAGGAAACCGTCGCCGCGGGCGCGTCCCCCGCCGACGCGCGTAAGTGGTGGCTCGGTGAGCTGGCCCGCCGCGCCAACGACACCGGCGTCTCCGTCGCCGAGCTGCCGATCACCCCGGCCGATGTGGCCCGGGTAACCGCGCTGGTCTCCGCCGGCTCGCTGAACGACCGGCTAGCTCGCGAGGTAATCGACGGCGTGCTGGCGGGCGAGGGCTCACCCGACGACGTGGTAGCCAAACGCGGCCTAGCCGTGGTCAGCGACGAGGGCGAGCTTCTCGTCGCTATCGATACGGCCATTCTTGCCAACCCAGACGTGGCCGAGAAGATCCGCTCCGGCAAGGCCGCCGCCGCCGGCGTAATCGTCGGTGCCGTAATGAAGGCCACCCGCGGCAAAGCCGACGCCGCCCGAGTCCGCGAACTAGTCCTAGACCGCCTGTCCTAACCAGTCCCGCCGCCCGCCGCGGTGCGGTCCGGCTGCGTGCTGTGATGCGGGTCCGGCTGCGCGCCGCGGTGCGGTGCGGTCCGGCTGCGCGCCGCGGTGCGGTCCGGTCCCGATCACCTTCACGGGTCCGGTCGGGGTGCGCGGCGCGCTTTATGGCGAAATAGCGTGACATTTCGCTGGGCCACGGCCTTTTGCAGGCCCATGGATGGCCCATCGCTGGCGTCATTGCGCCAGCGATGGGCCATCCATGGGGCGCCACCAAGCAGCAATCCGGCGCTGCCCGTTCCCTCGTGATCATGGTGGGTGCGGCAGCAACCACATTCTTTGCTGGTTGCTGCCGCACCGACCAGGAACTCGTCAGGTCGAGAGAGAGTAATCGTTGACGGTGAAGTCCTCCGTCGTGTCGTTCGTCGAGGTGATCTCCCAGCCGAACTGCACCGTGCTGAGGGTGGCGTCGGTCAGCCAGTCTTCCGACGAGAGCCAGTCGAAGACATCCGTGATGTTGACGCTTCCCGAGGTCTCGTTGCTAGTTCGGACGAACGAGTACACCGGATTCGAGCCGTTGCTGCCCTTGTAGATGTCCCAGGTACTGCCACCGATCGAGGCTGACGCCTCTTCGGTCCCGAGCGGCCCGACGTTCTGGGTGTACGTCCACAGCATGATCTCGTCCGAGCTGCCGTTGGCCCAGATGTCGTAGGCCGCCTCGAAATCCCCGGTGCTGGGAACGCTGAAGTTGAAGCTGCTGCTCACTGTGCCCAGCGAACTGACCGGCTCGCCGATGGAGTAACTGACGTTGGGATACGACTTGACCCCGCTGGTGTCGGGCTGGTCGGAATCCACGCCCCAGTTGCTGTAGGAATTGGCCCAGATGGTCTGCGCACCTGCGCCGCTTCCCCAGACGTCGTTGTACAGGGTGTAGCCGTCATCGGTCCAGGACCCGTATTGCGCCGACGAGGTCCACACGGCGGCGAATGCCGCCGATGCACCAACAACTAGCGCGATGGCGGCCGCGACCAGCGGGAACGCGATACGTAGCGCTCGTGACATGCGGTTCTCCTCTCTTTCGTAGACCCCGCTCTGTCACACTTTTCGAAGCGCTTCGAAAACATCGATCTTTGCACACTATAAATCGCGGTGAATGCCTCTGCAATAAGACGTTGCGGACAGTTTCCGCACAGGCCGCTCCCACATCCGCAACCGGGTGGCGGCTGTTCCCGTGACGGCGGGCCAGCGCCCGGGCCCGTTCCCCGCATCCGCCGGTCGGCAGCTCCGGCGGTGCTCCCCACGAGCGCACGTCACGAGCCAGCGATGGCCCATCGCTGGCGTTATAGGCCCATCGCTGGCCCATCGCTGGTGGCCGGGCGGAGGCGGGAGGTGGCCGGTATGCGAGGTTTGCCGCAGTTCGTGCAGCAAGGGGGGGCCGAGGAGCGCGAGGGTGAGCGGCGGGGCTAGCTGATGCGGCTGGGGTTGACGAAGGCCTCGTGGCGCAGGTGATCTTCCTGGCCGGTGAAGGCCTTGAACGCACCCAGCTTGTAGCTGTTTTCGGCCGTCTCGATGTGGAAGTCGCGGCGCAGATGATCTAGGTGCCGTTCGAACTCGTCGGAGGTCATCCCGGCCTTGGACACGATCTCGTCCCTGGTGAGGAATCCGCCGTCTGCTCGCAGCACCGCGTACACCGGGTCGTGCGTGGTGTGCCAGGATTCTGCCTGCCGGGATCGCACCGTGCCGCGGCCGGACAACGCCGCGTGGATGCGCTCGCCGATCGCGCGGGCCAGCGGCGGGGGGAACGCGTTGCCGATCTGCCGGTACACCGACGTCTTCCGGCCGGTGAACTCCCAGCGGTACTCTTCGCCGCTCCAGCCTTGCAGCCGGGCGACCATCTCGCAGGTCAGCTTCGGCAGCTCGTTCTCCGGGTCGGAAGGGCCGGGCGCGGCGTCGGCGACACCGAGGCCGTTCACCCCCATCTCGCGCCACGCGCGCTTGGCCCGGGTGGGGCCGAGGTCCGCACCACCGTGTTTCTTCGAGCCGCCGACGATGGTTGGCGCGATGTCATTGGCCCGCCGTGCCCATGCTTCGGCGCCAGGCCAGCCACGTTCGGCCATCAGGTCCTTGAGCGTCTCGCCCACTGTGGGCGGAATACCTTGCGGGGCGGGCCAGGAGAAGTGCCGGAAATCGTCCGGCCGCATCGCCACCAGGACGAACCGCGGCCGGAGCTGCGGCACCCGGTAATCGGCCGCGTGCAGCAGCTTCCAGCTCGCCGCGTAGCCCAGCTCGGTGAGCCGGTCGAGTACGTGCTGGCGGTAGGCAGAAAACCGCGGTAGCGAAAGCCCGCGGACATTTTCCAGCATGAGCGCGCGCGGCTCTATCACGCCGCACAGCTCGATCGCCCAGGCGAACAGGTCCCGTTCGTCGGTCGCGCCGAGCTGCTTTCCGGCGATCGTGAACGGCGGACAGGGCACCCCGCCGGCCAGCAGGTCAATGCCGTGGTACGAAACAGGTTCCCAGACATCCTGGCTGGCGACGTCGCCCTGGGCGACCGTCCAGCCCGGCCGGTTGTGCCGCAGCGTGGCGCACGCGTTCGCGTCGAGTTCGACGGCGAGCGAGTGCGCGAAGCCAGCGAGCTCAAGGCCGAGGGACTGCCCGCCGGCGCCGGCGCAGATCTCGACCACCTTGAACTCGTGAGTCATGTACTTATTGTGTCCTATCGGGTGCCTGCTCAGGGCGTATCTGAGTGCGTGTCGGGCAGCATCGGAGCTGGCTCGACGGGGTCATCGAGATCTGCGACCACCCAGTCGGAACCATCCAGGGTCACCCATGGCCCTCGGTGGTCGCGTCGCCTGGCCAGCCGTGCGCTCACGAACTCGCCGTCTCCTGGCTCCGGCAGTCCGAGCCGCGCCGCCAGCGCGCAATGGCTCCGGTACTGCCCGAAGATCACGATGCCCTCGCCGCGCAGGCTGCTGCGCGCTCCGCCGTTGCCGCGCACGCGTTTCATGTAGTCCTCCTGGCGGGCGACGGTCGCGACGACCGTGCGGCTGATCCGGCGTCGCTGGGCGAGCCGGAAGAGCATGTCGATGCGTTTCGTGCCGTGCGGCGAGCAGTGCAGGATGCGGTCCACGTCGGGCGGCGGGATCCGCAGCAGCGCGTTCTCGGGGAGTTCGCGGTCCCAGTGGAGCCAGTCGACCGTCGTTTTGCCATACTTGGAAAGCCAGCGCTTACGGTCCCGGTTGCCGTCCGACGTTGTCAGTACGTCGGGTGTGGCCCGGACCAGACCGAGTGACCATTTCCCGGTGGCATCGTCGGCCCATAGGCCAAGCAGGATGTGGCCGAGTGCCTCCGGCGGGATCATCCACTCCGCGAGCTTCTGGGAGAACTTGCAGTCCACGTCGATGCCGCAGATCGCGAAGTCCATCGCCTTCCCGTCGGCGAAGCCGAACTCGCGCTGCAGGTTGATCTCGACCAGCGTGCCGAAGTGCGTCTTCTCCGTTTTGTGCAGTTGATCCCAGCGGTACCGGCCGGTGTCCTTGCCGTTGAGCAGCATGTCGTAGGTGCGGCGCAGCACCCGCGCGATGCGGGTGCCGTCGCGGTCCAGCGCCAGTAGTTCGTCGGCTACTGCGGCGAGCTCCGGGTCGGGCGCGAGCGGGAGCTGGGTCACGCCTGGCAGACTACGCGCCGCGACAGATGCTCGGCGGTCAAGAGCCGAGGCTAGCCGAGCCTCTCCGAAGGGGCGCGCAGATATCCGCCTCGTTATGGACGTCAACCTGCCTGTGCAAGCGGGAGTCTGTGCTGCGCCCGAACATGTGATCTCCATGAGCCGGGCTGGCCCATGACCCGGCTCGCAGTCGGCAGCGCGGTGACCGGTCAGTCGACGGGCGGCTGTTGCCGCGGCCATGGCAGGTGCCGAGCTTCCGCACCCCTGTGCCCGCTACCCGAACCGATTACCGACCCTGAGCGGATCGCGCATCTCGACGTCCGCAGATGGGACCGACTCGACGGTACCCTCCACGAGTATCGACATGCTGCCTTACCAGCACGGATGAATAATCGGCACCTACAACGCGCGCTGCCGTTCTGGTCAGGCAGCGCTACTTGACTGCATTTCAGGCGGGACGAGGCTCAGCTCTCGTCGGCGTACTGCCAGGTATATCCTGTTTCGTGCTCCCGGACGCCACCGACTTCATCACGGGAAGGCGGCGGAAATCGAGTCCCTTTCTTTACGTGGTCTCTGATCTCAGGCTGCTGGGTGACCAGGACGGTTCCGTCTTTGGGAACAATGTCTCCAGGCTTGTAGGTCTCTGTCACGGGAGGGGACCTCCTTCTCCTCGATCGAGTCCTGATGCCCTAAGCATCACGGGCGGCAGGGTGAGACCGCATCCTCCGATTGGATAGTTTTGTAGCAGGCGCTGCGACAGCGGCTAACGTCGCCGGTAGTTCGTTAACATTGGATGTAAAGGTTCAGGTCGTGGCCTGCTCCGAGGGGATGCCATCACTGCTTGTAGCTGCCCGGCGGGGTGCCTTCGACCATGCCTGCTAGCAGCTTTGCAGGGCGGTCCAGGGGAGAGCCAGGCAGCAAGAAGGTCCACGGGTCGATCCCTCGATTGACGCCCTGCACGAGTACGTGCCTCGCGCGGAGCGCGCCCGGAATCACCTCACAAAACTCCCCGTGCAGGAATCAAGCCAGAAACGAGCTACCGGAATTGGCCGGTGGATTGAGGTTGATCTTGCGATTCAGCAGTCGCTCACGAAATCATCCCAGATCCCGTTGCCCGTGACGGTCGTGGGGTCTGTCGCATACGTGTCGTCGTTGGAGTCGTTGCTCCAGGCGACTCCGATCCCGACACCGTCGTTTTGCGTGTCCGTGCAGACAGTGGAGGCATCAGAAGATGCGGTGTCCGTGGTCCCTGGGTCCTGGTACACGAGGGTAGCTACCGAGCTGGACTGGCTGGAGTCATACCAGGACGGCGGGGACCAGCCAGTGAAGCTGGAGACGTCGCCTTCGAAGATCACGTCGATGTCGGCGGGGTGACCGTCCATCGCGGCGTTAGAGAGGATCCACCCAGAATCAGAGCTTGAAGCCCCCGGGTTCGTAATGATCAGCGAGTCGCTGATCTCGGACTGCGCGTAAGCGATCAGCGTCGAGTAGTAAGACTCGCAGTTGCTGTCCGGGCAGCGCGAGTCGGTGGCGCTGGTCGGCACCTCGTCGAAGAAGATCCCCTGCACGTCGCTGCCGTACAGGCTCACCCACTCCGCGATGTCAGCTTCGACGGAGCTGACCGATCGCTGACCATAGCTGGTGTGAACGTACCCGACGACGTTGACACCCTCGTTCACGCAATAGTCCAACGCCGAAGCCCAGTTCGAGTCGTAACTGGAACCGGGACCGCTGTCCACGTTGGCGATGATCGTGCTGCTATTCCCGGACGTTGACGCAGTGTTACACAGGTGGTTCCAGATGTTCTCTCCGTTCTCCTGTTCCGCTGTCCCGGTGGTCAGGTTGGCAGGATAGATGTAAGCGGGGATAAGCTCGCGAAACGTCTGACCCGCATGTGCCGAAGATGTCCCGGTCAACGTGATCGCCGCGGGAATTGCAACAGCACATGCCAGCGCACATGCGGCAAGGGCTTTCCTCATGATTTCCTTTCAGGGGAAGATCTAGGGGACCTCGGGATTTTTTCATGCAGACCATACGCTAAGGCTAAATCCAGATGAAATCCTAATGTTGCTGTAAGTGCCTGCGGGTATATGGCTTCAGGTCGCTTGAGGTCTTTATCGTCTGCGCATCATTTTCAGCTTGTCAATGCCAGATAGACCGCCCGCCCGCGTCGGCGGGTGCCCGGGAGAAATGGGCGATTGGGCGCCGGAAACTGCGAGAATATCGCTCCTCGAACTCGGGATCGCCGGTGTCCTTGCCGTTGAGCAGCACCCGCGAGCGCCTTCACCGAGTCCAGCCCATCAAGGGCTGACCGGATCGGTCCGGTATGGGACTTGATCTGGCCTTCCTCCTGAGGAGGTCTGGGCCGGATGCTTGTAGTCATGAGTCGTGCTCTTCTCGTTATCGATGTTCAGGAATCGTTCCGGCAGGGGCCGCTGTGGACGGCCATCTCCAACCCCGGCATCGCCGTCGACGTCGCCCGCCTCGTGGACTGTGCGCGGGCAAACGGCGACCTCGTCGTGTGGGTGCTGCATTCAGAGCCGGGATCGGGTACCGCATTCGACCCAGCCGGCGGCCACGTCCGCTACATCGACCCGCTCAATCCGCGGGCCGGTGAGCCGCAGCTCACCAAGACCTCGCACAACGCGTTCACCACGACGAACCTGCAGCAGCTACTCACCCAGCAAGGCATCACCGAGGTCATCGTCTGCGGTATCCGGACTGAGCAGTGCTGCGAGACCACGGCGCGTGTCGCGTTCGACCTGGGTTACCAGGTCACGTTCGTCACCGAGGCGACCGCCACCAGCCCGATCGCGCATCGCGACGCCTCAGGAGGCCAGACGGTTGAGCAACTGCTCGAGGACCCGCGTACGCTGCCGGCCAGCGCGGTCATCGAGCGGACCGAGTACGCGCTCGCCGGGCGGTTCGCGACCATCGCCACGATCGCAGAGGTCACCGGTCAGGTCGCGGTACCGCCGCCTCTCCTCGACCGACGCGCCAGCTGAGACAGTCGGCTATTCTGACCAGATCGTGACTAAGGTCGTCTTCTTGCTCGTCCCGGGACTGCACCTGCTGGACCTAGCGGGGCCGGCGCAGGCGTTCGGCACCGCCGCCGACCTCGGCTGCGGTTACGAGCTGGCCCATGTCGCCGCACAGGAGAATGTCCCCACCGCCCAGGGCATCACAATAAGGGCGACCACGACCTGGCCCACCCTGGCCAAAGACGACCTGATCATCGTCCCCGGCTGGCGGGCCAGGCCCGTGATCGGGGGCACCGGCCCGCTAGCCGACGCCACGCTCAAGGCGCTCGCCGCCCATCACGCAAATGGCGGCACCGTCGCCAGCGTCTGCGCCGGGGCAGACGCTCTCGGCCGAGCGGGTCTCTTGGACGGCCGCCGCTGCACCACCCACCATGACATCCAGGACGAGCTCGCAAAGCGCTATCCAAGGGCGACGGTCGTCCGCGACGTGCTCTACGTCATCGACGACCGGGTCGCCACCTCCGCCGGGATCGCCAGCGGCATCGACCTGGCCTTGCATCTGATCGCCGTCCGGGACGGCTCGGCCACAGCCGCGCGGATCGCCCGCGAGATGGTCGTCTACGCCCGCCGCAATGGGGACGAGCAGCAGGCCAGCGTCATGTTGCGGCTCCGCAATCACCTCTGCGACACCGCTCACCGCGCCCAGGATCACATCGAGATGCGGTTCGCCGACCCGCTGCCACTCACGGAGATCGCCAGCAAGTGCGGCGTCAGCGAGCGCACCCTCACCCGCAGGTTCACCGAGGCGACGGGCCTGACCCCACTGCGATATCAGCAGCTACTACGGCTGGAGCGAGCCGAGCACCTGATCGGCCACGGCGCCACCATCGAGGCCGCCGCCCGAGTGGTCGGCTTCCAGGACGCCCGCATGCTCCGCCGTCTCCGTGCCCGCAGGCCAGCCTAAGCGTCCAAAGGGCAGGCTCTACGCATGGGTAACTCGGGGACCTGATCGATCATGAGCTGCATTGTCTTGCCCTCTATATCGCGGCGGCAGTGGGCGGGGCGGTGGCGGGCAGTGCTGTTCGCGGCGTCCTGGCCAGCACGGACATGGACGTGATGTGCAGGGCGAGCAGCAGCGGCACGGCGGCTGTCGGGATCAGCGCGAGCGGCAGCTCGCCGAGCGGCGCACTGGACGGGGTGACGTTGAGCAGCTGGAATCCGGTGAGCGCGCCGAGGGCCAGGGCCACGACCAGATCGGTCATGCCGAGTGCGTTGAACCACAGGGCGGCGCGGCGGCCCGTGCCCGGTGCGGGCCTGCGTGCGACCAGCGGCGCAGCGATACCTGTGGCGATGTCGCCCAGGCCCGCGGGCAGGGCGAACAGCGCGGGCAGATGGCCGAGGGTCATGGTGAGCAGGAAGGCCACCCCGGCCACCCGGAACGAGTGCGGAAGCTCCAGGCGGTTCACCATGCCCGGTGCCGCCAGGGTGCGCGCCACCACCGGGATCCGGCGCAGTGCCAGCAGCAAGCCCAGGAAGCCGAGCACTACGACCGGCAGCCACGGCACCCCGTGGCCGAGCCGCGCGTGATACCAGCCGTGAGCCGCGATCACCGCGCTGGCGGTGAACCAGCCGCCGAGCACGACGGCCGCGCCGCCGGCGAGCACCGCCGCCCGCTTTCGGCCCAGGCCGGAACGCACCGCGCCCCCGTACAGCACGACGCAGGTCGCGGCCGGGATCGCGATGACGCCGGCGAGGGTAATCGTCCACAGATAGCCAGGCGGGTCGTACATGGGACCTCCCCCGATCGAGTTTGATATCTATAAGATAGTATTTTAAAGATAGTATCTGTCAACTAGTAATATGGAGGGCGTGATGAGGAACGTGCGCACCTACGACCACTTCTGCCTGGTCGCACGCGCGCTGGAACGCGTCGGCGACCGATGGAGCCTGCTGGTGATCCGCGACCTTCTCACCGGTGCCAAAAGGTTCACCGACCTGATGGACCGCCTCGGCGGGATCACCCCCAAGACGCTCAGCCAGCGCCTGCGCGAGCTCGAAGACACCGGGATCGTCACCGCCGACCGCGAGCCGGGCCGGCGGGAGGTCTGGTATCGCCTGACGCCGGACGGAGCTGACCTCGGACCCGTCATCGACGCGCTCAACTGGTGGGGGCTACGGCACGCCTGGCGCTGGCCCCAGCCTGGCGAGCCGCTGCACGCCGAGCACCTGCTCCGCGCCGCCACCCAGGCCATCGACCTCGCTGCCGACGACCGCGAACCAGCCCGCTGGCACTTCCGGCTCGACGGTGCGGATTACCTGGTCGAAAGCGATGGCCGCCACTGGTCGCTCACCGCGAGGACCCCGACCGCAGCGGCCGACGTCACGATCACCGCGACCACCGAAGCCCTGACCGCTTTCATCTTTGCCGGGTCGGACCGTGACATCGACATCGCCGGCGAAAGCGGGCCAGTCCAGCGATTCCGGCAACTGATCAGCACTGTGGCCACCGTCGTCCATCCCGTCTAGACGGGGCTACCACGGGGACCGGAGCGGCATCCGCCCGACACCCCCGCAGTGGAACCATCACACAAGCCATCCGCTTCATAGAGCAGATCACCCAGGCCAGCCCACCGAAGACCCCTCCTGGCACCATAGGCCACCTCGTGCGCGTGCCTTACTATTGCGGTCAGAGATCACCGCAAGATACGGGCACCGCTTCGAGACATCGCCGTCCTGCAAGCCTTACGGGATGAGGTGATGACGATGACCAGCCTAGGTACCCCTGCTCACCTCGCTGCGATCCACGTCTACCCGCTGAAGGGCGGCCGCGGGGTGGACCTGCCGAGTTCCCTGGTCGAGCCGTGGGGGCTAGCGGGCGACCGCCGCTGGCTGCTCGTCGACGCGGACTTCCGGTTCATGAGCCAGCGGGAGCACGCCGCGCTAGCGCGTCTCGTGGTCAACTATGATCCCGACGCGGGCATCGCCGTGTCGTCGGAGGGCTACGCGCCGTTGCGGGTCGCCGTGCCAGGGCCGTCTGCTGAGATGCTCAAGGTGACCGTGTGGCGGTCTACGGTGCTGGCCGCTGCGGCCGGCCCGGAGGCGGACACCTGGTTCTCGGCCTACCTGGGTGAGCCGGTCCAGCTGGTCTACCTGGACGACCCGACTCGGCGGGCGGTGGATCCGGAATTCGGCGCGGAAGGCGATGTGGTGAGTTTCGCGGATGGGTACCCGCTGCTGCTCACAAGCACCGGGTCGCTTGACCAACTCGGCGAGTGGCTGATCGCTGCGGGTGAGCGGCCGGTCCCGATGAACCGGTTCCGGCCGAACGTGGTCGTGGCCGGTTCCGAGCCGTGGGCCGAGGATCGCTGGCGACGGGTCAGGATCGGCTCGGTGTCCTTCCGCGTCGCCAGGCCCTGTGGCCGGTGCGTCGTCACTACCACCGACCAGATCACTGGTGAGCGCGGCACGCAGCCGCTGAAGATGCTCGCCGCCAGGCGCCGGTTCGGCAAGTCCCTGGTCTTCGGGCAGAACATCATCCCCGACTCCCGCGGCCTGATCCGGGTCGGTGACCCGGTAGAGATCACGGAATACACGCCAGGATACTTGCCTGAAATGTAATTTCCGACTTACTTGATTGCCGCGTAACGCGGCTTGCCCCAGACTTAACACCCGATGCCTTGTCGCTCACATAATTCGCTGCGCAAAATCGTTGGGGGAGTTGGATTTCCCTCCCGAGTTTCCGCGCGAGGAAGGGACCTGGCAGATGGCCGTCGCTCAAGTTAATGCTGCCCGGGAAAAAACAAGCCTGCGTACTGGCGCGCTCGCGTTTCCGGCTGTTCTTGGCCAGTCGGTGGCTGTGATCTCACCGACGATGACCGCAGTCCTCATCATTCCGCTAGCATTTTCCAACGCCGGCCAGGGCACCTGGCTGGCATATCTATTCGGGACGGTGATGCTCCTTTTTGTCGTCTCCTGCCTTAACCAGTTCGCCCGCCGGTCGGCCGCGCCGGGAGCGATGTACACGTATACGGCGCGTGGCCTCGGCCCGGCGAGCGGGGTAGTCTCCGGCTGGACACTGCTGTGGTGCTACCTGTTCATTGGGACCGCAGGACTGACCGGGTTCGCCATATTCTTCCAGCAGTTCCTCGACGCGCTCGGGTTTTCCGGCACCGTGCCGCCTGATATCTTCTTCGCGATCAGCGCCGTGACGTGCTGGTACATCGCGTACAAGGACATCAGGATCTCCTCGCTGCTCACGCTCGCGCTCGAGGGGATCTCCGTGGTGTGCATCCTGAGCCTGGCCGCGGTCGTGCTGTTCTCCCACGGCATTCACATCGATACCTCCCAACTGGAACTCAAGGGCGTCGGCATACACGGGATGAGCCTGGCGGTTGTCGCCTGCATCTTCAGCCTGGTCGGCTTCGAGAGCGCCACGGCGCTCGGCAGTGAAGCGAAGAACCCGCTGCGCAACGTTCCGCGCGCGGTTATCTGGAGCCTGATCCTCACCGGGCTCTTCATGGTGATCCTGGCCTACGTCGAGGTTTACGGCACGCGTAACTACGGGACGCCACTCGGTTCGATCGCCGCGCCCCTCAACGTTCTTGCCAGCCTCTATAACGTCACCTTCTTCAAGGCCCCGATCTCGCTGTGCGCGATGATTAGCTTCTTCGGGCTCTCGCTGTCTTGCCTGAACGCGGGCGCGCGGATCATGTTCCCGATGGGCGAGCACATGGTGCTCCCGCGCCACTTGGGCCAGGCGCACCCGAAGAACGGCACCCCGTATGTCGCGATCACCGTCTACGCAGTGATCATGTTCGCCATCCCGACGGTGCTCGAGATCGTCACCAACCCGCTGACCACCTTCGGCGACGCGGGCACCCTCGCCGCCTTCGGCTTCCTGCTCGCCTACTTCCTGATCACGATCGCGGCGCCGGTGTATCTGCACCGGCGCGGCGAACTGCGCGCCCGTCACGTGGTCATCGCCGTGATCGCGTGCCTGTGCCTGCTGGTGCCGACGATCGGCAGCTTCTACCCGGTGCCGCCATTCCCGGTGAACATCTTCCCGTATGTCTTCGCCGCCTACATAGTCATTGGGGCCGCCTGGCTGTACATCCTCAGCCGCCGTCACCGCGGCATCCTCGCCGAGATCGAGGCTGACCTGGACCAGTCCCTCGCCGCCCACGAGCAGCGCGAGGTCGTCACCACCAGCGTCGTTGATGCCTGAGGGCGATCTGGGTAAAACCCAGGTTGCCCGCACGGCGCTGCCCGCTTCCCGAGGTTTCATGCGCGGGCTGGCCAGGACGTCCGGTGCACGGTAGGCCACCTGCCTGTAGTCGGTCCGCCGGCGGAGCTGAAGAATGACGTCAGCGTACGGTAATCAGGGCAACCGGAAACTTCCGGTCAGTCTTCTTCTCGTACTCGGCGGCATCCGGCCAGTACGTGCGCCACACGCCGTACAGCTGCTGCCAATCGTCGTCCCGCTCGGGGCGGACCAGTCGGTGGTCGGCCTGCACAGTGTCCGGGCCGAGTTCGATGGTGACCGGGCCGTCGAGGGCTTCCAAGTTAGCAACCCACTGCGGATCCTCGGGCGCGCCGCCTCCGCTGCCACACACGATGTACGACTCGCCGTACGGTGCCGCGACAAGCGGGTTGACGAACTCCCTGCCCGACTTGCGGCCGGGGACGTGCAGCAGGAGGGTCGTCTTGCCCTCCCAGTGACCGCCGAGCACACCGGCGTTGACCCTAAAGTTTTCGATCACCGTGTCATTGAAAGAAGCCATGCATGGCACATTAGTTGACGGCCGCGAGTTCCGGGTCGGGCGGGAAGGGGAACTGGGTCGCGTACCGCCGAGAGGATGAGGTCCGCGCTGCGGACCTCATCCTATGGTCGGACTCCCGCACCGTAAGTCGGCCTAGGATCTCCGGGCCCGAGACGCTAGCCGTTCTGCATGGCGAGCGGGTTGAAGGCGCCGGAGGTGCCGCTGTACCCGACGGCTTGGATGATCGCCGCGCCTGGTGCCGTGGCCACCGAAGTCAGCAGGCTGGAGCCTGTGCTCGCGTTGGGACTGGCGACCGTGCTCCACGCTGTCCCGTTCCAGTTCAGGGTCAGTGTCTGCGCGGTGGACGAACCGGAGGGTGTGTCGTAACCCACCGCCCACACGTCGGTCGCGCTGCTGGCGGTCACCCCGGTCAGGTTGTCGCCGGTGCCGACCGACGGGCTGGCGACGATGCTCCAGGCCGTCCCGTTCCAGTGCTCGATCAGGGTCGTGGCGCTGCTGGGCTCGGCGACGTTGACGGCCTGACCAACCGCCCACACGTTGGTCGGGCTGATCGCGTGGACGGAGTCGAATACGTACTCAAAGTTCGGGTTGGTGCCGGGCTCGAGCGGCATCGAGATGATGCTCCAGGAACTGCCGTTCCAGTGCAGCGAGTAGGTTTCATCGGCGTAGTCGCTCGAGGTGACCTCCAACTCGTAGGTCCCGACGATCCACACGTCGTCCGCGCTGTCCGCGGAGATCCCGGTTAGGTTGCTGGCGAGGTTGTCGTTTTGCGGCAGTGGCACGGTGAGCCGGGTCCAGGTCGTGCCATTCCACTGCGCGACTTCGCCTTCGTCGGCGCTGCCGAGGCCACCGCCGATGGCGTAGGCGTCGGTGCTGCTGATGTCCGCCACGCCGTCGGCGATCTGGCCCTCCAATGCGGCGGTGAAACTGGTCGTGTCGGACCAGGCCGTGCCGTTCCAGTGCATGGCCAGCGGGTGGAACGTGTAGCGTTCCGGTTCGGACCAGCCCACGGCCCAGGCGTCCGAGGTACTGCTAGCGCTGGTATCGGCGAGGACGTTCGTGCTGTAACCGGTGGGCGGCGCGGTCACCTGTGACCAAGCGGTGCCGTTCCATTGGTCGATCACTGGTTCCGCGCCCAGGCCGTTGGCTGCCGCGTTCGAGTAGCCGACGGCCCAGGCGTTGGTGTCGGAGGTTGAGGTGACGCCCTCGAGGACACCGTTCTGTCCGGTCGGAGGCGCCGTGACGATGGTCCAGGTGCCTTGCGCCTGCGCGTTGCCGGCGATGAGGATCAAGGCCGCGCTGATCGCGACCCCGGCGCCGATCTTGGAGATAAGCATGTCCGCTCCTTTCACCGGGTAGTGGCGCCGCGTCGCTGACTCGCGAAATGTCATCTGCGATTTCTCGGTGCCGCGCGGGGCCACTCCCCGAATGGTGATACATGAACAGACCACGTCGCGGTCGGCTTTTCGTCAAGTATTCATGCGGGTCGTAAATCCTCGTGCTCGTGGAGGCTTTCGTTGCGGGATGCGGTCACTGGTTCTGCCTGGTATGAGCCAGCGGGCTATCTTTCCCCTGCTGGCGCAATTTCACCGAGAGTGGCGGAGACCAGTTTTCCAAGAATCTTCCGGTTGTTCAGATCGGTTTTACAGCACCGTGTCATTGAGCGAGCGGCTCCCGTCGTTATGTACAACGATGTTTTTTTAATGGGCGTGCGGCGGGTTCGGGGCTGTACGGTGCTCATGCCAGTTCGGCGCGCAGCCGTGCGGCGGCTTCCGTCATGGCGGTCAACTTGTCGAAGGCGACGTCCTGTGGCGGTGATATTTCACGCCGCAGCCCGGCGAGGATCAGCCGGTCGGCCGGCACGCGAGGAAGGGCCCACTGGGCGCGCGCGATCACGGTTTCCGGCGTCTCCACCGTCAGGCGGGCGATTCGTCTGGCAGCTTGCGTGCGCTGCGGACTGGCAGACCTAGTGGAGGCTAGCGCGTCGCGGCGGTGTGGTGCGGTGACACCGCACCGTTCTGACCTGCTAGTCCGCTATCGGGATTTAGATTTTCCGTCTTGTGCAGTTGATCCCAGCGGTACCGGCCGGTGTCTTTGCCGTTGAGCAGCATGTCATAGGTGCGGCGTAACACGCGGGCGATGCGGGTGCCGTCGCGGTCCAGCGCCAAGAGTTCGTCGGCTATCGCTGCGAGGTTCTGCAGTAACTAGGGTGCCAGCGTTCCGCCAGTGAACCACCAGTGACTTCCGGTATTGATGTAAGCACTCTCGCATCAATGAGGAGCACGAATGTCCAGCTCTCGCCGGATTCGCCATTATCTGCGACCACGCCCGGCGGTTCGCCGCCGCTGGAGGCCGCGAGTGACGACCGCTCTCGGCTGCGTCGCGGCGCTGCTGGCGTGGGCTCTGGCGTCCGGACCCGCGGCGGCCAGCGCGCCTGAGGCGACCGTAGCGGCGACCATAAACACGTCATGGCCTTCCAACCCCGACTGGCAGAGTTACGTCGAGACCCCGTCCAGCTCGACGGTGTGCCCGGTTGCGATCGAGGCCACGTCGGGCACCGTGACCGGCGCGCAGAACCTGGTGTGCGGTGGCTCGGGTACGGCGACGCTGACCCTGACCTCGGGCGGATCGACGCCGACCATCGTGCTCGATTACGGCAAGGACGTCGGCGGACTGCCGTACTTCGACGTCTCGGCCGAGTCGGGTTCGCCGGTGCTGAAGGCCGGGTACAGCGAGGGCCTGAACTACGTATCCGCCGACGGGGACGGCTCGACCCCATGGGCCGAAGGTGATTCTTCGCGTTACGACAGCTACACTGAGCGCCGCGGGCATCAACTACATCGCCGATCGCAGCGCCTACCAAGGCTATTTCGTGTCCAGCAACAGCGAGCTGAACCAGATCTGGGCCGACAGCGCCTACACCGCCCAGATCGACTCGGTCCCGGCGGATTCGCTGCCAGGCGACTGGACCATCCAGAACGGTGTCATGGACGCGGACGGCGGCGGCGTGGGCGTGCTCGATGAGGGCAGTTCGTGGACCGACTACACCGACACCTTCGAAACGCAGATCGTCGACAACCAGGCTGGCTGGGTGGTCCGCGGCCAGGATGTCAATGACGGCTACGTCTTCATCCTGAACGCCGATAACGACACCGTGGGCACCCCTGACACGTTGCAGGAACTTGACCTGGTCGACGGTAGCTATATCAGCGTGGGCAGCGTGGCCCTCAGCTCGAAATTGCTGCCGGATACGTGGTACACGGTTTCTACGGCGGTGTCCGGCACGACTATCACGGTCTCGCTGGACGGCGAGCAGATCGCCAGCCTCAACTCGTCGTCGTTCCCCTCGGGGACGACCGCGTACCCGACCGGGACGGTGGGTTTCCGCGAGGACGACGGCGAGGAGGCCGATTTCAGTGACCTGAGCGTGACTAGCAGTTCGGGTGCCACCTTGTTCAGTAGCCCGCTGGACGCCACCTCGGACCTGTCTGACTTCGCGGTGCCCGGTACCAATAGCGTGGCCTCGATCGTGGACGGTGCCAAGCGTGACCGGGCGGTCTGGGTCGGTGACATGAATGTCGAGGGACCGACTGATTACTACTCGACGGACCAGACGCAGTACCTGAAGGGCGCGCTGGAACTGCTGGGCAGCTATCAGCTGTCTAGCGGGTTCGTCACTGGTGACGTGCCGCCGCAGGATCCGTTGCACACTGGTGCTGACGAGAGCGGCACGACGGGGACGTATTCTGCCTCGTATTCCATCTACTGGGTGCTCGGCCTGGGCTCGTACTACCTCTATACCGGCGACACGGCGTTCGTGGATCAGGAATGGCCAGTCGTCGAGGCTGAGCTGGCCTGGAACGCCTC
>JBEKHI010000129.1:0-19018 GCA_050012355.1 Streptosporangiaceae bacterium | reverse complement strand
TTTGCGTGGCGTTCGCGGTTGCACTAGAAATCGTGCTGCAACTTGCACTGCAAGACATCGGTCAGCTGACGTATATTGAGCCGCGACTGCGGTTCCCGGTGTTGCTCTTGTTTCTTGAGTCGTGTACGTACCCGCTGACCTGGGGTTTCTCCCCGCTGTCAGTCGCTCGCCGATCGGGCGCCGATCCGGCCCCATGGATGGCCCATCGCTGGCGCTATAGCCCCCGCGATGGGCCATCCATGGCGTTCGGATTCTTGTCCTGAGCTGTGGTGATGCCTGAGATGTATGGCTTGGTGCGGAATGAGTCTTGGACAGGGGGTGGGTGGCGAGGGCACAGTGGAGTCACCGGCCGGTTTCATGTTCTCTCGTGATAGAAGGAGCGCATCATGCGCGTATTCGTTACCGGCGCGACCGGATTCATCGGTTCCGCCATCGTCCGCGAGTTGCTCGACGCCGGCCACCAGGTCGTGGGCCTCGCCCGCTCGGACAAGGCGGCCGTATCGCTGACCACGGTCGGCGCCCAGGTCCATCGCGGCTCGCTCGATGATCCAGAAAGCCTGCGCGCGGGGGCGGCCGAGGCCGACGGAGTAGTCCACACCGCCTACATCCACGACTTCTCAGCAACCGCCAACCCCGCGGCGGCGGCCGAGGCCGACGGGCGGGCCCTCGAGGCGCTCGGCGAGGCTCTTACCGGCTCGGGACGTCCGCTCGTCGTGGCCTCCGGACTGCCCCCGGCCCCCGCACCGGGCAAGGTCGTGACCGAGGAGGACGAGACGCCGGTCAACCCGCATTACCCGCGGGTGTCAGAGCGGGCCGCGATTCCGTTCGCGGAGCGGGACGTCCGGGTCGCGGTGGTGCGGCTGCCGTTCTCGGTGCATGGCACGGACGACCCGCACTTCATCCCCGCACTCATCGGGGTCGCCCGTGACAAGGGCCTGTCGGCCTACGTGGGTGACGGCACGAACCACTGGCCCGCCGTGCACCGGCTGGACGCGGCCCGGCTGTTCCGGCTGGCCCTGGAATCCGCGCCGGCCGGCACCCTGCTGAACGCGGTTGGCGATGAGGGAGTGCCGTTCCGCGACATCGCCGAGGTCATCGGCCGGCACCTGGACGTGCCGGTAGCCAGCCTGTCTCCCGAGGAGGCGGCAGGCCACTTCGGTATGCCCTGGGTGATCTTCGCCCAGCTCGACCTAGTGGCCTCCAGCGCGCTGACCCAGGAGCGGTTCGGCTGGTACCCCAGCCAGCCAGGGCTCATCGCCGACCTCGACGAGGGTCACTACTTCAAGAACTAGCGGCAATTACTGCTGATAGGTGCTCAGGAATGCCGCTATTCGCTCGACAGCGTCGTCCAGGATGTCGACATCCGCGAGGAACACCACGCGCAGGTGGTCCGTGGACGGCAAGTTGAACCCGGTGCCGTGGGTCACCATCAGATGCTGCTGCTCCAGCAGATCGATGACCATCTTCTCGTCGTCGGAGACCTTGTAGACATCGGGGTCGAGCCGGGGGAACAGGTACAGCGCGCCCTGCGGCTTGAAGCAGTCGACGCCCGGGATCTCGGTCAGCTTGCGCCAGGCGTGGTCGCGCTGGTCGCGCAGCCGGCCACCCGGGCGCAGCAGCGGGGTGATGTCGATACCGCCGTTCAGCGCGGCCGGGATGGCTTGCTGGGCGGGGACGTTGGAGCACATCCGCATGTTCGCCAGGAGTTCCAGGCCCTCGCGGTAGTCGCTGAGCTCCCGGTTCGGGTCGGACACCACCAGCCAGCCGGCGCGGAACCCGGCGAGCCGGTAATTCTTCGACATGCCGCCCAGCGTCATGGTGGGGATGTCCGGGGCGAGCGAGGCGGTGCTCACGTGCACCGCGCCGTCGTACAGGATCTGGTCGTAGATCTCATCGGTGAGCACCAGCAGCTGGTGCCGCCGGGCGATGTCGAGCATCGCTTCCAGCGTCTCGGGGGAGTAGACCGCCCCGGTCGGGTTGTTCGGGTTGATGATCACCAAGGCGCGGGTGCGCTCGGTCACCCGCGACGCCAGGTGCTCGAGATCTGGCTGCCAGCCCTGGGACTCGTCGCACCGGTAGTGCACCGGCCTGCCGCTGCACAGGGTGACCGCGCCGGTCCACAGCGGATAGTCCGGGCTGGGGAGCAGAACCTCGTCGCCCGGGTTGAGCAGCGCCTGCATCGTCATCACGATGAGCTCGGAGACGCCATTGCCGATATAGACATCGCCCGGCGTGATGCCGGCGACGCCGCGCTCGGTGTAGTAGCGGGCGACCGCCTCGCGGGCCGGAGCGATGCCACGGGCGTCGCTGTAGCCCTGGGACTGGCCGATGTTGCTCAGTACCGCATCCAGCACCGGGCCCGGTCCGAACAGCCCGAACGGCGCTGGATTGCCGATATTGAGCTTCAGGATCTCGTGCCCGGCATCCTCTAGCTCGCGAGCTCGGCGAAGCACCGGACCCCGGATGTCGTAGCGGACGTCTGCTAGCCTGCTAGCCTGCTCAATCACCGGTGCACACCTCCCACGAACCACATTGTTGATCAGATGCTACCGGTTTCGCGCCACGGGAACGGGGCAACGTCGGGTTCTGCCCATTCGTCCCGTGCTGATCCGCTCGCCAGCAGGGCTGGACTGAAATGCCTCCTGAGCAGGTGTTTGTCGAGCAGCGCGGGGTTTCGGTCGATGAAGGCGGCGAAGTCCCCGGTGTCAGCCGTGAGGTGGTGTGCCACGATCTCGACCCAGGCCTGGGAGACCGTGTGGTGGTATTTGCCGGGCACTCGCTGATATGTGGCGAATTCCCGGATCGTGGCGCAGACGTGGCCGATAGCATCCGGCATTCCGTGCGCGCGGATGGCGGTGAAGGCGAGCTGTAGATGCTCCCGGTGGCCGAATCTTTCGTGATCATGCATGTTCCGTCTCCCGAAGCGCGGCGACGACGGCGTGAAATCCCTCGAGCTGGCCCGGGTGCCGGTACGTTTGCTCAGCTCGGTGAAGTTTATCCGTTTCCGGTTAGCCGGGGTGGCCGGGAGAATCTCATCCCCGGCCACCCCGGTGAATAGCCGGACTACCTGATGATGGTGATGACGCCGCCTGCTCCGGTGCGGGTTGAGTTCAGCAGGAACCAGCCGATCTTGGCGAGGCCAGCGGGTGTCTTAGCGGGGACGCTGTACCGCATCTCGTAGCTGCGGGTCTGGCCCGGCTCGATGACTGGCGCCGAGCAGTTGAGCTCGTAGGCCACCGTCGGCGCGGATGAGATGCCGATCTCGTAGCTGGGGCACGGGGAGAGCCTGATGGCTGCCCGGGTCGGGTTAGTGATCGTCACGGTGAACTGCAGCGTGGTCCCGGCTCGCACGCTTGTCGGGACTTGCAACTCGACGTCGAGCGGGGTGAACGCGTCCGGCGCTGGCTGCGTCGGGGCGAGGCCGATCGGGGTCACGGTGCTGTCGGTGCAGTTGCCGATGAGAACAGTCCCGGCGCTGGTGGCGGCGGACCGCGCGCCGATCTCGACGCGCGGTGTCACGGCGGACGTGCGAGTAACGCCATCCGAAGTCACTGCCGGGGTGCACGACGCGCGAGCCGACTGGGTGACGGCGAAGGTGGCCGAGGCGCCCGGAGTGAGCACTCCGGCTTCGACGTCCAGCAGGTTCGCACCGCCCGCCGCCGTCTTGCCCGCCAGCTCCACACTCGGGAGCCCCGAGACGTAACAGTCGTGCGATGTCGTGTTCGTCGCGCTGTAGATGTAGGCGTAGGTTCCAAGACTGAGGACACCGTGGCGCGCCAAGCGGACGCCGAGGTCGGCCGAATCGCAGGCAGCGATGCCCGGGTTGCGTGGCGTGCTGTACGCCGGGATCGCCGCGGGGTGATCCACCCAGCCGGTGGCTGTCGCTGACGAGCCGGTGTCCGCTGCCCGCGGGAACTGATGCGCCGAGGCGAATGCGACGAGGCCGACGACCAGTACCATTGCCGCCGCCGCGATAATACGCACCGCTTTCTTCCGACTCATTCTTGTCATTGTGGGCAGCCACATCTCATGGTTCTTCGCGGGTGGTTTCATGAGCAGCTCGTGTCCCATGTGTAGTCGCCTTGAGCCGGGCCATCGAGGCAATCCTCATCGATAACCCAGCCAGGCCCGGAGTCTCCCGAGTCGAATCGGAGGTCGGTATCCCCCGACCACTGATGCACCCGCTGATTGTGGTCCCAGTCGTCGTCAGGGACGCACTGGAGAGGCGTCGTGGCATAGTCGGAATAGCCGTAATCCGCCGGGTAGATGGCTTCGGGTATGTTGCTGTGCGCGGTGTAAGCGCTGAGATCGGACCCGCAGGTGCTGCCGTAGAGGCCGCCGTGCTCACCCAATACGGTGTGGACCTCGTACTCGAAGCCGTTGACGAACGATTGCGCGGCGGTGAGGCAGGTTGAATCGTCTGTGTCGTAACCCTCCAGATCGTAGACGATGTACTCGTCGCTGAAACCGTCGGCGCTAGCCGCGGCGACCGCGTCTTGCGCCTGAGTCTCGCCCTCGTCCTGTGCGGTTGTCGGGTCGTTGCTGAACGTGCCGTCATCGGGCTGGTCAGTTACGCAGGCCGACTGCGGCCCGACCCAGATGAGCCACGTGTCCCAGCCCTCGGTCATGACGGACGCCAGCCAGGCGTGGTCCGGAGACGTCCCGCTGTAGTTCTCACCGCCGATGTAGACGCCGATCGCCCAGTACGGAGTGGTAGACCACCAGTCGGCCATGTCCCCGGTGGGAGGGAGGCTGCTGGTGTCGAATCCCTCGCCGTTGACAACCACCGGCCCCGGCAAGACCGCTTTGGCGGGCTGCATCCCGGCCAGCGGCGCCGCCACGACCGCGAGCGCCACCAGCGGGATGACGACAGCCTTCCAGCGGCGCCTGCGGCTCAGTAGTGAATCTCGGACGCGGAACAGCGCGGCGAGGAATCTCAGCCGGACCGTTCTCTGTTGTTGCGGAGTAGTCATGGGGTTACAGCTACAGGGCACCGCTGTCGTGCCGCTGCCAGACCACTGTCGCGTACGGGTTAGCTAAGCCAGGTTGTCCCGGTGAGGCGCTCGTACAGTTCGATGTAACGGTTCCTGGTGGCCTCGACGATGTCGGCCGGGACTTGCGGCCCCGGGGGCTTGCGGTCCCAGTCCAGGGTGGTGGACCAGTCGCGGACGAACTGCTTGTCCAGCGACCGCTGCGGGGCGCCCGGCTTCCATTCCGACCGCAGCCAGAACCGTGAGGAGTCCGGAGTCAGTACCTCGTCGGCCAGCACTAGGTTGCCGTCGGCGTCTAGGCCCCACTCGAGTTTGGTGTCGGCGATGATGACGCCGCGCTCGGCCGCGAGTTCGGAGCCGCGGCGGTACACCTCGAGGGTGAGGTCGCGCAGGCTGGCCGCCGTTTCCGGGCTCACCAGCTCCGCCACCTGCTCGAACGTCATCGGCTCGTCGTGCCCCTGCTCCGCCTTGGTGGTCGGGGTGTAGACCGGCTCGGGAAGCTTGGATCCCTCGGTGAGCCCCGCGGGGAGCCGGACGCCGGAGACCGAACCGTTCGCTCGGTAGGACTCCAGGCCGAGCCCGGCGAGGTAGCCGCGGGCGATCGACTCGACGGGGAGCATCCGGAGCTTGCGGACCCGGATGGCGCGGCCCGCCCATTCGGCCGGGACGTCGGTGGCGGAGATGACGTGGTCGGGTGCGATGTCCGCGAGCTGATCGAACCACCACAGCGAGAGCTGGGTGAGGATCTTGCCCTTGTCCGGTATCAGGGTCGGCAGGATGACGTCGTAGACGCTGACCCGATCAGAAGCCACCATGACCAGGTCATCGCCGTCGGCATAGAGTTCCCGGACCTTGCCGGAGTGCACCAGTTCCACGCCTGGCAGCGTACCCGGATGGCCGTTACAGGCGTAGCATCGGGTGCCATGGCGGCCAGATCATGATCGGCGTGCGTGGCGGCTCGGTACTCGCCATCGTGGGGATCGTCGGCGTGTACTGCGCTTCCACTGGCTGGTCTAACCGGGACGCTGGGCTGCCGGCTCCCGCTCCGTCCGCGGCCGCGGGGGAGTCGCTGAGCTCTTCTGACTACGCGTCCGACGCCTACCTGGTCTGGCCGGGAACACCGTCCGCGGCCGCCCGCCGGGCGGAGTCCGGCCTGGTGATCAAGGTCAGCCGGGCCGCTGGCGGGATCGACGTGAGCGTCACCTCAAGCGGGCGGTCCGACGGGGCTCGCTATTACCAGGACGGTGCCAGGGTGTACGTGATCTACACCAGCTCAGGAGGGCAGTCGCTGCTGGTCACCGACTCGAAAGGGAGCATCGTCTCGTGAGCGGTCCGTCGCCGGGCAGCAAGACCGGATGGGCGGGCGGACGGCCGCGCGCCCTGTCGCGCGGCAACGCCCAGACCGGGCAGCCGCCGACGGTGCGGCCGTCTTCCGGCCCGCCGGCCGCCGAACGCCTAGGGGGCGTCGCCGCGGAATGGGCGCCGGTAGCCGGCCGGGCCTTGCTTGGCCTGGTGCTCATCTGGTTCGGGTTTCACGAGCTTGAGCATCCAGGGGACTGGACCGGCTACGTGCCGGTGATCTCCGAGACCTCCAACTTCGCCGTGGTCCTGGTGCTCATCCACGGCTGGGTGCTGTTCGTGCTGGGTTTCGCGCTGATGGCCGGGATCGAGACGCGGCTGGCGGCGGCGGTCACCAGCGTGCTGATGCTCGAGATCGTGATCTCGCTCATCGTCACCGGGCTGTCGGACACGGCGCTGCGCGACGTCGGAGTCCTCGGGCTGGCGGTGTGCCTGATCGGCTGCCGCCAGCAGCGGCTCGTCTTGCGCGGCTGATCAGCTGTTGGGCGGCACGTTCCAGGTGGTGATCACCGGCTCGTCGTGCTCGGTTCCCAGTGATGACAGGGTGCCAGTGTCGAGGCGGAACAGCTTGCCGTCGGCGGGCGGCAACTGGAGATAGCGAGCGGTCAGCACGCGCAACACGTGACCGTGCGCGACCAGCACCACGTCGCCGTCCGAGAGCAGCGGCTCGACCTTCGCCAGCACCCGGTCGGTGCGGGCGCCGACCTGCTCGACCGTTTCGCCGGGATGGTCCTTGTCGCCGGGAATGACACCGTCCCGCCACAGGTACCAGCCGGGCCGCCGCTGCTGGATCTGCGCTGTCGTCAGGCCCTCGTAGCCCCCGTAGTCCCACTCCCAAAGGTCGGGATCGGTCTGACCACCGGTGAGGCCGGCCAGCTGCGCGGTGCGGACCGCGCGCTGGGCGGGGCTGGTAAACACCGCGGTGATGTTGCGTTTCGCCAGTATTGGCGCTAGCTCGGCGGCACACGCTTCGCCATGTGGCGTCAGCGGGATATCTGTCCGCCCCGTGTGCTTACCGGCCTGGCTCCACTCCGTCTGGCCATGCCGTAGCAAGATCAGGTCACCCATACTGTCTATTTTCCCCGATGCGCCGTGATCTCTCACGACCGGGCCGGATCTGGGGGACATGGGCGCTCGAGCCGTAATCTTTCCGGACGACACAGTGACATTCGTGGGCCTAGGATCGTCATATGGCGGATATGTCGGGTGCGGAATGGCCGGACCCTGAGCTGCCCCCGGACCCGTTTCCCGTTGGCTACGTGCCCCCTCCGCTGCCACCGCTCCCGGCCCCGCCGCGACATCGGTACGCGAAGCGGATCACGGTGACGGCGGTCCTCATGGTGGTGTTCGCCGCCGTGGCGGTGGTAACCGGCGGCATCTCCCACGCCGAGGCCACTCGCAAGCCGACCCAGGCCGAGTTGTCGGCCGCCGCCGCGACGGGCCTGGCACAACGCTGGCAGCGGGTCAGCGTGGGCACCCTCTTTCCGCCGAGCATCGGCTACAGCACCACCCTGCTCACTCAGGAAAAAGCAACCAGGATCGGCATCGGCTCGGCGACCCCTTGCGCCGCGGCCGTCGACCAGACGCTGACCGCGCTGGCCGCTCGCTACCGATGCCGCGGCGCGGTGCGGGCCAGCTACGTCGACGCTCTCGGCGGCGCCGTTTACACGGTCGGCGTGCTGGCGTTCCCGACGACGAACGCGGCGTCGGAGTTCGACTCCCGGATGCCGGCCAGCGGGTTTCCCGCCACCGGCTTGAACACGCTGGCATTGGCGGGTACGGCGTCGGCGCGGTTCGACGACGCGGCCAGACAGCTAGCGAGCGCGCAGAAGACAGGGCCCTACGTCGTGCTCGTCGTCGCGGGTTACGCGGACGGCCGGCCGGCCGACGCAACCGGTCAGCAGCGGCCATCGGTGTTCGCGCCCGCGACCCAGATCGTGGCCGCGGTGGTCACCCCGCTAAACGTTCCCGAGATCGTGAACTGCCAGGACACGGCGGAGTGGACGTGCTGACCCGGCGTAAAAGCGCGGCGGCCGCGGGCACGCTGACGCTGCTGGCGTGCGCGGTGGCCGGTTTCCCCGCTGCCAGCGCGCACGCGACGACCGCGCAGTCCGTCGCGCAGGAGGTCCGCGGGCTCGACCTGACGCAACTGGGTCAGATCGAGGTGCCGGCCGCCTGGCAGCTAAGCAAGGGCGCGGGAGTAACCGTCGGCGTGCTGGACACCGGAGCCGACGCGACGGATCCGGACCTCACCGGCTCGGTCACGACAGGTCCGGACTACACCGCGGGGGCGGACCCGGCGGGCTACCAGCCGCCGTACCTGCACGGCACCTATATCTCCTCGCTGATCGCCGGGCATGGCAGCGGTCCAGGGGACTCCGAGGGGATGCTCGGTGTCGCGCCGGACGCCAAGGTCCTCTCGGTCCGGGTCATCCTCGACGACAGCGAGCCAGGGCTGTCGGTGTTCGAGTCCAGCCCGAGGTACCAGAACTCGGTGGCCGACGGCATCGACTACGCGGTGAACCATGGCGTCCGGGTGATCAACATGTCGCTCGGCAGTACCAGCCCGATCCGCAGCCTGCGTACCGCGATCGCTTACGCGGTCGCGCATGGCGTCGTCGTGATCGCCTCGGCCGGGAACAGCGGATCCGCCGGCAGTGCTTACACCCCCTACGATTACCCCGCGTCGTTCACCGGGGTGATCGCGGTCGCGGCGGTGAACACCAACGGGACCAGGGCCTCGTTCTCCGACGACAACGCCTCGGTCGTCCTCTCGGCGCCGGGCGTGAACGTCGTGGGCGCGGGCCCCGGCGGCGAATACATCGAGGCGGACGGGACCAGCCCGGCGGCGGCGTTTGTCTCCGGAGTCGCCGCGCTGATCAGGTCGAAGTACCCGAGCCTGTCCCCGGCGCTGGTCGAGCAGGCGCTGGTCACCTCCACCACCCACCGGCCGGCCGGCGGCTACAGCCCGAGCGTCGGTTTCGGCGAGGTCGACGCGTCGGCGGCGCTGGCCGCGGCGGCGAAGCTCGCGGTCACGCCAACGCAGGCGGGCCTGGCCGCGACCGCCAGGCTTAGCTCGGGAACAGTGCCCGCCATTCAGGTCACGCACCGGGACCAGGCCCGGATCCGCGGCTATGGCGCCGCGGCGGGGGTCGCCGCCCTGGGTTTCCTGGTGGCGCTGATCCTGCTGATCACCTGGGCCGTCCGCGCCGCGCGTGACCGCCGGGAGGCTCGCTACGGCGGCTCCGCCCCCGGCGACGCCCCCTACCCGTACCCCTAACCGGGCGCTTGGCGCGATGCGATACGGACCACCGCAGCACCCCAGGACCTCCGGCCGACCCCAACTACATCACCCGGGCAAACGGGACGCGCCAGCGGCCCATCGGCATCTTATCCCGGCTTCGTGTACCTTCACCGCCCGCGATGTCTGGATATGTCGGACGGCCAGGGTGCATTAACCCGGGACAAGTGGCCCTCGGCCGACGCCGTGCCCCCTTGGAGCCGGGAAGCGCGGCAACCCCTTGCCCTGCCACCACCCGCAGTCCCGCTACTTTCACGCCCCCGCGACCATCCCCGGGATGAACTACGGTGCGTCCCAACCGTAATGCGAATGCGTTGATCACCGACAAAACGCATGAAATCATTTTGGACTGATATATCCATCGAACCTAGGACAACAGCACATGTCGCAAACGGGGGAAGGTTCCGAGTCGTTGCCTGCGGGGGCGGCGGTGGAGCCCGAACTAGAACCTGAGCCGGGGCGAGAGCCGCTGCCCGCGGCACAGCGGGACGCGGGGGCAGAGCGGGTAGCGGTACCCGGGGCAGCAGAGACGGGTGGCGAATCGGTAGCGGCCGATGTCGGAGTCGCGGACGCGGCCGACCCGGGGATTACTGGCGTCGCGCGGCGGAAGCGGTGGCGCCGGGTGACCGCGATCGCGGTGCTGATCATCCTCGGCCTTGGCGGGACAGCGGGCGGAGCGATCGCGCTCCACCGGGAACTGACCAGGTACGCCACGCCAGCCGAGGCCACCGCGGCGGGCCAGCAGGAACAAGCGTCGCTGTGGCAGCGGCTGACCGCCGGCCAGATCTTCCCGCGCTCGATCGGTTACGTGACGGCCGCCGGGGTCAGCGAGACCGCGACGCTAGTCGGCATCGCGTCGCCCGCCTCGTGCGCGAACTCCGCCGACGCGGCCGTCGCCCAGGCGCTCACCAAAGCGGGCTGCGCGACCATGCTGCGCGCGACCTACGTAGACCCATCCGGCACCGTCCTCGCCACCGTCGGCATCGCCGTGCTCCGCGGTTCGGCCGTGGCGCAGCAGGCGTATGACACGTTTGGCAGTGACAACTCAGAAGGAGTCCGCGCCGTGGCGTTCCCCGGCACCTCGTCCGCCGCTTTCACCGACGCCGCCCGGGAGCTGTTCGGGTCCAATTTCGGGGGTCCGTACGTGTTCTTCTATACCGCCGGTTACGCCGACGGCCGGACCACCACCGTCGAGACGGGCGCGGGCGAGACCGCCACGGAGGATCTGGGAACCGGGCTCATGGGTTTCCTGGTACAGGCGTTCAGCGCGCCGGCCAAGCCTTGCTCGAACAGGTACATCGCATGCTAGGCGGGGTGCTGCGCGGGGTCACCGCGGTGCTCGCCGCGGGCGCGTTCACGGTGCTGTCCGCCGCCGGGGCGTCGGCGGGCCAGGCTTCTAGCATCCCGTCCGGCGCGCTGGATCAGCTCATCGCCAACATCCAGAAGGCGCAGACGCTCAGCACCGGCAGCGGTATCACCGTGGCCGTGGTATCCACCGGGGTGGACCCGTCTGAGGGTGGCCTGGAAGGCAGGGTGACCACCGGACCTGATTACACGTTCGCGCCGACGATCCCGTTGTCGCACGAGTCTGGGACGGTCGCGGCGTCGATCATAGCGGGCAGCGGGCCGACGGGGTCGCAGCCGCTCACCGCGCTCGGAGTCGCACCGGACGCGAGGATCCTGTCCATCCGGGCCTACCCGCAGGACAATGAGTCAGGAGCCAGCGCGTTCGAGAACCGCAGCGACTACGAGAACCTCAATGCCGAGTCCATTGATTACGCGGTCAAGCACGGCGCCCAGGTGGTCTACGTGGACAGCGGCTCGACGGACACTCCGACGCAGCAGTTGCGGTCGGCGGTGGCGGCCGCTATCGCTAAGAAGGTCATCATCGTGGTACCGGAAGAGTCATACCAGTCCCAGCGGGCGGCCTACACATACCCCGCCGGTATGCCGGGCGTCATCGGGGTGGCCTCCACCCGGCTGGCAGGCGGTACGGCGCCCTACGACAAGGACACATCGAGCCAGAACAACGCGATCGTCCTCGCCGGACCGGGAAACACGTTTATTGATACGGACGGTTGGGGGATCGACGGGCCGGGGGCCGCCGGCGCGATCGTCGCCGGGACGGTGGCGCTGATGAAGTCGCTCTACCCGGGCCTGACCGCCGCGCAGGCCGAACGCGCACTGGCGAGTTCGGCGAGCTACCATCCGAGCGGCGGTTACAACACGACGATCGGGTTCGGGCTCGTCGATCCGTACACCGCCCTGCAAGCAGCCTCCACGCTGGTCAAAGAGACCAGTTCGCCGGCTGGGGTCGGGTCCGGTTCCCGGCTGGCGACCGGACCGGTGCCCGGGATCATCAAGGCCGTGCACCACTCGGAGGCGAAGCTGATCAGCTACATCGCGGCGATCGTCGTCGGCGTGCTGTTGCTGCTGGGAGCCCTGTTGTTGCTGGTGCGGGGTCGCTACCGTCCCGGCCTCGCCTGATCACAGCAGCTTGCGGAGCCGGAAAAGGTCCTTCATGCTGGCGTCGATCTTTACCTTGCCCGCCAGCCACATCCGCGCGATGTTCATCGGGGATTCGGCCAGCGACAGCACGTCGTCGCTGGACGCGGTGATCCGGATGTCGGCTGGCGGGTCGTCCGGGGTCTGTTCCCGGACGTCCGCGTCACCTTCGGTGCCAAGCTGAGTGCGGAACGTCACGTTCAAATCGGGAATGGTGCAGCTCATCGTCCGGTTGCCGAAGTAGTCGGCCCGTTCACCCGGGCTGAGCTCGTTGAGCCTGGCGGCCAGCTTCTGTAGCGCCTCGCGGCATTGCTCGGCCTTCGGCCCAGGGGTGTCGGTCATGGGTGCCTCGTTCGGTGGTGGACGGTACCGTACTCGCGGACAGTAACTGTACCCGGAGGACAATCAGATCTTATGGATAGCGAACCAGGCGACCCGCGCGTCGACCACGCTGTGTCGGCGCTCGCGGGCCTGCCCGCCGCGCCACTGGACGACCACCCGGCTATCCTCGAAGCTGTGCATGACCGGCTCCGTGAAATACTCGGCGAGCTAGGTGACCAGCCCGGCGGGGGTCAGCCTCGGTGACAGTACGGTCCAGGCTCGATACGGAGCTGGTCCGCAGAGGGATGGCGCGGTCACGTGAACAGGCGGCGGAACTGATCGCGGCCGGGCGGGTCGCGGTATCCGGGCAGACCGCTGGCAAACCCGCGACTCAGGTGGGCCGGGACGCGCCGATCGTCGTGGCCGACGACACCGACGACCCCGGCTACGTCTCGCGGGGCGCGTTTAAGCTGGCCGGGGCGCTGGAGAAATTTGGTGACCTGCGGGTCGCCGGGCGGCGCTGCCTTGACGCGGGCGCATCGACAGGGGGGTTCACCGATGTGCTACTGCGCGCCGGCGCGGCGCATGTCGTCGCGGCCGACGTCGGGTACGGGCAGCTCGCGTGGTCGCTGCGCACCGATCCGCGGGTCAGCGTGCTCGACCGGGTGAACGTGCGCGCGCTCACCCCGGAGCAGGTCGCGCCCCCGCCGGAACTCGTCGTCGCGGACTTGTCGTTCATCTCGCTGACGCTGGTCCTGCCGGCGCTCGTCGGTTGCGCGACGGCCGACGCCGACTTCGTTTTGATGGTAAAACCCCAATTCGAGGTCGGAAAGCAACGTGTGGGGGCGGGTGGTGTGGTCCGTGATCCGCAAGCGCGGGCCGATGCTATCCGTGAGGTTTGTGAGGCGGCAGCGACGCTAAACCTGGGAGTTCAGGGAATAACCGCTAGTCCGCTCCCGGGGCCTGCGGGAAACGTGGAGTATTTCACGTGGCTCCGTCGTGGGGCCCCGCCGCTCGACGACGAACTCGTGCGGCAGGCGATTGAGGAGGGACCGTCGTGACTTCGGCCGACCGCACGATGCTCGTACTCGCCCACTCGGCGAAGGAAGACGCCGTCCTGAGCGCGCGACAGGCGATCGGGCAGCTCACCAAGGCTGGCATCGCGGTGCGTGTCATCGACACCGAAGCCGCCGAGCTCGCCGACGATGACACCGAGGTTGTCCCGGACGGCCCGGATGCCGCGCGCGGCGCGGAACTCGTCATCGTGCTCGGCGGCGACGGCACGCTGCTGCGCGCCGCCGAGATCGCGCGTCCGGCGGGAACGCCGCTGGTCGGCGTGAACCTCGGGCACGTCGGCTTCCTCGCCGAGGCGGAGCCCGATAGCCTGGACTACACGATCGGGCAGGTCATCGAGCAGCGGTACACGGTCGAGACGAGGATGACGATCGACATCATCGCCCGCCGCAATGGCACGACCCTCGGCACCGCGTGGGCCTTGAATGAGGCCACCGTCGAGAAGGTGGCGCGGGAGCGGATGGTCGAGCTGATTATCGAGGTGGACGGCCGGCCGCTGTCGCGGTGGGCGGGCGACGGAGTGGTGTTCGCGACGCCGACCGGGTCCACCGCGTATGCGTTCTCGGCGGGCGGACCGGTGGTGTGGCCGGAGGTGGAGGCACTGCTGCTGGTGCCGATCGCGGCGCACGCGCTGTTCGCGCCGCCGTTGGTCGTGTCGCCGCGTTCGGTGGTCGCGGCCGAACTTACTCCGGACACTTCGGATGCCGTTATGTGGTGCGATGGGCGGCGTAGGGTAGACCTGCCGCCTGGCGCGCGAGTCGAGGTTCGCCGGGGCTCGCAACCGGTGTTGCTCGCGCGGGTCAGCGAGGGGTTGTTCACCGACCGCTTGGTGGCGAAATTCAGGCTGCCCGTTGAGGGCTGGCGGGGCAGGGCCGGGAAGGAGAGCACGGGCGGTCATGCTTGAAGAAGTCCGCATCACCGGTCTTGGCGTCATCGATGACGCGGTGCTCGAACTTTCTCCCGGCTTCACCGCGCTCACTGGCGAGACCGGAGCGGGCAAGACGATGGTCGTCACTGGCCTCGGCCTGCTATTCGGCGGTCGCGCGGACCCCGCGCGGGTGCGGCCGGGCGCGGAGAAGGCCATCGTCGAGGGCCGGCTGAGCGTCGATCCTGACGGGAACGTGGCACACCAGGTGGAAGAGGCCGGGGGAGACCTCGACGACGACACCATAGTGCTCAGTCGTTCGGTGTCGGCCGAGGGCAGGTCACGCGCGTACGCCGGCGGCCGGTCGGTCCCGGTGTCGCTGCTGCAGTACCTCGCCGATGACCTGGTCGCGGTGCACGGGCAGGCCGACCAGCAGCAACTGCTCAAGCCCGGACGGCAGCGCGAGGCGCTCGACCGGTACGCGGGCGCCGAGCTTTCCGCGGTCCTGGTGGACTACCAGCGGACGTACAACCAGCACCGGAAGGTTCGCGAGGAGCTCGCGACACTGCGGTCAGAAGCCGCCGTCCGGGCCGCCGAGGCGGACGCGCTGCGCCGCGGGGCTGAAGAGATAGAAAAGCTCGAGCCGGTCGCGGACGAGGACGTCACGCTGCGCGCCGAGGAGGAGCGGCTGGCGAACTCCGACACGCTGCACGCCGCCGCCACCACCGCGCACGAGGCGCTGCTCGGCGATCCGACATCCAGCGCCATCGAGGCCTCGGACGCGATCTCGATGCTCGGGCACGCGCGTTCGGCACTGGAGGGCGTGCGAGCCTTCGACGAGATTCTCGCGGGCCTCGCCGACCGGCTGTCAGAAGCCGCGTACCTGGTCTCCGACGTCGCGACCGAGATCGCGTCCTATGTACAGTCCGTCGACGCTGATCCCGCGCGACTGGCCGCGGTGCAAGAGCGCCGCGCCGCGCTCGGACGGCTGGTGCGCGCCTACGGCACTGGCGTGCTCCCCGGTGGCGCCTTGCTGCCGGTGCCCGGCGGTGACATCGGGGCAGTGCTCGAATGGGGCAAGGCGGCCGCGGCGCGGCTAGCGGAGCTGGACTCCGACGACGACACGATCGCCGCGCTGTCGGAGCAGGAGACGTCACTCGCGGACGAGGTGACGACGCTGGCCGGGCGGCTCACCGAGCTGCGTTCGGCGGCGGCCGAGCAGTTCGCCGCGGACGTGAGCGCGGAACTGACCGCGCTCGCCATGCCGCACGCCAAGATCACCGCGGTGCTCACGCCGCTGCCCGAGCCGGGGCCGCACGGCAGCGACGACGTGGAGATCAGGCTCGCGCCGCATCCGGGCGCGCCGGCGCTGCCGCTGCACAAGGGTGCCTCCGGTGGTGAGCTGTCCCGCGTTATGCTCGCCATCGAGGTGGTGTTCGCCGGAGCCGATCCGGTCCCGACGTTCGTGTTCGACGAGGTGGACGCGGGTGTCGGAGGTAAGGCGGCGGTGGAGATCGGGCGCAGGCTCTCCCGGCTGGCCCGCCAGGCCCAGGTCATCGTCGTCACTCACCTGCCGCAGGTAGCGGCGTTCGCCGACAACCATCTCGTCGTGCAGAAGGCCAGTGACGGCCGGATCACCTCCTCCGGAGTGGTCCGCCTCGAGCAGATGGCGCGCGTCCGCGAGCTGTCCCGGATGCTCGCTGGGCTGGAGGACTCCGAGTTCGGCCAGGCGCACGCCGCCGAGCTGCTCGACATGGCCGCCGCCGACCGCACCGCGCCAGCCTAGGAGAGCCGGTCCGCCGGGGTGTTAAATCGGTTATGTGAACACTGTGATTCCGATCGAGTCATACCAGGCACGGGACGATTTCCTCAGGACGCACGCGGCTGAACTGTACGATCGGCTGACCAGCGGACGCACGCGGGCACTCCGGCTCGGAGACCTGCTGCGAGCGGCCGCGACCGAGGTTCCCGGCCTCGTACCGACGCAGGAACAGCTGGCCGCCGAACGCACACGGCCGCTCAAGGACAAGGACGGCACCGAGCTCGCCCAGGGCCTGTTCGCCTCGCACGTCCTGCGGCTCCCAGACGCGGGCACGCACCTGATCGGCGCCATGCTCCGCCCGCTGCCGGAGTCGGCGGGGTTGCTCGAAGAGTTCCAGGCGCGCGACAGCCTCGACCTCGGGCCGGTCACCGTGACCAGGGAGGGGAAGGCGGGCATCCTGGAACTCCGCAACCCCCGTCATCTGAATGCCGAAGACTGCGGTACGCTCCGGCAGACCGAAGCCGCCGTCGACGTCATCCTGCTCGACTCGCGGATCGAGGTCGGCGTCTTCCGGGGCGGCGTGGTCGACCATCCCAAGTACCCGGGGGCCCGGGTGTTCGGGGCTGGGCTCAACCTCACCGACCTGTACGAGGGACGACTGGACTACCAGTTCTTCCTCGACCGCGACCTCGGGTACGTGCACAAGATCTTCCGTGGCCTCACCGGCCCGGCGAATGACCCGGAAGACACCACCGAAAAGCTCTGGATCGCGGTGGTCGAGCGGTTCGCGGTCGGCGGGGCGTGCCAGCTCACGCACGTGGTTGATCACGTGATCGCCGAACGCGGCGCCCGGTTCTTCCTGCCTGCCCGCAAGGAAGGCATCATTCCCGGTGTCTCTGATCTGCGGTTGCCGAGGTTCGTCGGTGACCGTGCTGCCCGGCAGGCGATCTTCTCCGGCCGGGAGTGGGTGGCGGGCGAACCGGATGCCGATGCCCTGGTCGACGAGGTGATCGAGCCGGGCGACGCGGACCAGGCCCTGGAGGAACGGGTACACGATCTCACCGACTCCGGGCTGGTGAACGCGACCGCGAACCGTCGGGTCATGCGTATCGGGGCGGAACCGGTGGACGTGTTTCGCCAGTACATGGCGGCGTTCGCCGTCGAGCAGGCCCGCTGCCACCTCAGCGACGCGCTGGTCCGCAACCTCGAGACCCATTGGATTGGAAGGTAGATTCGTCCTGTGAGTGATCTTCGTGTGCTGTTCATCGGGGGTAGCGGTGCCATCAGCTCCGCGTGCAGCCAGCTAGCCACCGAATCCGGCATCGACCTGCACGTGCTGAACCGCGGCCAGTCCACCGCGCGGCCGCTGCCGCCCGGTGTCACGCACCACCGCGGCGACATCAACGGCGGTGACGTGCCCGCGCTCGGTGACTACGACGCGGTGGTGAACTGGGTCGCGTTCACTCCGGGCCAGGTGCGCCGTGACATCGAGCTTTTCACCGGCCGGACCGGGCAGTACGTGTTCATCAGCTCCGCCTCGGCGTACCAGACGCCGCCGGCCCGGGTACCGGTCACCGAGTCGACGCCGTTGCGCAACCCGTACTGGCAGTACTCGCGGGACAAGATCGCCTGCGAGGACGCGCTCACCCGGGCGTACCGCGAGGACGGTTTCCCGGCGACGATCGTGCGGCCGTCCCACACCTACGACCGGACGCTGGTGCCGTTCGACGGCGGCTGGACGGCGCTCGGGCGGATGCTCGCGGGCAAGCCGGTGATCGTGCACGGTGACGGGACGTCGCTGTGGACGCTGACGCATAACACCGACTTCGCGCGCGCGTTCGTGCCACTGCTCGGGCATCCGCGTACCGTCGGGGACGTCTTCCACATCACCTCCGACGACGTGCTCACCTGGGATCAGATCGCGTACGCGCTGGCCGCGCCGCTGGGCGTCGAGCCCAGCATCGTGCACGTGCCGTCGGACGCGATCGCGGAGGCCGATCCGGAGTGGGGCGCCGGGCTGATCGGCGACAAGGCGCACTCGATGGTGTTCGACAACTCGAAGATCCGTAGCGTCGTGCCGGGCTGGCGAGCCGTGATCCCGTTCGAGCAGGGCGCGCGGGAGATCGCGTCCTGGTATCTCGCGGACGCCGAGCGGCAGGTCACCGACGAGCGGCTCGATGCCCTCATGGACAAGCTCGCGGAACGCTTTCAGGTGTAGCTACCCGATGGAGACCGCGAAGATATGCAGCGACGACACGTTCGCCGCTGGCATCGCGGTGACCGGCAGAGTCACCGCCTCGACGGTCTTGCCTGGTTCCAGCGCGACCGACTCGAAGTACACGGTGGAAGGCCGCTGGGCCGGGCCGGACGGGTTGTCGGCCACGTTGGTGGTGACCGCGACCTGATCGAGGCCCGCGGTGGCGGTGGACTGATCCCAGTCGTCGATGACCAGCTGGAATGACTGGATTGAACCGTCGGTGTAGTGAATAGTCGCGGTGCCGCCGATGCCGTGCGGAGTGCCGTAGGCGGAAGCGCCGAGGAAGGCCAGCTCCGCGCCAGTACCAGTGATCATGAAGGTCTGCCCCATGGCCACGGTGTTGTCCGGCGCGCCCGACGGCCAGCTGAACGTGATGCCGTCGACCGAGACCTGGGCGCCCGGGCTGTACCCGGCGGCGGCGAGGGCCTGTTCCTGAAACGAGAAGCCGAGCCCGTCGAAGTTGGCCGCGGACGGGTCGGACGACGACGAGATCCCGGTGCTGTTCAAGGTCGCGGTGAACGACGCGGACGCTCCGGGAACGGCGGCCGGGGTCGCCGTCTGGGATGAGCGCACCGCGGGGGTG
>JBEKHI010000128.1:0-19095 GCA_050012355.1 Streptosporangiaceae bacterium | reverse complement strand
GAGCTGACCGCAGGCACCGTCGATCTCCCTGCCCCGGGTATCGCGGATCGTCACCGGCACCCCGTGGGCCTCGATTCGCCGGACGAACTCATCCTGATCACCGGGCCGGGACGCGGTCCACTTCGAGCCCGGCGTCGGGTTGAGCGGGATCAGGTTGACGTGCGCCAAGTGACCCTTCAACAGCGAACCCAGCAGGTCAGCCCGCCATGCTTGGTCGTTAACGTCGCGGATCAGCGCGTACTCGATGGATACCCGCCGCCCGGATTTCGCGGCGTACCCCCAGGCCGCGTCCAGTGCCTCGGCTACCTTCCACCGCTTGTTCACTGGTACCAGTTCATCCCGCAGCTCGTCGTCCGGCGCGTGCAGCGACAACGCGAGCCGCACCGACAGGTCCTCGTCACCCAGCCGCTCGATCGCCGGGACCAGGCCGACCGTGGAGACCGTCACCGACCGCTGTGAGATGCCGAGCCCACTGGGTACCGGGTCGGTCAGCCGCCGCACCGCCCCGAGCACGGACTTGTAGTTGGCCAGCGGCTCCCCCATGCCCATGAACACGATGTTGGAGACCCGCTCGTTCGATCCGCGCAGCGAGCGGGCGCCGGCTACCACCTGCGACACGATCTCCGCGGTCGACAGGTTACGGGTAAGCCCCGCCTGCCCAGTCGCGCAGAACGGGCATCCCATCCCGCAGCCTGCCTGCGACGACACGCACATGGTGATCCGGTCCGGGTACTTCATCAGGACCGACTCCACCAGCGAGCCGTCCAGAGTTTTCCACAGGGTCTTGCGGGTACCACCATTGTCACAAGACAGTTCCTGAACCGGCGACAGCAGCCGCGGCAGCAGCGAGCCGGCCAGCGCGGACCGCGCCTGCTCCGGCAGGTCAGTCATCTCCGAGGGCTCGTCCGTATACCGGGCGAAGAAATGCCTCGATAGCTGATCGGCGCGGAACGGACGCTCGCCGAGCGCTTCAACCGCGGCGCGGCGTTCGGCGATGCCGAGATCAGCCAGGTGCTGGGGAGGACGAGACACGAAAGTCAAGGATATCTCTCCGCCGCTAGGTCTTGATCGCGACGGGCAAACCGGGCGAAAATGGTTACATGGCGATCATGTTTGATGACTCTGCGTTGCTGCCGCGAATAGAGGTGCTGCTGGAAAGCGTGAGCCCCTACGGAAGCCGCAGGGTCACCGTCGAGTGTGACGGCGAAGCCACCGCAGCCTACCTTCGTGATGATACCTCGGTGATAGCGGCCACCTGGATCGCCAACCACCGATCAGCACCGGAGACCACCGACCGGGAACGGCTCACGGCCGGCCTGGCTCCGCTGATGCCGCTGGCCAATACGCGGCGGCCGCGCGGGCGCTCTCGTCCTGACCCGGCGACGCTGGAGGCGATCTGGTTCGAGGAGGGCGACGGCGTTGCGATCACCGAGCGCGGCACGCTGCTCGCCGTGCTGCCCGGCTGGGCGAGTTCGAGCCGGGGCATGCCAGGTTACAGCCGGGACATCGTCGGCCAGACCCCATTCGGCTGGTCGCTGGACGACGCGATAGAGGGGCTGGCGCCGCGGGTGCAGCGGGCTCGCGCGTTCTGGCAGTGGCGGGAGTCAGCGGGTGGCTGGGGCAGGTTCCAGCAGGCCGCGCTGGCCCATCTGGAATCGCGGATCGGGCCCGCCGGGCATTACTGGGACGCCAGTACCGGCGCCAAGCCCTCGGTCGGTATCTCCGAGCGGCCGCCGGCCCCCGGCCGGCCGTACACGGTGCTCGCCACGGTCGGCATGAGCTGCCAGCGGATGCCAGTCGTCGAACAGGTCCTGGACGATCCGCGGGACTACGCCCGCGTCGAACTGGCCCTGGCCACCACGATGCCCTCGGCCGCCGCCGCGCGGATCTTCCCCTGGCTGGCGACCTACCCGTGGCGCGCGGTCACCTGGTTCGGCCCCGGCCATACCGTCCGTTGGTACGCGGAGCCCGACACCTTTCCGCTCGGCCCTGGATACCAGGCCGTCCTGCTGCTGGATGACGCGTCCCCGCTGGCGCCACCCGAAATGGACGCACCAGACCTGACGGGCTTCACCGTAGGCGACGATCCGGTCCGTTGGCTATGGATCGTTCCTATTACAGAACGAACGCGGGTACTCGCCAAGGAACGCGGATCTGTTTCCGCGGTTACCCGGCTCGCGACCGAGGGCCGCACCTGGATTGCTTCTGCATAAATGGTCATGGTGGGTGCAGCACCGCCCAGCAAAGAGTGCCGGCAGTGTCACACCCACCATGTATAGAAAGGCGCTAATGGACGTGAAGGTTGACGCCTAGCAGGGCGAGCCACCATAGCAAGATGGCCAGCAAGGCGCTGGCCAGGGCACGGAGGAAGCCGAGGCCAAGGTAGCCGCGATTCCAGGCGACGAAGACACCGACAGCAAGGTATACGAGCCAGAGGATGTGTCTGATACGGAAAGACATGGGCGCTTAACTCCGTTTCGAGGGGAAACGACTTCGCGCCCGTAACTACCCAAGGGCCATAATCTAAACGCGATAAGCAAGAGCCAGGCAACCGGCGCCGCGAACAGCAGCGAATCGATCCGGTCCAGCACGCCGCCGTGGCCGGGCAGCAGCGACCCCATGTCCTTGATGCCGAGATCGCGCTTGATCGTCGACTCGACCAGGTCACCGACGATCGCCGCCACCGTCACCGCGAAACCGAAGATCAGCCCCTGCCACCAGTGATCGTGCAGCAGGTAGGAAAGCGTGAGCCAGCCGGCGATCAGGCAAGCGGCCAGTGAGCCGCCGAGCCCCTCCCAGGTCTTCTTCGGTGAGATGGACGGAGCCAGCTTGTGCTTGCCGAGGAAACTGCCGGCGAAGTAACCGCCGATGTCGCTGCAGATGGTCACGGCGACGAAGGCGAGCACCCGGCGTCCGCCGTCGGACGGGGCGAGCATCGCGGAAACCGCGGAGCCGAGCAACGGCAGGTAGGCCACGACGAAGATGCCAGCGGTCACGTCTGCGACGTAATTCGTCGTTATGGCAGAAAAACAACGCCAAGCCAGTACGGCCAGGACCGTGATCGACAAAGCGCCAGCGAGTCCGTCGCCGCCTAGCCAGTAGGCGCAGGTCACCATCGCGGCACCGCCGAACAGCACCGGGATCACCGGAACGGTGATCCCGCGAGTGTGCAAGGCGGTGCAGAGTTCGCGCAATCCGAGGATCAGCGCGGCACCCATGTAGATAAGGAAGGTCGCCTTGACGGTAAGCAGCGTGGCGAGCACGCAGCCACCGAGGACGACGCCCACGCCGGTGGCCAGCGGAAGATTCCGTCCGGTCCGTCCCGGCGGAGCCACGGGCTTGTCAGTCAGCGTCAAGCTCAGACCTCGAGAAGCTCGGATTCCTTGTTCTTGAGCAGCTCATCAATTTGCCCGATATAGGTATCGGTCAGCTCCTGAAGATCGCGTTCCGCGCGGTGGACCTCGTCCTCGCCCGCCTCGCTGTTCTTCACCAGCTTGTCCAGCGCGTCCTTGGCGTGACGGCGGATGTTGCGTATCGAGACCCGGGAGTCCTCTGCCTTGGATCGCGCGGTCTTGATGTACTCCCGGCGACGCTCCTCGGTCAGCTCCGGGAATATCACCCGGATGATCAGGCCATCGTTCGACGGGTTGACGCCGAGGTCGCTGTTCCTGATCGCCTTCTCAAGCGCGCCAAGCGACGACTTGTCAAACGGCTGCACGACGATCATGCGCGGCTCGGGAACATGGAACGACGCGAGCTGATTCAGCGGGGTCTGGGTGCCGTAGTACTCGGCGGTGATCTTGCTGAACATGCCAGGATGTGCCCGGCCGGTGCGGATGGTACTGAACTCTTCCTTGGCGACCGTGACGGCCTTGTCCATCTTCTCCTCGGCCTCGAGGAGCGTGTCGTCAATCATCTCTGCTCCCTGAGTTATGGGGCTCCTGCATCGCAGACCAGCGTGCCGATAGGCTCGCCGCGGATAGCCCTCACCACATTACCCGGCTCCATGAGCGCGAACACGACGATCGGCAGCCCGTTGTCGCGGCTAAGGCTGACCGCGGTGCTGTCCATGACCTTCAGCCCACGGCTTAGGTACTCATCGTAGTCCAGCCGACTGAATTTGGTCGCGTTCGGATGCGTCTGCGGGTCGGCGTCATAGACGCCATCCACCCTGGTTCCCTTGAGCACGGCGTCGGCACCGATCTCCAGCGAGCGCTGGGCGGCCGCGGTGTCGGTTGAGAAGTAGGGAGCACCGAGCCCAGCACCGAAGATGACGACACGGCCCTTCTCCAAGTGCCGGATCGCCCGCCGCGGTATGTAGGGCTCCGCGACCTGCCCCATCGTGATCGACGTCTGAACCCGGGTGTCCACGCCCAGCTTCTCCAGGTTGTCCTGCAGCGCCAGGCAGTTGATGACCGTGCTCAGCATTCCCATGTAGTCGGCCCGAGCCCGGTCAATGCCGCGCTCGGCCAGTGCGGCGCCGCGGAACATATTGCCGCCGCCGACAACGGCGGCGACTTGGACCCCTTCCTTCACCGCGGCGACGATCTCACCAGCTAGGTGGGAGACCACGTCCGGCGAAATACCGAGCGGCTCATCACCGGCGAACAGCGCGCCGGAAAGCTTGACGACAACCCGGCGCCAGCTGGGGTGGAACGTCCCCTCGCCATCAGGCGCGGGCGAGGGGACGCTATTATCCGCTACCGGCATTAGGCCTGGCCGACCTGGAAGCGGGCGAAGCCGAGTACGGACACGCCATCGTTCGCGAGGACCCGGCCGACCGTCTGCTTGCCGTCCTTCACGAACGGCTGCTCGACCAGCACGACGTCCTTGAAGAAGGCGTTCACCCGGCCCTCGACGATCTTCGGGACCGCCTGCTCCGGCTTGCCTTCCTCGCGGGTGATCTGCTCGGCGATCCGCCGCTCCTTGTCGACCACGTCCGCCGGGACGTCATCACGAGTCGCGTACTGCGGGCGCATCGCGGCGATCTGCTGCCCGAGGTCCCGCGCGACCTCCTCGTTGGCCTGGTCGGTCTGGACCAGCACGCCGAGAGTCGGCGGCAGCGCCCGGTCGGAGCGGTGCAGGTAGCTGGTCACGTAACCGCCCTCGAACCGCGCGAACCGGCCGAGCTCCATCTTCTCCTTCAGCTCGGCGGCGGCGGACTCGATGAGCTGCTCGACCGTCTGGCTCTGCCCTCCTCCGGGGCGCTGCACCTCGGTGCTCAGCGCGGCCAGCCGGTCGGCGGCCTTGCTCGCCAGCGTCGCCTTGGCGATCTGTCCGGCAAGCTCCTGGAACAGATCGGTCTTGGCCACGAAGTCGGTCTCGCAGTTCAGCTCGACCAGCACCCCGGCATCGGTACCGTTCAGCTCGGCCGTGACCAGCCCGTTGCCCGCGGTGCGGGTAGCGCGCTTGTTCACGTCCTTGGCGCCCTTGATCCGGAGGACCTCGACGGCGGAATCGAAGTCGCCGTCCGCCTCGTCTAGGGCCTTCTTGCAGTCGAGCATTCCCGCGCCCGTCTGCTCGCGAAGCCGCTTAACATCAGCGGCCGAAATGTTCGCCATCTCCCCTGTCTTTCGTTTACTCGTCGCCGTCGGCTGCGTCGGTGGCGGCTTCTTCCGCCTCCGGCTTGTCGTCGCCAGTGCTGGTCTCAGCAGCAACACTGGCCTCAGCAGCAGTACTGACCTCAGCGGCAGCGCTCGCTTCATCAGCGGCGTTAATCTCGTCGGCCTCGGCCAGCGTCGGGTCTTCCCCGGCGGCGTTCCCGGTGATCGGAGTCCCGGTCACGGTGTCGTCCGGGGTGCCCTGCAGCAGATCGCGCTCCCACTCGGCGAGCGGCTCCTCGGCGGGGGTGAACTGGTCATCGGCAGGCTTGGCGTCACCGCTGGCGGCGCCGGCCCGGGACATCAGGCCGTCCGCCACCGCGTCGGCCACCACTCGGGTCAGCAGCGAAACACTGCGGATCGCGTCGTCATTCCCCGGGATCGGGTAGTTCACCTCGTCCGGGTCGCAGTTGGTGTCGAGGACCGCGACGACCGGGATACCCAGCTTGCGCGCCTCGTTGACCGCGATGTGCTCCTTCTTGGTGTCCACCACCCAGACGGCGCTCGGCACCTTGGTCATGTCGCGGATACCGCCAAGGGTCCGCTCGAGCTTGTCCTTCTCCCGCTTGAGGTGCAGCAGCTCCTTCTTGGTCATGCCGGAGCCCGCTACATCGTTGAAGTCGATCTCCTCAAGCTCCTTGAGCCGCTGGAGCCGCTTGAACACGGTCGAGAAGTTTGTCAGCATCCCGCCCAGCCAGCGCTGGTTCACGTACGGCATGCCGACCCTGCGGGCCTGCTCGGCGATCGCTTCCTGCGCCTGCTTCTTGGTCCCCACGTACAGGATGGTGCCGCCGTGGGCGACCGTCTCCTTGATGAACTCGTAGGCGCGGTCGATGTAGTCCAGCGACTGCTGCAGGTCAATAATGTAGATGCCGTTGCGCTCGGTGAGAATGTAGCGCTTCATCTTCGGGTTCCAGCGCCTCGTCTGGTGCCCGAAGTGAACGCCGCTCTCCAGGAGCTGCCTCATGGTGACGACCGGGGCCATCGCACACGGTCCCTTCTGTTGTTCTCGGTTCCTCCTGGCGCCACGCGACGCGGCCACACCGCCACCGGTCAGGAGACCGGAGCGGACCGAGTGGTGCGTCCCCCGGGGATTTCCCCAGTGGTAAGCGGGCGCGCGAATTTCCAGCCATCATTAGGCCGGAGTTTTAGTTTACTCCGTCCCCCGTGGTATGAGACCGGCGGACTCGCCAGCCGCCCGGGCATCGCTCCGCGAACCCGCCAGCGGCCAGCGCGCCGAGACTGGTCACGGCGGTCCGGGGATCGACTCCGGCGGCCACCGCCACCTCGGCGGTGCTGATGCCGCCGCGGGCCGGGAGCGCGTCGAGCACTTTTTTCAGGCCGGGATCGAGTTCGTCCCATGGCAGGACGGGCTGCTGGGGCCAGTCCGCGGTGTCCAGGCCAAGGGTCTCGGTGACCTCGGCCGTCGTCGTGACCAGCGCGGCGCCCCAGTTCCTGATCATCATGTGACAACCGGCGGACAGCTGCGAGGTTACCGGGCCCGGGACCGCCATCAGGGGGCGTTCCAGGTCGCCGGCGTGCTTGGCGGTGTTCAGCGCGCCGCTGCGGCGGCCCGCCTCCACCACCACGGTCCCGGCCGCCAGGGCGGCGATCACCCGGTTCCGGCTGAGGAACCGCAACCGGGTGGCATTGCACCCAGGCGGCCACTCGCTCATCACCACTCCGGTCTTGGTTATCGCGTTCATCAGCTCGACGTGACCAGCCGGATACGGATGATCGACACCGCAGGCCATAACGGCGATAGTGACTCCACCGCTAGCCAGCGCGCCACGGTGCGCCGCGGCGTCGACGCCGTACGCCCCGCCGGAGACGATCGCCCAGCCGCTGGCCGCCAGCGCGGACGCCAGCTCGGTAGCCATGTAGCTGCCGTAGGCCGTCGCGGCCCTGGCCCCCACGATCGCGACCGAGCGCAGGCAGCTGAGCCGCAGATCGCCATTGCCCCGTAGCCACAGCGCGTATGGCGTCTTGTCGCCCAGGTCCTCGAGCCTGGATGGCCACTCCGGGTCACCCGGGCAGACCAGCCGGATCCCCGCACTGGCGAAGGCTTTCATCTCCGCTGGCCCGGGCAGGTCGTTGATCCGGGCCTGCCACCGGCTGTCGCCCCCGGTTTTGATCATCTCGACGGCGCGGGCAGCGCCGACGTCTGCGACGAGCCGGGCGAGCGCGACGTCCTCCGGCTCGGCCAGGTAGGTGAGCGCGGCCCGCGCGTAGCGTTCGTCATTCATCGGGCCACCCCCAGCCAGAGCCCGATCGCTCCGGTGACCTCATCGCTTCCCGGCTGATCCCTGCCAGCGAGATCGGCGAGGGTCCAGGCGACCCGCATCACCTTGTCGGCGCCGCGGGCGGTGACCTGGCCGTTCTGCATGGCCTGGTCGAGCCAGATCAGCGCGCCCGGCCTGACCGGATAGTCGCGGCGCAGCTCGGCGCCTGGGATCTCCGCGTTCAGCCGCCAGGAGGTGCCCTGGTACCTTTGCGCGGCGCGGGCGCGGGCCTGCGCCACCCGGTCCGCGACGGCTTCGGTTGGCTCGCCACCGGTTGCGTTGTGCAAGATGTCGGCCCGGGCGACCGGCTGCAGTTCCACCTTCACGTCCACCCGGTCGAGCAGCGGGCCTGACAGCTTGGCCTGATATCGGCGGCGGGCAGCGGGCGCGCACTCACAGATACCGGAGTTGGCCTTCGCGCAGGGGCACGGGTTGGCGGCCAGCACCAGAGCGAACCGCGCGGGGAACGCGGCGCAGATGCCCAGCCGGGCGATCACCACCTCGCCGGATTCCAGCGGCTGCCGGAGCGCGTCCAGCACATCACGGTCGAACTCCGGTGCCTCGTCGAGGAACAGGATGCCATTGTGCGCCAGGCTCGCCGCACCGGGCCTGATCTGCCCGCTGCCACCGCCGACGATCGCGGCCTTGCTGGCGGTGTGGTGCGGCGCGCAGAACGGCGGCCGGGTGACTAGCCCCGCGTCCGGCTGGAGTTCGCCGGCCACCGAGTGAATCGAGGTGACCTCGAGCGCGGCCCGCGTATCCAGCGCGGGCAGGATACCTGGCATCCGTTCGGCCAGCATCGTCTTGCCGGCCCCCGGCGGGCCGAGCAGGCTGAGGTTGTGGCCGCCAGCGGCGCAGACCTCGACCGCGAAGCGGGCGTCGGCCTGGCCGAGGACATCGGACATGTCCTTGTCTTTTGGTTTGCTGGCTTTGACGGTCTCGATGGCCGGCGGCTGCGGTGCGGGGCCGCCGTGCAGCCAGAGGATCAGCTCGCCCAGGCTGCTGGCGGCGACCACCGTGACATCGGGCACCAGGGCCGCCTCGGCGGCGTTGGCCGCCGACACGACCATGGTCGTCAGCCCGGCGTCCTTGGCGGCGAGCACAGCGGGCAGCACGCCATTGACCGGACGGAGCTGGCCGTCGAGGCCAAGCTCGGCGTAGAACATCAGGTTCTTCAGCCGGTCGGCTGAGATCTTGCTGTCGGCGGCGAGCAGCCCGATCGCGATGGCGGCATCGAAACCCGATCCGCGCTTGGGCAGGCTGGCCGGTGACAGGCCCACGGTGATCTTGGTCGACGGCCAGTGCGCCCCGCTGTTGTTGATCGCGGCCCTGATCCGGTCCCGTGCCTCGCGCAGCGCGGTGTCCGGCAGGCCGACCAGGACCGTGGCGGGCAGCCCGCTGGCGATGTCGGCCTCGACCTCGACGACGTGGCCCCTGACCCCGATCAACGCGACCGAGTAGGTGCGAGCGAGCGTCATCTACCCCACCGCCTCTTCGTGGTGGATCGAGAACCCGCCGGTCGGCTCGTACAAGATCCCGATGACGTCGACTCGCACCCGGTCGTACCTGACGCCGTGCGCGTTCAGCCAGGCGATCGTCAGCCCGCGCAGCCGGCGGAGCTTGGCCCGTCCCACCGCCTCAAGAGGCGTGCCGAACCTGGTACCTGACCGGGTCTTCACCTCAACCGCGACGAATACGTGGCGGCGGTCCACCGCCACGATGTCCAGTTCCCCCTCGGCGCACCGCCAGTTGCGGTCGAGGATCCGGTACCCCTTTTCCCGCAAGTACTTGACGGCCGCCTCTTCGCCCTCGCGGCCGAGAACCTGCCTGGCCTCAACCGCCGCCGGGCTGATGTGTGTGGCGCTCATCGCCATCACCTCCTGGTGATGACGATGGCTCGCGGACCCGGGCGCGGTCAGGAGCGGGATTTTTCCTGTGGATAACCCCGCGTCGTTATGGTCGCCCTGTGGATAACTCTGCTGAAATGTCGGTGCGGCATGATTCAATTCCAGCGGGGCGCCCACGTTGACATAGAGCTTTGCTGAGTCAACGTGGGCGGGTCAAGACGTTAGTCCCGCTTGCGGTGCGGCTGCGGCGCGCGGCCGAAGGGCTGCGCCGGACGGGGCCCTGCCTCGATCGGCGGGATCGGCATCGACACTGGGTCGGTGCCCAGCGTGAACTCCTGCCCGTGATGCGCCAGGTCGATGGAGTCCCCGTCAAGCAGCGAGTAGCGCACCTGATCGCCACGGGTCTCCACCATCAGCAGCCGTCCCCGGTAGCGCACCCGGAACGCGAGGCTGGCCAGGCCCGGGGGCAGCCGCGGGCTGAACGCCACGATGCCAGGCCCGCTGATCCCGTCCGGGCCGCAGCGCATCCCGCCGAAACCGCCGACCAGCGCGGTCCAGGCCCCGGCCAGCGAGGCCATGTGCAGTCCGTCCCGCGTGTTGTGCTCGCGGTCCTGCAGGTCCATGAGCGCCGCCTCGGCCAGATAGTCGTAGGCGAGGTCGAGCTGGCCGACTTCGGCGGCGATCACCGCCTGCGTGCACGCCGACAGCGACGAATCCCGTACGGTGAGCGCTTCGTAGTAGTTGAAGTTGCGCACCGTCTGCTCGTGGCTGAAGGCGTCGGGCCGCATCTGCATAGCCAGCACCAGGTCCGCCTGCTTGATGACCTGCTTGCGGTAGAGCTGGAAGTACGGGTAGTGCAGCAGCAGCGGGTAGTTGTCTTCCGGAGTGTTCTCGAAGTCCCAGCGCGCGTAGTCGGTGAAGCCCTCGTGCTGGCAGTGCACCCCGAGACGATCGTCGAACGGGATGTACATCGACTTCGCGGCATCTCGCCAGGAGGCCGCTTCCTCGGTGGTCACCCCCATGCTGGCGGCGATATCCGGGTACTTCTCCGCGATGTCGGCGGCGGCCGTGAGGTTGTGCTGCGCCATCAGGTTTGTGTAGACGTTGTTGTCCTTGATGGCGCTGTACTCGTCCGGCCCGGTCACCCCGTCGATGCGGAACCGGCCCGCCGCGTCGTGCTGGCCGAGCGAGCGCCACAGCCGGGCGGTCTCCACCAGGATCGGCAGCCCGACCTCGGTCTCGAACGTCTCATCCTGGGTCGCATCGATATACCGGGCCGCCGCGTGGGCTATGTCAGCGTTGATATGGAACGCGGCGGTGCCCGCTGGCCAGTAGGAAGAGCATTCCTCGCCCCGGATCGTCCGCCACGGGAACGCCACGCCCCGCAGCCCCAGGTCGGTGGCTTGCTGTTTGGCGATGTCCATGACCGAGTGCCGCCAGCTCAGCGCGTCACCCGCGGCCTGCGGATGCGTGTAAATGAGCACCGGGAGCACGAACGTCTCGGTGTCCCAGAACGTGTGCCCGTCGTACCCGGTTCCGGTCAGGCCCTTAGCCGCGATCGGCCGGTGCTCGGCCCGCGCCCCGGACTGCAGGATGTGGAACAGCCCGAACCGCACGGCCTGCTGAATCTGCACGTCGCCCTCGACCATGACGTCCGCGCCTTCCCAGAAGTCGTCCAGGTACTGGCGCTGCTCGGCAATCAGGCCGTCCCATCCGGTGAGCTCGGCGGCGGCGATCGCGCCAGCCACCTGATCGTGCAGCGCCGGGCGGGACCGCTGGCTGGACCAGCCGTACCCGATGTACTTGACGAGCTGCAGTTGCTCACCAGAGCGCATCTCGGCGGCGATCGTGGCGCGCGCCAGGTCGGGCTGGGAGTCGACCGAGATCTGCATCTTCTCCGGCCCGGTGATCAGGTGCGACATGCCCGCCGCCAGCTTCAGGCCGCTGGTACGGGTCGCGTGCACGAGAACCGCCATGGCCCGCCCGCCGTTGCTGGCGGTGTTCATCTCGCTAACCAGCGGCTCGGATAGCACCGCCGCCGCCCGGGGGTCCTTGGCCGGCCGGGGTATCTCCTCATTGGCGACCAGTTCAGACTGGACGACCAGCCGGACCGGCTCGTCCGATAGCGACTCCACCGTGTACTGGATCGCGGCGATCGCGCGCTGACTGAGGCTGACCAGCCGCACCGACGTGACCCGCACCCGAGTACCAGCAGGGGATGACCATTCAAAACGACGAGTGAGAGTCCCGGCGCGCAGATCCAGCGTCCGTTCGTGGGAATGCAGCGTCCCGTACCTGATGTCCATCGGCTCGTCGTTGACCAGTACGCGGATCAGCTTGCCGTTGGTCACGTTGATGACGGTCTGGCCGTCCTTCGGGTAGCCGTATCCGGCCTCCGCGTACGGCAGCGGACGGACCTCGTACACCGAGTTCAGGTAGGTACCGGGCAAACCGTAAGGCTCACCCTCGTCCAGGTTCCCGCGCAGGCCGATGTGCCCGTTGGACAGCGCGAACACTGACTCGCTCTGCGCGAGCAGGTCCAGGTTGAACTCCGACTCGGTCAGGGACCAGGGCTCGATGCCGTAAGACGGGTTCGTGATCACAGGAGGTCTCCGAGGTCGTTGACGACGATGTCGGCACCATGCTGCCGCAACGCCTCCGCCTGGTTGGCACGATTCACGCCGACGACCTGCCCGAAGTGACCCGCGCGGCCTGCCTCGACCCCGGCCAGGGCGTCCTCGAAGACCGCCGCTTCGCTGGCCGGGACGCCCAGCTCCTTGGCGGCCTCCAGGTAGGTGTCGGGAGCGGGCTTGCCGGTGAGGTTCTTGGTCTTCGCGACCTGAGCGTCCACCCGCACGTCGAACTGGTCGGTCAGCCCGGCCGCCTGCAGCACCTGCACGGTGTTGGCGCTGGAGGAGACGATGGCCGTCCGCAGCCCGGCCGCCCGTACCGCGTGCAGGTAGCGAACAGAACCGTCGTAGACCTGGACGCCATCCTTGGCGAGCACGGACAGCAGCAGTTCGTTCTTGCGGTTGCTGACGCCGTAGAGGGTCTGGGCAGTTGGCGGATCATCCGGTGTGCCCTCGGGCAGGTGGATACCGCGGGATTCGAGGAAGGACCGGGTGCCGTCAAGCCGCGGCTTCCCGTCAACGTAGGTGTCGTAGTCCTCGACTGGATCGAAGGGGACGAATTTTTCCCCGGTCTGCGTGGCGCGCTGCTTCAAGAACTCGTCGAAGGTCTGTTTCCAGGCCGCGTCATGCACCGTCGCGGTATTGGTGATGACCCCGTCCATATCGAAGAGCGTGGCCGTGATGCCGTCAGGAAGTCCGAGCATGCTCCCTACTTACCAGATCCCGGACAGCGCCCAGGACAGGTCAGGGCGAGAAGCCCGGTTTGTCCGCGGGCAGCTCAAGATCACTCTTGGCCAGTTCTTCGATGTTGACGTCCTTGAATGTGACTACCTTCACATTCTTTACGAACCTCGCCGGCCTGTACATGTCCCAGACCCAGGCGTCGTGCATGGTGACCTCGAAGAAAACCTCGCCGTTGTCGGTGGTCCTGACCTTCAGGTCGACGTCGTTGGTGAGGTAGAACCGCCGCTCGGTCTCCACGACATGAGTGAACAGCCCGACCACGTCACGGTACTCGCGGTAGAGCTGCAGCTCCATCTCCGCTTCGTACTTCTCCAGGTCTTCCGCGCTCATGGCACCTATTCTCCCTCTGCCGGCCCCGCCAGCGTCACCCAGTCGCGTCCCGTCGCTTCCTCGCCGGCCACTAGGGCCGGTTCACCCGGTATGTCCGCCAATCCGGCCGCACCCGCAGCCGGGACGCAGCGGAACGAGCGGCGGTGCACCGGACTGGGCCCGTGCTCTCGCAGCGCTCGCAGATGCTCATCGGTGACATACCCCTTGTGGCGGCTAAAGCCATATACCGGATAACGCTCGCCAAGCTCGCGCATCATCCGATCCCTGGTGACTTTCGCCACAATCGAGGCCGCCGCCACCGACGCCGCGACTCGGTCGCCTTTCCAGACAGCCAGCGCCGGAACCCCGAGTCCGGGGACCGGGAAGCCATCGGTAAGGGCATATCCGGGCATGATCCGCAGTCCGGCGAGGGCGCGCCGCATGCCCTGGATATTACATACATGCAGGCCAACCGCGTCAATCTCGCCCTCAGGGATAACCACCGCGTGCCAGTCTAGGGCCCGGTGGAGTATGTCCGGATACATCTCCTCTCGGGCTCGCTCGGTCAGCAGCTTGGAATCCGCCAGCCCCGGAAGCTTGCGCAGGGACCGCGAATCGAGGACGACGGCTGCCACCACCAGGGGTCCCGCGCAGGCTCCGCGTCCGGCCTCGTCGATCCCGGCCACGGGCGAGAGCCCCGCCCGGGCGAGTGAGTTCTCGTAGGCCGCGAGTCCGGCGTTCCGCCGTGGGGTGAAACCGTGCTGGCGCAGCCAGTCGGGGACGCGTGACTGAGGGCTCATGACACTTCGCAGCGTACGCCACGACGGGCCCTGAGCCACGCCAGTTCTGGTGTCCTCGGACAGCTTCGGTGGATCAGGAACGGCGCCGCCGCAGGCGCCTGCGCAGCTTGCGCTGCAGCAAGGTCAGCGGTACCGCTCCGGCCAGGCCCAGCTCAACCGGAAGGCCCGGCGAAGCCAGCGAGGCGATCTTCCCCGTCGAGGCGGAGAGAGTCGCGCCCAGCGAACCGCCCAGCGCCTCATTGAGCTTTGGCTGGTTGAAGGTCGACGGGATCGATATGAAACCCCACCGGCTCGGCGGCCAGATCCGCACGAACACCCGGCCGAGCACGGCGCTCTCCGGTATCGTCCCGCCACCTGGGTCACCCATGTGACCACGCGAGTCGTAGGAGATGGCGCGGTGGTCACCCATCACCCACAGCCGCCCCGGCGGAACCGTGATGCTGAACCGTTCTTCGGAGGGCGCGTTGCCTGGGTAGAGGTACGAGGTCTCGCTCAGTGCCACGCCGTTGACCGTGATCTGGCCCTGCGCGTTACAGCACGCCACGTGGTCACCCGGCAGCCCGATGACCCGCTTCACGTAGTCATCCTCGCCGTGCTCCACACCGATCATCTGACCGATGTTGGTGAAGAACCTCGACACCGGGTTCGTGCTCGGTGCCGCGAGATCGGTGTCCCAGGAGCCCGCGCCGTTGAACACGATCACGTCGCCGCGGTGAATGCCGCGGAAGTCGTAGACCAGCTTGTTGATCAGCACCCGGTCACCGATCTCAAGCGTGTTCTCCATCGAACCCGACGGAATGTAAAACGCCTGCAGCGCGTACGTCTTGATGACTAGCGCCAGCACCAGCGCCACCACGATCAGGACCGGCAATTCTTTCCAGAACGACCGGCGCTTGCCCCCGGGCTTGCCCTTGGCCTTGGCCTTGGTGGCAGCGGCTGCCGGAGTCCCGGATTCGGAGCTGGGAGAGTCGGCGGGCGTCTCTTCATCCGCGGCAGCGTTCGTCGCTTCCGGTCCGTCAGGCTCTGAACTAGGCCCGTCGGTCGCGGACGCGGCCGGTCCCGCGCTCTCCTGCCGTCCGGAACCGTCGTCCATCCGCTCCCCTTCAGTCCGCGCCCGCCCCGAAGCGGACTGTGCCGTGCCGGGTTGTTTGTTCTCAGGCTGGGAGCCGCGCGAGGGGTCACTCGCGGCAGCGTCGCCCTTGTCCCTCATCACCTAGAGCGTAGCGCCAATCGCAGCGCGACGGGATCTCGCCTCGCGGGGCAAACCGGCCGCGACGGGGAAGAAAATGAGGTCAGGCGTTCTCGCGGCGCTCGGCGATGCGAGCGGCCTTGCCGCGCAGGTCACGCAGGTAGTAAAGCTTGGCCCGACGCACCTTGCCGCGGGTGACAACCTCGATCTTGTCGATCGACGGGCTGTGCACCGGGAAGGTCCGCTCGACGCCAACGCCGTAGCTGACCTTGCGGACGGTGAAGGTCTCACGCAGCCCGCCACCGGACCGGCGGATCACGACACCCTGGAACACCTGGATCCGAGAGCGGTTGCCCTCAACGACCTTGACGTGCACCTTCAGGGTGTCGCCGGGACGGAAACTAGGAATGTCCGCCCGGGTCTGGGCCTGCTCAAGTTCAGCGATCGCGGTGTGCATGGTTGAGCTTCCTCGGTCTATATACGGGGTACGCCCGACAGGGCAGCACCTAAGTCTACCGGAAACCCAGCCTGCCTGAGCACCTCGCGGTCCCGGCGGTCCAGGCTTTCCGGCTTGGCCGTCACCCCAGCAATCAGGTCCGGGCGATTGGCAGCCGTGCGCCGCAGCGCCTCGTCACGGCGCCAGCGGGCGATTGCGGCGTGGTTCCCTGACAGCAGCACCTCGGGCACCTCTAGGCCACGCCATGACCTAGGCCGAGTATAGACCGGACCTTCCAGCAGTCCCGCCAGTTCGCCACTGAACGAGTCGTCCTGCGCGGAAGACTCGTTTCCCAGCACCCCCGGCACCAGACGGCAGGTGGCCTCGAGGATCACCGCGACGGCCGCTTCTCCCCCCGCGAGCACGTAATCCCCGATGCTGACCTCATCCACCGGCATCCGGCTGCTGGCTTCGGCGGCGACCCGGCTGTCGATCCCCTCGTAGCGCCCGCACGCGAAAACCAGGTGCTCGGTCGTCGCGTACCGCGCCGCCAGTTCCTGGGTGAACGGCACGCCACTCGGCGTCGGCACCACCAAGCGCGCGCTGGGATCCGGTACCACGTCGGCAAGCGCCGCACCCCAGACGTCGGCCTTCATCACCATCCCTGGACCACCGCCAAACGGCGTGTCGTCCACCGTATGGTGCACGTCGGCCGCCCAGCGGCGCAGGTCGTGAACGCCGAAGCTGATGTCGCCGCGGGCCACGGCCTTGCCGATGAGGGAGACGGTGAGCGGCCCGTCGAAGTATTCGGGAAAGATCGTGATGATGTCGACGCGCACGGCTACTCGCCCAGATCCAGCAGCCCGGTCGGCGGGTCGATCCGTATCCGCCCGGCCGCCAGGTCAACCTCGGGCACGATGGCCTTGACGAACGGCACGAGAACCTGGCCGCCGTCCGGAGCGCGCACCTCAAGCAGGTCCTGTCCCAGATGCGCTATGTCGGTCACGACACCGACAGCGCGACCATCCATGGTCTCCACCGCGAGCCCAACGAGGTCATAATCGCGGAACTCGTCGGGATCGACCGGCGGCGGCAGCGTGTCGCTGTCGATGCCTAGCCACAATCCGCGCAGTTCCTCCGCCGCGTTCCGATCGGAACTTCCGGCGAACCTGACCAGCAACTGGCCGGAGTGCCAGCGCACGGTCTCCACTGTGAGGGGGCCGCGATCGGTGTCAAACACCGAGCCGAGAGCGAACCGCTCTTCAGGCTCGTCGGTGCTGACACCGACCACGACCTCACCGCGGAGCCCGTGCGCACGGCCGATCCGGCCGACCATTACCTGCATTGCCGGGTTAACGGACTTCGCCGGTCTCCAGCAGGTCGATGCGGACGTGCCGGTTTCCCGCCAGCGAACCGATCACCGTGCGCAACGCGCGAGCGGTCCGGCCGCCCCTGCCGATAACCTTGCCCAGATCTTCTGGGTGCACCCGCACCTCAAGTACGTTGCCGCGGCGCAGCATCCTGCTCACCACGTGCACGTCATCGGGGTAGCTAACGATGCCGCGAACCAGATGCTCGAGGGCTTCCTCAAGCACGTCAGGCCTCGCTCGCGCCATCGCCATTCGCGGCCGGCTCGGCGTCCTTGGCCGGCGCGGTCTCAGCCGGCTCGGTCTCGGCCTTGACGTCCTCGGCCTTGGCCTCGGTGGTGACCTCAGCCGCGGCGTCCTCGGCCTTGGCCTCCGTCGTGACCTCAGCCGCGGCGTCCTCGGCCTTGGCCTCCGTCGTGACCTCAGCCTTGACGTCCTCAGCCTTAGCGTCGTCCGCCTTAGCCTGGTCCGCCTTGGCGCCGTCGGTCTTGGCGCCGTCGGTCTTGGCGCCGTCGGTCTTGGCGCCGTCGGTCTTGGTCGCGTCCGCCTTCTTCGGCCGGCTGCCGCTCTTCGCGGACTCCTTCTTGCCGCCCTTGGCTTCCTTAGTCTCCTTGGCGGCGAAGCTCTCCTTCACCAGGGCCTCGTAGCGGTCCTTCTTGTCGGCCTTCGGCTCGGCGACCCTGAGGGTACCTTCCGCGCCAGGCTCGCCCTTGAACTTCTGCCAGTCCCCGGTAATGGTGAGCAGGTGACGCACCGGGTCGGTCGGCTGCGCGCCGACCTTGAGCCAGTGCTGAACCCGATCGGAATCCACCTCGATGAGCGATGGCTCGAGCTTCGGGTGATACTTGCCGATCTCCTCAATCGCCCGTCCGTCCCGCTTGGTGCGGGCGTCCGCGACGACGATCCGGTAGTAAGGTTCCCGGATCTTGCCCATGCGCTTCAGCTTGATCTTGACAGCCACAGCTGTGGTCTTCTCCCTGCGAGTGTTAATGTGCGACGGCCGCCGTGCCAGCAGGGGAAAGCCGGCCGGACCGCGCGGTGGACCCCGGCCGCGCGAACGATGAGAGGGCGCCGCTTAACCAGGTAGTCAGCGTCTTATTCTGCCAGATCTACCGACCACTCGGGTAATCAACGCCCGCCACCCCCGAACCTTTGCTGGTTGGTGCGGAACCAACCATGCACTTTGCTGGTTAGCCCCGCACCAACCAGCAAAAATCCCCCGTCGGCCCCAGAGCCGCGCCGGCTGGCTCCGGCGCCGCTCCTCGACCCCAGCGATGGGCCACCGATGGTGCTATAACCCCAGCGATGAGTCATCGACAGCACTGTAGAAGGTCCCCAGCCCCGCGCAATGCACCGTATGTGCCTATTGTCCGCGCGCGGCGCGTGACGGCCCAGGGTTCCCGGCGCAATCGGCGTGAGCGCAGCGTCGGCAGTCGCGAGGTCCGCGCAAGTAATGAGGTCAACGCAAGCGATGAGGTCCGTGTAGGCGATGGGGTCGGCGTAAGCGATGGGGTCCGCGTAAGTAATGAGGTCGGCGTAAGCGATGGGGTCCGTGCAAGCGGTGGGGTCGGTGTGGGTAATGGCCTAGGTAATAGAGCACGCCGCGGACAGCACATCGGGGCGTCGCCGCCAGCACTTCAAGCACGCCGCGGCTAGCACCTCAAGGCCACTGACGGAACACGCAGGGTGGGCTTCGCACCTCGTAGCGTGACATTGCGCTGGGGGATCGTTACCGTTGGCATCAACATGGCCAAACTTTTGTCACAAACATTGTCAACAATCTAGTAAACATCTAGGGTGCTGCTTCATGGACCTATTCTGTGGCGAGTTGGTGGAGAGCGGTCAGCGAGTCGTTACTCTCCAGCATGATCGTCTGCACGGTCCTCTCCTT
>JBEKHI010000127.1:0-19114 GCA_050012355.1 Streptosporangiaceae bacterium | reverse complement strand
GACATGTACATGACCTGGCTGGAAAACGGCGCGTCCAACATCGACTGGTGGAACGAGCACAACGGCGAAGGCACCGTCACCACCGTCGACGGCGCCACCGACTACGGCGACCAGGGCATCTTCTCCAACAACACCGACTACGGCGGCACCACCGAACCAGCCGTCGACACCCCATTCGCCCCGTACTACGGCATCGAGATGCTTACCAAGCTAGCCTCGCCCGGCGACACGATGGTCACCTCCAGCTCCAGCGAGCCGCTGCTGCGCGTGCACGCGGTACGCGAGCGAAACGGCAGCCTCAACATCCTCATCGACAACGAGGACCCGTCCAACTCCTACACCGTCGGTCTCACCCTCAACGGATTCACCGCCAACGGCACGCCCACCGTCTACACCCTGGCAAACAACGGCACTTCGATCACCAGCGCGCGGGGGAACGCGCGCTCGGTGACGGTCGCGCCGTACACGCTGACCGTCGTCCACATCCCGTCTTCTGAGCGCGTTCAGTAACACGTCACTGCCGACGCTCAGCGCACTGCGCCGCGTGAAATTTTTGACCAGAACGCCGCGGCTGGCTCCCCGCCATGCGAGACAATCCCTTCAAGGATGGACCGATACGAGGGGGACCGACCGATGCCAGGTTACGTACCGCTGCCAGGAAGCGACCGAGCCGAGATCCCAGGAGCCCAGCCAGCCGGAGATATCGACCCTGCTCAGCGCATCGAGGTGACGCTCATCCTGCGTCGCCGCGCGGAGCTGCCGGATAACGCCACGGGCCTGACTTCAGATCAGCTCGGCGAACGTTACGGCGCCGACCCCGCGGATATCGAGCTCGTCCGCCGGGTGCTCAGCGAGTACGGGCTCACGGTGACATCGGTGCACCCCGAGTCCCGCCGGGTGAAGGTGGCCGGTTCCGCCGCCGACTTGTCACGCGCGTTCGGTACATCGTTGTCTCTGGTGTCCAGCCCGCACCCGGGCGGCGGTACGGTCACCCACCGGTACCGCACCGGGGAGCTGCTGGTGCCGGCCGAGCTGGACGGGGTGGTGACCGCGGTGCTCGGCCTGGACGACCGGCCAGCGGCGCGGGCGCATTTCCGCGCCGCGACGGCGGCGGCTCCGGCTGGGTCATTTACGCCCGTGCAGGTCGCGTCCGCGTACAACTTCCCGCCCGGTACGGACGGGACCGGGCAGACGATCGCGATCATCGAGCTGGGCGGCGGGTTCTCCACCACTGACCTGTCGACCTACTTCTCCGGGCTCGGCATCACCGAGCCGTCGGTGACGGCGGTAAGCGTGGACGGCGCGGTCAACTCCCCCGGGGGAGCCGCCGACGGCGAGGTCATGCTGGACATCGAGGTGACCGGCTCGGTGGCGCCCGGCGCGGCGCAGGTCGTGTACTTCGCGCCGAACACCGACCAGGGGTTCATCGACGCGATCTCCGACGCGACGAACGCCAGCCCGGCACCGGTGGCGATCTCGATCTCCTGGGGACAGTCAGAGGACTCGTGGACGGCGCAGTCGCGGACCGCGATGGATGACGCGATAGCCGACGCCGTGACGATCGGGGCGACCGTGACGGTGGCGGCCGGCGACAACGGTTCCGGTGACGGCGTGACCGACGGGCTGCCGCACGTGGACTTCCCCGCCTCCAGCCCGCACGCACTGGCCTGCGGCGGGACGTCGCTGGTGGTCACCGACGGAACGATCTCCTCGGAGACCGTGTGGAACGACGCGCTCTCGGGCGCGGGCGGATCCGGGGCGACCGGCGGCGGAGTGAGCGACGTGTTCAGCCAGCCGGCGTGGCAGGCGACCGCCGGGGTCCCGGCCCGCGCCGCGTCGTCCTCGACGGCTCCGGCCGCCGCGACCGCGTCGGACGCGACGACAACGGCCACCTGGCGCGGGGTGCCTGACGTCGCCGGGAACGCCGACCCAGAAACGGGCTACCAGGTGCTCGTCGACGGCCAGTCCCAGGTCTTCGGCGGAACGAGCGCGGTCGCTCCGCTGTGGGCGGCATTGATCGCCCGGCTCGCGCAGGGAACCAGCCAGCGGTTCGGCCTGCTGCAGACGGCGGTCTACGCGGGGATAACACCAGGCACGGACGTGACCGGGTTCCACGACATCACCAGCGGTTCCAACGGCGCGTACTCGGCCGGTCCCGGCTGGGACGCGTGCAGCGGCCTAGGCTCCCCCGACGGCACCGCCCTGCTCACCCAGCTGGACTCCTAGCTCGCCAAAGGATCATGGTGGGTGCTGCATTACCCAGGCTCTTTGCTTGGTAATGCAGCACCCACCATCAACACGCTCCGCTGCGAACGCGGCGGTCAGGCCCTCGGTGGTCTTGGCCGCCGCGTTCGCGTTTTCGGGCCTAGGCCCGCTCCCCTCGCCGCCCCGCTCCCCCGCTCGCCCGCCGCCCATCCGCCCGGCCGCCCCGCCGCCCGAAATGCCCGTTGTGTCGGGTATGGCGACACCATGGATGGGCCATCGATGGGCCTATCACGCTATCGATGGGCCATCCATGGCGCGGGGAGGACCTCTCGGGCGGGGGTTGACAGGTGGATGTGACTGTCTCTATGTTTTGAGAGTAACTTTCAGAAGAAAGTTACTTGTGAAAGGTTGTGACTCTCATGGACGGGGCGCAAGCCACGACGGGACGGGTCAGCGACGCGAACGGCGCGGCCGGTCGCAGTGGGTCGGGGCGCTGGTGGGCGATAATCGCGATCTCGGTGAGCGTGCTGGTGGTCGGGCTTGACCTGACCGTGCTGAGCCTGGCGCTGCCGACGATCTCGGTGGACCTGCATGCGTCTACCTCGTCGCTGCAGTGGATCACCGACTCCTACAGCCTGGTGCTCGCGGCGGGGATCTTGCCCGCCGGGATCCTGGGCGACACTTTCGGGCGCAAGAAGCTGCTGATCGGGGCGCTGGTGCTGTTCGGGCTCAGCTCGGCGGCGTGTGCCTACGCGACCTCGGCCGGCGAACTGATCGCGACCCGGGCGTTGCTTGGCGTTGGCGCGTCGGCGGTCTTCCCGCTGTCCCTGTCGGTCATCCCGGTGCTGTTCGGCCCGGAGGACAGGAAGAAGGCGATCACCGCGGTCGCCTCGGCGACCATGCTGTCCTTCCCGATCGGGCCGATCGTCGGGGGCTATCTGCTCGACCACTTCTGGTGGGGATCGGTCTTCTTGATCAACGTTCCGGTGGTGGCGCTGGCGCTGATCGCCGTTACGTTCCTGCTGCCCGAGTCACGCAGCGAGCAGCGGGCCCGCATCGACGTCGTGGGGGTGCTGATCTCCTGCGCGGGGCTGGTGGCCCTCACCTACGGGCTGATCAAGGCCGACGAGAACGGCTGGTCGGACGCCACCGCGCTCGCCACGATCGTCGCGGGGGCCCTGGTGCTCGCCGGGTTCGTCTGGTGGGAGCGTTTCGTGGACCGGCGGGGAGGTGCCACGCGGCCGCTGGTGCAGCTTGACCTGTTCCGTTCCGAGGGTTTCCGCTGGGGCACGATCCTGGCGACGCTGGTGTCGTTCGTGATGTTCGGGCTGCTGTTCGCGATGCCGCAGTACTTCCAGGACGTCAAGGGAGTGGACGCGCTCGGCAGCGGGGTCCGGCTGCTGCCGCTGATCGGGGGCATGCTGGTGGCCATGATCGGCGGGGTCAGGCTGAAGATTGACCAGAAGGTCGCCACCACGGCCGGTTTCGCGCTGCTGACAGCCGGGCTCTGGCTGGGCGCGACCAGCGCGGCCGGATCCGGGGCCGGGTTCTCCTCGATGTGGATGGCGATCGCCGGAGCCGGCCTGGGGCTGGCGATGCCGTCGGCGATGAACGCGGCGGTTGGTGCGCTGTCCGCCGAGCGTTCCGGGTCGGGTTCCGCACTGATCTCCGCACTGCGGCAGGTCGGCGCCACCATCGGGGTCGCGCTGCTCGGCACCATCTTGTCCAACGGGTACACCAGCAGGCTCCAGCTGCCCGCCGCCGTCGACGCGGTCGCCCGCCGAGGGGTGGCGGCTGGCGTGGAGGTCGCCACCCACCTTCGTTCTGATCAAATATTGGAAAACGTGCGGACGGCGTTCACGCACGGCATGGACATCCTGCTCGCCACGTGCGGCGGGATAGCGCTGGCAAGCGCGGTGCTCGCGCTCATATTCCTGCCGCGTCGGGCAAGATAAGACGCATGGCAGGGCTGCGTGAACTCAAGAAGGCCAGGACGCGTGCTTCCATCCGGGAGCACGCGCTCCGGTTGTTCAATGAACAGGGCTACGTGGCCACCACGGTCGAGCAGATCGCCGAGGCGGCCGAGGTTTCCCCCTCGACGTTCTTCAGGTACTACCCGACCAAGGAGGACGTCCTGTTGCGGGACGACTTCGAGGTCCGGATGTTCGAGGCATTCGAGCGTCAGCCCGCGGATCTAGCGCCGTTCGCCGCGGTGCGGGCCGCGGTACGGGAGGCCGTCTCGTCGCTCACCGAGGCCGACTGGGACGACATGCGCCAGCAGGCGGCCATCGCCATGGAGGTACCCGAGGTGCGGGCCAGGACCATAGACGAGCTGACCCGCGCGGTCACCGGAATCGCCGACGCGCTGGGCCGCCGCGCCGGGTTGCCGCCGGACGATCTGCGGGTGCGAACGCTGGCGGGAGTGGTCATCGGGATCATCACGGCGGTCGGGATGCCATACGAGAAGTGGACTAAGGGCGGCGACGGGTCGAAGGTGTTCGACGAGATCGACGACGCGTTCGCGCTGCTCGAGCAGGGACTGCCGCTCAGCTTAGAGCACGTCGTGGCCGGGGTGGTTGCCCTCGGGAACGGCCGCCTCGGCGGGGATCGTGCCGAGCCGCCCGGCCTGGAAGTCCTCGAAGGCCTGCACCAGCTCGGCGCGGGTGTTCATCACGAACGGCCCGTAGGCGGCGACCGGTTCCTTGATCGGCTGGCCGCCGAGCAGCAGGATGTCCAGTCCCTCGGACGGCCCGTCGGCCTTCGCGGACGCACCGAAGGAGATCGCCTCGCCCGGTCCGAAGACCGCGAGCTGTCCCATCCGGACCGGCCGCTTATCCGGGCCCACGGTCCCGGAGCCGGCCAGCACGTAGCCGAGCGCGTTGAAATCCTTGCGCCACGGGAGCCGCACCTGGGCGCCCGGGGAAACGGTGGCGTGGATCAGGGTGATCGGGGTGTGCGTGACGCCCGGACCCTCGTGTCCGTCGATCTCGCCGGCGATCACCCGCAGCAGCGCTCCGCCGTCGGCGGAGGAGAGCAGCGCGACGTTGCCGGCCCGGATGTCCTGGTAACGCGGCTGGGTCATCTTCAGCCTGGCCGGCAGGTTCACCCAGAGCTGGAAGCCGTGGAACAGGCCGCCGGACATGACCAGTTCCTCGGGGGGCTCCTCGATGTGCAGGATCCCGCCGCCCGCGGTCATCCACTGCGTGTCGCCGTTGGTGATGAGCCCGCCGCCGCCGTTGGAGTCCTGGTGACGGAACACGCCGTCGATGATGTACGTGACGGTCTCGAAACCGCGGTGCGGGTGCCACGGGGTGCCCTTGGGCTCGCCCGGCGCGTAGTCGACCTCACCCATCTGGTCCATGTGGATAAATGGGTCGAGCTGCCGCAGATCGACGCCAGCGAAGGCCCGGCGGACGGGAAAGCCCTCACCCTCGAAGCCAGACGGGGCACTGGTAACCGAAACCACCGCCCGCTCAGCCGGGGTAACCGGTGCCGGGATCTTCGGCAGCGTCTGGATGTTTTCGATCGTAACCGCTGGCATTGGGGCCCTCCTCGTCGCTAATGCGATGTAGTTATACCCCACAGCGATAGTTGAATCTTCAATATTCCCGGCCGTCGGGGACGAGCCGCAGGGCGAGCGCCGGGCAGGCGCTGACGGCGCGGCGAGCGTCCTTGTTCAGGGCGAGCGGCACCTGGTGCTGATCGAGGATGGGATAGCCCCACTCGTCGAGGGTGATCATCTCGGGCAACAGCTCGGCGCAGGCGCCATTGCCGACGCACCGAATGGGGTTCACGCGGAGTCGCTCGGTCATGTCCAGTCCGCCTCACGGGTGGGTGCCGTATCCGGGACCGGCAGGAACGGGTCGTGATTCGTCGCGGAGCACCTGCCGCGGGCGTGCCGGTCGAGCTCGGTACCGAAGGTCGCCAGCGCGCTGCGCACCAGGCCCGCCGTGCCGTCTGGGTGGTGGCACGCGCCGCGGCCGGTCACCAGGCCGCACCAGCGTTCCACGTCATCACGAGTCCTCGCGCGCGGGCGCGGTCCGGCGAGTTCGGCCATGGCCTCGGCGATCCGCGGCAGCCCGTTCAGGCAAGGCCCGCACTGACCGGCGGATTCGAGAGCGAGGTAGCGAACTACCCGAGCCGTTTCCGCCAGACCGCACCTGCCCTCCGGTAGCGCGACTACGATCCCGGCGCCGACCCTGGCTCCGTGGCTCTTCAGCGTTCTGTTGTCTAGGGTCAGGTCCTTCGCCCGCTCGGCGGGGAGCCAGGTGCCGTGGTAGCCCCCGACGAGGACCGCGCTGTGCCCCGGACCGGTCAGGTCGATCAACGGAACGCCGAGCGGGACCTCGATCACCCGCGGGGCGCCGTCGGCGCGGCGGATCGTGCAGAGCATGGAGCCCGGTTCCTGCCGGGTGCCGACCGCGCGGAACCATTGGGGGCCGTAGCGGGCGATCAGTGCCAGGTGGGCCAGGGTCTCGGCATTTTGCACGAGGGTCGGGAGGTTCGCTAGTCCGCGTTCGGTGATCCTGGGGACCGGGAACTGGGGTATGGCGGGCCCGCCGGCTAGGTGACTGACCAGCGCGGTCTCCTGTCCGGCAAGGAAGCGGGGCGGCGCCTCGATGACCTCGACGGGGACGGTGTCCAAGCCGGCGGTCGTGCGCTCGGTGATCGCGCGGGTCAGCGCGACTCCCACGTCGCCCCGCCGGTGCGCGTTCACGTAGACGATCGCCCGGCTCGCCCGGACCGCCGCCGCGGCCAGCTGCAGCCCGTCGAGCACCAGGTGCGGCGCCAGCCACAGCAGCGTCGCGTCCTTATCGCTGACCGGCTCGGTCTCCGCGCCGTTCGCGATGATGACGGGCCGACGCTTCGCGGCTTCGGCGGCCTTTTTGACGGCCGCTAGCTTGCGATGCACCGGGAAGGAGGCGCCGCCACGCCCGGTGAGCCCCGCGTCAGCGGCGACGCTGATCAGGTTCGGCGACTCCGGCGGCCGCCCGAAGCGGGCGATGTGATCGCGCAGCCCCTCCGGGACCTGCCCGAGCGGCGGCAGCAGCCGCGGCAGGCTCTGAGTACGGTCGGTAACCGCGGTCATCGCTGGCCCTTGGTCATCAGCTCGCTGACCCGCTCGGCCCGCGGCGTGGCCTTCGCAGCGGTGATGACCCGCCAGCCCGCGGCCACCCCGACCGCGACGATGCAGGCGACCGTGATGGCGAGTTCCCAGCCGCTGCGCAGGTCCTTGCTGGCCAGGATGCTGTGCACGACACCGACCGGCCAGCTGAGATAGGCGAGCCAGTGGATGGCCCGCCAGAGGGTGGGGTTCATCCGGCCGCGCAGCAGGCTAGTGACGATTATCGCGATCATCAGGTCAAAGGTAATCGCACCCAGGCCCAGGGCAAATCCCTCGTAACCAGAGACAAACGGGACGACTGCCGCGGCTAGCGGAATCGACACGTAACTGTCCGCGATGGCGCTCAGCACGTGGACGATGGTGAACACCAGGGCCAGCAAGGAGAGGTTCCGGTGCAGACCGGTCACCGCGAATCGCGGCAACCCGGGCAGCCGTCCCTGCCTGGTCACCATGATCCCGAGGACCGCCGCCGCCGATAGCAGCACCAGCGCGACCAGGCCGGTCGACCGGCTGGCGTACCACAGCACGGTGGAAGAGTTGATTCCGCTCACACCTAAAAGCTTTACACGTCAAGTACAGAGATTTGTCGAGAGTGCCTCTAAGTAAGCTCTGACAATTGTTAGCTGGGCGGTCCGGCGTTCGCCGGCCGGGCGTTAGCCGGCCGGCCAGCCCGCGACCGTGTGGACGGTCCCGTCCTGGGCGACAAGCCGGGCAGGCAAGCCGATCTTCTCCAGCCAGCCGGGCGCTTCGCGCCCCCGGATGATCGCGGCGGTGCTGGCGGTGTTGGCGTCCGCGCAGCTGCCGGCGGTCACCGAGACGGTGCGCCAGACAGGCTCGGCGGGCAGGCCGGTGCGCGGGTCCAGGATGTGATGCAGCACATCACCGCCGTGCCGCCAGCGTCTCGCCGCGGTGCTGGACGTCGCCAGTCCCCCGCTGGTGATCGCGATGAGCTGGGTGGGGCCGCTGGGTGTCTCGTTTGGCAATCCGGTGATGTCCTGGATCCGGATCCGCCAGCCGCCGTCCGGTGGTTCGCCCGCTACCGCGGTGTCGCCGCCTAGGCTGACCAGCACGCCGCTCCCTACAGTGGCCGCCAGGCGCGCGGCCGCGCGGTCGGCGGCCCATGCCTTCGCGGTGGCGCCCAGGTCGAGCTGGGTTCCCGGCGGGAGGGTGAGCTGGCGGGTCTCGTGGTCCAGGCGGACCTGTCGCCAGCCTGGTATGGCGCGGATGGCCACTTTTACCTTGGAGCTTTTGGGCCTTTCGGGGCTTTCGGTGGCTGCGATCTCGGCAAAGTCGCGGTCGTAGCCTAGGGCCGACAGCGCCGCGCCCACCGTCGGATCGACGTCGCCGTCGGTGAGCTCGGCACCGCGCAAGGACGCCGCGATCGCATCGGCCAGCAGCGGCGAGACGGTCGTCGTTTTAGCATCGGCGGATCCTTGATTGATGCGGACTAGCTCGGAGTCAGGGCGGAACCGGCTGCAGGCCAGGTCGAGATCTTCAAGATCGGCCTCCAGCAGCTTCCGGGCGGCGGCGAGCGCGGCCGGGTCGGTGACCACCAGCTGGATCAGGAAGCCGAGTGCCCGCCACGTCGCGGAAGCGGTCTCGTCCGCGGTCAGTGAGTTCCCCCGGACGTGGACTGGGCGCTACCCGAGCTAGATGACGGCGTGGAGCCCTGATTGAGGCTGTTTGACGTGGAGCTGCTGGAGCTGCTGGAGTTGCTGGTGGACTTCGAGTTACTCGTGCTGGTCGTGCTCGAGGTGGCCGAACCAGGCAGCGCGACCGCGACGGCACCCGCCGCCGCGACGCTGACCAACCCGACGGCGGCGGTCGCGACATTCAGCCGGTAGCGGCCCCGTTCGCGCTCCGCTATAGCCTGCGCGACACTCCGCGACGCTCGCTTGCTCATGTACAAAGGATGGCACATCGCCCATCCGGCCATTCTCCAGCCAACCTCTAAGAAAGCTATGAGTGCGGGGCGTCTCGCGGACGGGGCCTTCCCCAGGCCCGTCGATGGCCCATCGCGGAGGGTATAGCGCTATCGATGGCCCATCGCTGGGGTGGCAGGAGGAGCCCAAGAGGCCAGCATCCCTGGCAGCAGTCGCCGCACTACCGGATGAGCGAGGGCCGGCGCGTATGCCGTGGTCACGGTCCTAATGTTGCAACCTCAACCGCGATTGAGGTCAACTAGCCGGTATGAGTGAATCTTCAACCGCGTTTCGCACAGCGCGTGACTTTTTGCTTACGAAACGGGACGACTATGCGGCCGCCCGGGCCTCGTTCAGCTGGCCGGAGCTCACCGAGTTCAACTGGGCGCTGGACTGGTTCGACCAGATCGCGCGCGAGCATCCCGACCGGGAGGCGCTGCGGGTCGTGGGAGATGGGGCGACGTCGTTTTGCTATGAAAAAATGTCTCGGCGGTCCGGACAGGTAGCTAACTGGCTGCGCGGGCTGGGGGTACGGCGCGGGGACCGGGTGCTGGTCATGCTGGGCAACATCGGGCCGCTGTGGGAGGTGCTGCTGGCCGCGATGAAGCTCGGCGCGGTGATCATCCCGGCGTCCACCCTGCTGGGACCGGCGGACCTGGCCGACCGTATCACCAGGGGCGACGTGCGCCTAGTGGTGACCGAGCCCGCTCTCGCGGCGAAATTCGGCGACGGCGACTGGATCCGGGTGGTCACCGGTGAGGCAGTGAAGGGGGATGGGGAGGCGGGTGGGTGGCATTCCTACGCCGACAGCCAGCACGCGTCCGAGGAGTTCACTCCGGACGGGGTGACCCTGGCCAGCGATCCGCTGCTGCTGTACTTCACCTCGGGCACCACGGCGCAGCCGAAGCTGGTCGCGCATACCCACGCCAGCTATCCGGCCGGGCACCTGTCGACGATGTACTGGATCGGCATCCAGCCGGGCGACGTGCACCTGAACATCTCCTCCCCCGGGTGGGCCAAGCACGCGTGGTCTAATTTCTTCGCGCCGTGGAACGCTGGCGCGACCGTGCTGGTGCTCAACTACGAGCGGTTTTCCGCGCCGGACCTGCTGGCGGCGCTCGGACGGGAGCGGGTCACGACGTTCTGCGCGCCGCCGACCGTCTGGCGGATGCTGATCCAGGCCGATCTGGCCGCCGCCGACGTGACCACGTTGCGCGAGTGCGTGGCGGCGGGCGAACCGCTGAACCCCGAGGTCATCGAGCAGGTGCGCAAGGCGTGGGGCATCACGGTGCGCGACGCCTTCGGGCAGACCGAAACCACGGCGATCGTCGGGAACTGCCCTGGTCAGCCGGTGAAGCTGGGCTCGATGGGCCTGCCGCTACCTGGGTACCCGGTGGTGCTCGCCGACCCGCTGACCGGTTCACGGGGGCGGGACGGCGAGATCTGCCTCGATCTGTCCGACCGGCCGATCGGGCTGATGACCGGGTACGCGGGCGACACCGAGCTGAACGCGAACGCGATGCGGGACGGTTTGTACCACACGGGTGATGTCGCGACGTCGGACGACGACGGATATATCACTTATGTCGGGCGGACGGACGACGTGTTCAAGGCGTCGGACTACCGCATCTCGCCGTTCGAGCTCGAGTCGATACTGATCGAGCACCCGGCCGTCACCGAGGCGGCGGTCGTCCCGTCCCCCGACCCGATCCGGCTGGCGGTACCGAAGGCATTCGTGACGGTGAACACGTCACCGTCCGCGAAGCTGGCCGCGTCGATCCTGGAATTCTGCCGGTCGCGAGTCGCCCCCTACAAGCGGATCCGGCGGCTGGAGTTCGTCACCGACCTCCCGAAAACGATCTCCGGCAAGATCCGCCGCGTCGAGCTCCGCGAATCCGAAGCCGCCCGCCCCGCGGATGCCCCGGTCCCCGGCGAGTTCCGCGAGTGAGAGCGCGGTCGATGTGACATCGACCGCGCTCTAAGCCGGTCGATGTCACATCGACCGTGCCCGCGCGGTGCTCAGCCGCCCAGCGCCGAGAGTATCGCCTCGTAGGCGGCTCCGTAGGTGGTCGGGGTGCCGGAATAGTCGGTGATCAGCGTCGGGCCCGAGGAGCAGTCGTTGGCCCAGTCGTCCCAGGTCCAGGCCAGGAAGCTGGTGTTCTCCGACTCCAGCCACGCGGTCAGCGGGTCGATGTAGTCGCCCGCGCAGTCGTTCTCGCCGATCTCGCCGGCGACGACCGGGACCGCCGCGATGACCGGCGCCACCTCCGAGGTCCAGCAGGACTGGGTGTTGCAGGTGTTGAAGTTGTAGGAGTGCCAGGAGGCCACCAGGTTGTTGTCCGGGTCGGTCGGCTCGTACTGCAGCCAGTCGGTCAGGTCGTTCGCGTACTCCTCGCCGCCGAGCATGATCACGTTGGTCGCACCGGTGGAACGGACCGCGTTGATCATCTCCTGCATCCCGGCCACCTGATAAGAGATGCCCGGGCAGGTGCCGCCCTCCTCCCAGCACTCCCAGCCGGTACTCGTCGAGCCGGTCGCGCGGGACGCGTACGGCTCGTTGAACAGGTCGAAGATCACGGCGTCGTTGCCCATGAACGCGTTCGCCACCGACGTCCAGAACGGGATCGCCTCGGCCGCGTCGGGCATCGGCTTCTGGCAGACGGCCTCGGCCGACGAGCAGGCGGACGAGTCTCCGGTGTAGAGGCCGTCGGTCCAGTGCAGGTCGAGAATCGCCACGATGCCGTTGGCGTTGAGCAGGTTCACGTACGCCTCGATCGCCGCCTGGTAATTGGCGCCGGCGTACGCGGAGTCCACGTAGGACTCGCCGTTCCAGCACGCCTCGTTCAGCGGTACCCGCACCGCGTTCACCGGGCCCCAGCTCTTGATCGCGGTGATCGACGCCTGGTCATTCGGCCCGTCGAAGATGCCATTGCCCTGCACGCACTCGTACTCGGTGCCCGACCGGTCCACGCCGTGCAGCACCACCTGGTTGCCGTTGGCGTCGACCAGTTCGTTTCCGGACACGTGCAGCTGCGGGGCTGGCCCGGACGGCGTCGAGGTGGTGGTCGGCGAGGGCGACGGGCTGGTCGTCACGGCGGGCGTTCCGGTGCAGGTCACCGACGCGGGCGCGGTGTTCGTCCCGCTATAGCTGAACAGCGCGCCCGCCGAGGTCGACGCGCCTGCCGCCAGGCTGCCGTTATAGCTCGCGTTGGTTACCGTGACGGTCGCCCCGCTCTGTGACCAGGTGCCATCCCAGCCCTCGGTGAGCGTCTGGTCGCCGGAGAAGGCGAAGCTGACCGTCCAGCCGGTAACGGCGGCCGAACCGGCGGTCACGGTCAGCGCGGCCTGGAACCCGGTGCCCCAGTCGCTGGTCACCGAATAGGTGGCGGCGCAGCCAGAGTCGGCGCTGGCCGTTCCCGCGGTGAAGGCGGCGGCGGTCAGGCCACCGGCGGCGAGCAGCAGTGCGAACAGGAGGCGTAGTCGTTTCATGGGCGGGCGGCTCCGTTCACGTCGAAGACGGTCGAGGTGCTGGTGACGGTAGACCGGGAGCGCGCCCGTATACAGGCTCAATCCGCTGACCTAGGCATTTATCGCGCGACGCCGTGAAAGTTACCGGGCCGGTCCCCCCTTTGGCCCAGGTCACAGCACTACCCCCTGTACACGCCGGGGCCTGCTGCCTAGCGTCTCGGGCACCTAGGCAGGAAGGAACACTTATGAGATTCAGGGCGCCACACTGGCGTGGCCGACCACCCGGACGCACGCGCGTGATCATGACCGCGATCATGACGCTAGTCCTGGGCGCGGCGGCACTGGCCGCGATCGCGACCGCCCCGACGGCCCGCGCGGACTCCACCTGCACCGCGGCGTATTCGGTGACCAGCGACTGGGGCACCGGATTCCAGGCCTCGCTGACGGTGACCGCCGGTTCGGCCGCGCTGACCGGCTGGACCGTCAGCTACAGCTACTCGGGGAACCAGACGCTGACCGATGGATGGTCCGGCAACTGGTCCCAGTCCGGGTCGACCGTCACCGTCAGCAACGTGAGCTACAACGGCAGCCTGGCGGCGGGCGCCTCGACCACGGCAGGCGCGCTGTTCGACTACAGCGGCACCAACACGGCGCCGGCCACCGTCACCTGCACCGGCACCACCTCGGCCGGCGGCAGCCCGAGCCCGAGCCCGACCCCCACCCCATCCCCGACCGCGACTGGATCCTGCGGGTCAGGACTTGACCTGAAGATCAACCCGCCGACGTTCAGCGTGCCGCAAGGCAGTACCACCGACATCGGCGTGTCGCTGACCGAGGCGCCCGCGAGTCCCATCGCGGTCACCGTCGCGACCGCTGGAAACAGCGGGCTGTCCATCACCAACGGCGGTACGGTCACGCTGGACTCCAGTAACTGGAACCTCCCGCAGCCAGTCACCGTCGCGGCCGACTCCTCGAGTACCGGAGCGACAACGTTCACCGCGAGCGCCACTGGATGCACGTCGGTGACAAGCACCGGTACCGAAGTCAGCGCTCCCGCGGCGGTCACGACGTCGCACGTGACCAACCCGTTCACCGGGGCGTCGTGGTACGTCAACCCCGACTACACCGCCGAGGCGAATTCCTCCGCCGCCAGCGCTTCCGGCACCCTCGCGTCGCAGATGACCTTCGTCGGCACCCAGCCCACGTTCATCTGGCTGGACCACATCGGCGCCATCTACGGCGGCAGCGACAACGCCACCGCGGTCAATGGCACGGACCGGCTCAGCCTGCAGGCTCAGCTCAACAACGCTCTCGCCCAGGCAAGCTCGGGACCGGTGCTGTTCCCGATCGTGATCTACGACCTGCCGGACCGGGACTGCGCCGCGCTGGCGTCCAACGGCGAGCTGTCCATCGCCAACGACGGACTGTCGTATTACGAGAATTCCTATATCGACCCGATCGCTCAGATCCTGTCGGCCTATGAGAACACCAACCTGCGGATCGTCGCGGTCATCGAGCCCGACTCGCTGCCGAACCTGGTCACCAACGAATCGGTGGCCAATTGCGCGGACGCCAACTCCAGCGGCGTCTACACGGACGGCATCGAGTACGCGCTGGACAAGCTGCACGCGATACCCAACGTGTACAACTACATGGACATCGCGCACTCGGCCTGGCTCGGCTGGCCGTCGAACATGACCCCCGCCGTCGCGTTGTATCACCAGGTGGCAGCGGCCACGACCGACGGCGTGGACAGCGTCGACGGGTTCATCTCCGACACGGCGAACACCATCCCGGTGCACGAGCCGTACATGACCGCCACCGAGCAGGTCGACGGAGCCGCCGTCGACTCGGTGCTCTACTACTCCTACGACCCGTACATCGACGAGTTCACCTACGACGAGGCGATGTACACCAACCTGGTCGCCGCTGGCTTCCCGTCCACCGTCGGGATGCTGATCGATACCAGCCGCGACGGATGGGGCGACCCGGCCCTGCGGCCGACGGGAGCGTGCACGACCTGCACCACCACGGCGGAGTTCGTGAACGACTCGAAGATCGACGAACGACCGTTCCGCGGTGACTGGTGCAACCCGGAAAACGCCGGCATCGGCGCCCTGCCGCAGGCCAACCCGGACTCGTCCTTCCCCAACCTGTACGCCTATGTCTGGGTGAAGCCACCGGGTGAGTCCGACGGCACGTACCCGGCGTATTCCGGCACCGGTGACCCGCACTGCGATCCGAACGGCACGCAGACCGACGGCTCAGGGAACACCTATCCGACCGACGCGATCCCCGACTCGCCGCCGGCCGGGACATGGTTCCCGGTAGCGTTCCAGCAACTCGTTTCCGACGCCTCTCCAGCCATTCCCTGACCGGCCGTAACTGGCGAGGGCCGCCCACTATGCCATAACGGCGGTGGGCGGCTCCCGTCCGTCACTACTCGTTGGATCGCGGCGGGGTTGTCACGAGGCGTAGCGTCGGCGCGGCGGCGATGGCCGCCCCACCCGACAAGGACATAAGCGTCAAGACCTGACCAAGGGTCCCCGCCCAGTCAGGATTGGAGAGCACTTGCGCGTTGATCACCGGAACAATGCCGACGATGAGCACCGCGACGCCGAGGATGAAGGCACTCAAAAACGGCAGGGAACTATTGCTCGACAGGTGGCGATGGATGAACCACGCCCAGATGAGCCCGCCGAAGGCGGCGAACATCGCCCAGGCCAGCGGATTGCGAACGTTGTAGAACTCCACGTTCGCGTCGACTGAGACGTTAGCGCCGACCGCGCGGGGATCGTTGAGGGATACGGTGCCCGTGTAGCCGCCGAAGCCGCTGATTGACTCGTGGCGCGGCGCGATGGCGACGTACACGATGACATGCGTTCCGACGTTATCCACCACCGCCCAGCTAGCCACCTGGTAGGCCGGCAGCACCTGGCCTGAGGTACTGACGAAGTCGCTGTTTATGGTGCACAAGGGAGTTCCCGGCGGAAGCTTTCCCTGGATCGCCAGCGGCGACGACTGACGCGTGACGACTTCACCGCCCGAGCCGACGTAGACATCAATCGCGGCCGGGGAATCGCTAACCCGCACGGCGGTGCCGTTCCCGACTGACGGGCGGGCGGGACAGCTCGCGCCGCTCGGGGGTACGGGTGCCGCGCTGAGCGGTACCAGGCTCGGCTCCGTCCGCCAGATGAAAAGTCCCACGCCGACCAGAATCAGCAGGAGGACACCCATTGCCAGCGGTTCTTCCCAAGTGTTAGGCCGACGCCGCTTCCGCTCTTTATCCGGCTTCGGCGTCTCGTCCGGCTTCGGCTGCGCCGATGTCCCCTCCGGCGACTCGCTTTCAGACCCCATGAGCCGCACAATAGCGGGCATCTGCTGATCTCAGCTGACGAATCGGTACTCCCCGGCCAGGCCGGGGAGTACCGATTCTGCTATCACGTAGTGCAGGTGACTCCGTTTACCGAGAACGACGTCGGTGAAGCGTCACTGCTTGACCAGGTTCCCTGGAAGCCCAGCGAGGTGGATCCGCCCGCGGCGATCGTCGAGTTGTAGCTCTCGCCGGCGATCGTCACGTTTTCCCCGCTCTGGCTCTCCACACCGTTCCAGGCGTCGGTGATCTGCTGGTCGCCGGGGAAGGTGAAGGTCAGAATCCAGCCGTCGATGGCCGAACTGCCGGTGTTCGTGATCGTGACGTCAGCGGTGAACCCGCCCTGCCACTGGTCGGGGGTGTAAGTGACCTGGCAGGCACCCGACGAACTACTGCTGGAGCTGATCGTCCAGCTGAAGGTCGCCGTCCCCGACGCTCCCGTGCCGTCGGTGGCGGTCACGGTGACGCTGGAGGTGCCGGCCGTGGTCGGGGTACCGGAGATCAGGCCGGTGGCGGAACTGATCGACAGGCCGGCCGGCAGGCCGGTGGCACCGTAGCCGAGAGTCTGGCCGGTCGCGGAGTCCGCCGCCTTGATCTGCAGGCTGACCGCGGTGCCGACCGTGCCCGTCTGGGCGCCGGGATTGGTGACCGTGACGGTGTTCGCGGTGCTACCGGTGCCGATCGTCCAGTCGAAGTTGACCGAGGAGGCGCCGCTGCCGTCGTTGACGGTCACCGTCGTGGTGTAGCTGCCGGCCATGGTCGGTGTCCCGGTGATCGCCCCGGTTGAGGAGCTGATCGACAGGCCGATCGGCAGGTCGGTGGCGCTGTAGGCGAAGGTCGTGCCGGTGGCCGTGTCCGAGGCTTGGATCTGCAAGCTATCGGCGGTGCCGACGGTACCGGTCTGGGTACCCGGGTTGGTGACCGTGACCGTCGGGGTGGCACTGGCCGGCGGTGAGACGCTCGGGAACAGGTACGCGAACGAATCGAACGCCGTCGCGATTTCTGTCTCCGCCCAGAACCGGTGGTAGTTGAACACCGGCGCGGAGCCGCCATTCAGGTAGTTCTGCACCTCGTCGTAGTCCGCGACGCTGGTGTACCACGGGCGGATGGACAGGAAGGTGTCGTCGGCGGAGGTCAGGTCGCCGCTCAGGTCGGGGTAGGTCCCTGACCAGTCAGCGGGCACGTACACGCCCTCGTAGTTCGTCGTGTTGTACGCCGAAGTGAAGTTGCTGTAGTCGGTCCTGGTCTCCGGTGCCGAGTAGCCGAGCGAGTCACCGTAGAACTGGTGGATGACATCGATGATGTTCTGCGCGTCGGTTTCGGCGGTGGTGTTGCCGGACTTGGCCGCGTAGTACATGTACGTCTTGGCCAGCGAGGCGGATATGCCCAGGTCCGACGAGCACCCGGACACCGCGACGTCCAAGCTGGTGTTGGCGGGCGGCTGTTGTGAGCTGGATGTTCCAGTGGTCCAGTTCTCGGACGGCTGGCCGGTCCAGGTGAGCTCATTGGGCAGGCAGATCGCTCCGGTGGTCGTGTTGAAGCTGGCGACCGACTCCGCCCACGAGACCCACTTCGACAAGATCGCTTCCGCCTGGGCGTTGCCGGTCTCGTAGTAGTACTCGGCGATGCGTTCCATCGGCCAGGTCTGGTAACCGAACCACTGGTTGGACGGTGGGTTCTCGTATTCGGGATCGGAGGTGTAATACATGCCGTCGAACGTGGCATCACCCGAGGGCACGGTGGGATCGGCGCCGTAGTTGCCGCCCCAGTTGTTGGTGATGCCGCCGGCGATGGCGCCCTGGTCCGACTGAAGCCACTGCATCAGGTTGAGCTGGGTGGTGAGGCTGGTCGCCCAGTCCGACTGGGCCGTCGGGGACAGCGGGGTCAGGGTGGAGTCCGTGGACAGCGCGTACGCCGCCAGCGGATTCTGGTACCCCTCGTGGATCGATGTGCCGCTGATGCGCCAGGACCAGGCGCCGGTGGTGGAGCCGCCCCAGGCGTAGTACCAGGACAGCAGGTAGGTGTCCTCGTTGGACTTGGACGTGCCCGCCGGGCAGTCGAGCGCGCCTTCAATGCTGCACTCGGAGCTGATCTGCTTGAAGTACTTGTCGAACATGGAGTAACGGAGGGAGTCGCCCAGCTTGGCCGCGTCGGCCAGGGTCGATGCGATCTCCGACTCGTTGCCCTGCGCGGTGGCGTACTGGTCGGCCCAGTACGCCGCCTGGATCAGGCGCGCGTCGGCATCCGGGGCGTCGGTGTACTTGTACTGCGCGGAGAACGAGCCGCCGCCGTTGTTGAACAGGTCGAGGTAGCCGGATCCGCTCTCGCCGTCGGTCAGGGTGTCCCAGTCCGGCTGCGGGATCGTGTCCCAGACCGATTCCTCGGCACCGCGCTGATAGCTGTTGATCCAGCTTGGCGTGGAGGTGCCGTTCTCCTCCTGGCCGAAGCCGTACCGGTTGTCGGTGTCCATGATCCACATCGGCGCGTAGATGTCACAGTTGCCGTAGGTCGAGTCAAGCTCGGCATACAGCGGGTCGGAGCCGACCGGGACACTCGAGTTCAGGGCCACCGGGTAGTCGCTCGGGGACGGTTCCTCCGGTCCGTACGTCGCCGGGTCATCCGCGTTGTACGCGGAGCAGCCGGGCTGCTCCGCCGCGTCCGGGATCATGTACTCCTGCATGTTGGCCCATGCGGTGTTGAACTCGGTCCAGTCACCGGTGACGCGGCCGTAGTCGGCGGCCAGCCACAGCCAGTAGCTGTAGGTCTCCGAGGTCGTCTCGTGGCCGTAGTCCGGTGCCTCCACGATGAGTTCCTCGACCGAGTGGTACGGGATACCCAGCGGGCTGAAGTACCCGTTGCTCGGGTTGGTGATGTCGTCGTAGAGGCTGAGGAACCACGAGTCATACCCGGACGTGGTTGCCGCGTCAGTCACCCCCACTTCGGCGCTGCCTAGTCCGGACGCCGTCGCGGTGACGGTCGAGTGGCTGCCGGGCTTGGACGTCGCGGCGGCCACCGCGACCT
>JBEKHI010000126.1:0-19149 GCA_050012355.1 Streptosporangiaceae bacterium | reverse complement strand
GCGCATCTACCGGGCCGCGCTGGACACCCTCGGGACGCACCCTGGAGCCGCCGTTTTCGTCGGTGACGGCCGCGATCGCGAACTCCGGGGGGCGCGGCGGCTCGGCTTGACCACGATCCTCATCGACCGCGATCTGCCGCACACGGATTCCGCCAAGGCCGACGCGCATCAGGTGTGTGCTGATCTTGCCGATGTCACCCAAGTCCTCCTATCGCACCTTGACCCCTAGAGTGACGCGGGCCGCCAGGTCTCGGGAAGATCACGAACCACTGTAAGGCTCAGGTAAGTTTTAGGCTCACGCTACGTTAGAGAATGATGGCGATTCGGTAGATTCAGCCGCGACGTTATGGCCTAATGGCGTTTCCAGCGGCCGGGCCGGATGTCGAACTGAGGCCACCTGATTTCGACAGGCCGGTCACGGGCACGTCGTCCATCCGGGGCTCGTCGCTCGCCTTCGGCGGCCGCAGCAGCCAGATGTGGTGCGGCGGGGTCTCTTCCCAGATACGCGGCGTCGGGTACGACTCGTCGATCCGGGTCATGTCGCACACGTACTCAACCCGGCCGTGGTTGATCCCGTAGCAGTCGGAGCGGTGCATCATCAGGAAGTTGTGCTGGTCCCAGTCACCCTCGGCCTGCAGGAAGCTGCCCAGCTTCATCACGATGTCGACGGGGCGGAAGCTGAGCCGCTGGACGTAGAACTCAGTGGCTTTCTCCCGGCCTTCCTTGGGGATGTCCATCGCCAGGTGGCAGACCCGGATCGGGCGCGCGCGGCCGTAGGCGGTCAGCTCTTCATTCCAGCGGTAAAACGAATACTTTCTTTGAGATCCATAACGCCGAAAACTAGTCGTTCGATTCGGTCGATCCCCACGTCTACTCGCCTTCCCAGGTTTCGTAAAAGGCACGGGTGCGGCTTTCCAGCCGCGGGATGCCGTCGCGGACGCCGTGCTCCTGGAAGTGCGGTGAGGCACCATGTGCCCGGTAGGCCTCCGCGTCCTGGTACACCTCGTAGAGGAAGAAGACGCGCGGGTCCTCGGGGTCGCGGTGGGCTTGGTAGACGATGTTTCCTGGCTCGGCTCGCGACGGCTCGATGAGCTGGCGGATCGCGTCCGCCACCGCTTTCTCTTCGCCATCCCTGGCCGTCCAGATCGCCGTTACGACGTATGCCATCGTGCCGTCCTCAATCGCGGGGTTTGAAGGCCGGCCCGAAGTCCGGCCCCTGGGGAGATACCGTCGCCGCGACGCACCGGTTGCGCTGCCTGCCCAGGCCCTCGATCGCGGCTTCCAGCACGTCGCCGGGGCGGAGGAACCGGCCACCGTGTTCGGCGGCGTTGCCAGCCGGGGAACCGGTGGCGATGATGTCGCCGGGGCGCAGGTCGGTGATGTGCATGCGGTAGTTGGCGCTAGCGAGCAGGAATGCCCCGGGCGGGTTGATCGGCGGCAGGATCTCCAGGCCGCCTAGCGGGACACCCTCGGAGGTCAGTGCGGAAAGGCGCGCCAGCGACCGGTCCCAGTCCTGGAGCAGTGCGAGCACGGTCGCCTGCTCGCCGAAGTGCGGGCGCAGGTCCGTGACCCGGTCGCCGGTCACCAGGCCGGGAAAGGGATCCGCTCCGTCCACGGCGAAGGTGCCCAGTCCAAAGCTCATGGTCGAGATGCTACAGATGAGCGGTCTGGCATCGAGTTCACCAATGCTGAAGGTCGACGTTGGAAAGGCCCGCGAGGGCGCGGATCAGCGACTGGGTACCGTCTCGGCCGCCGCCCTGGGCGCGGAGGGCTAGGTATAGCTCGTGGGCCAGTGCGAGGCCGGGCAGGCTGAGGTTCATTCGGCGGGCCTCGGCCAGGGTGATCTCCATGTCCTTGAGGAAATGCTCGACCATGAAACCGGGCGCGTAGTCGCCGTTGAGCATGCGCGGGGCGAGATTGGCGAGGGACCAGGAGCCCGCCGCGCCACCGCTGACCGACTCCAGCACGGTCTTCGGATCGAGCCCCGCCTGGTGGGCGTACAGCAGCGCCTCGCAGACGCCGATCATGTTCGTGGCGATCAGGGTCTGGTTGACCATTTTCGTGTGCTGGCCCGCGCCGGCCGGGCCCTGGTGGACGATGGTCTTGCCCAGTAGTTCCAGCAGCGGGCGGACGCGTTCCACCGCCGCGGCGTCACCGCCGACCATGATCGAGAGCGCGGCATTGCGCGCGCCGATGTCACCTCCGGAAACGGGGGCGTCGACGCTGTCGATGCCTTTTTCCTTGGCCGCGGCGTAGATCTCCTGGGCCAGCGATGGCTCGCTGGTCGTCATGTCGACCATCACGGTGCCAGCGCGGGCTTTCGACAGGATGCCGGTCGTCACCTCGCGGACGTCAGACGGGTAGCCGACCATCGTGAACACGACATCGGAGTTGGCCGCTACCGCCGCGGGTGAGTCCGCCCAGGTAGCGCCGCGCTCGACCAGCGGCTGGGAGCGATCACGGGTCCGGGAGTAGACGGTAACGGAATATCCACCAGACAGCAGGTGCCCGCACATCGACGTGCCCATTACGCCGGTGCCGATCCAGCCGATACGCGTTTCATCCGAAGTCATCCCACAAGGGTAATTCTGGCGACGGCTCAGGCGCGACAACCATCGCTACGGGGGTCGGGTCGGCGGAGCGCCAGGGACGGAGCCATTCTTCGTCGGCCCGGGGAACTTCCTGGCCGCAGGTGCCGCAGACGCCGGCCACGTTGACTTCCCCGCCGCAGCCCGCGTGCAGCATCCGCATGGGCTCAGCCGGCATCGCCGGCTCGGTGTAGCGAGTGCCCCACTCGGCCAGCGCGCGCAGCACCGGTATGAAGTCCGCGCCCGCCTGCGTCAGCCGGTACTCCTGCCGGGTGCGGTTGCCGTCCCGGTACGGGACCTTCACCAGCAGACCCGCCTCGACCAGGTAACGCAGCCGCGCGGAGAGGATGTTGTCGGCGATGCCAAGGTTCGACCGGAACTCGTCGAACCGGGTGATGCCGCTGTTGGCGTCGCGCAGGATCAGCAGTGTCCAGCGGTCGCCGAGCAGGTCTCCCGCCCGGCCGATCGGGCACGCGCGCGCCGCGTGGCTGATGCTTCCAGTCTTCGTGGCGGCCTCTGATCTGACTTGCATATTGCAAGTGTACATCTTACGATGGCTTTTGAAAAGCAAGTCAGCCGAGGCGGGTATCCGAAGGCGAGGAAAATGACACGAGCATCCTGATCGTCGGCGCCGGGGCAACCGGCGGGTACTTCGGCGGACGACTGGCCCAGGCCGGCCGCGACGTGACGTTCCTGGTGCTTGAACGACGGGCGGCGGACCTCCGTGAGCATGGCCTGCGCCTGGTCAGCTCCGGCAGCACCGAGGTCATCAAGCCGAGGGTTGTCACGCCCGCCGAGCTCGCCGCCGGGGCGTTCACGGCGAGCACGGTCCTGGTCACCGTGAAGGCCGCTGGCCTCGACGCCGCCATCGGAGAGATAGCGCCCGCGGTCGGGCCTGACACCACGATTGTCCCGGTGCTGAACGGCATGCGCCATATGGACATGCTGAACGCCGCGTTCGGCTCCGCGCGGGTGCTCGGCGGCGTCGCCCTGCTCGCCACCCAGCTCGACAGCAACGGGAACGTCACCGTGCTCAGCCCCGACGCTAGTCTCACGATCGGCGCCCAGGACCGGCAGCGGACGCCTGCCGTGGAACGGACCAGGGAGCTGCTGGATGGCGCGGGCTTCCAGGTCGCCATCAGCGATGACATCCTCGCCGGCATGTGGTCCAAGTGGGCATTCATCGCCTCGGTAGGCGCGGCGACGTGCCTGCTCGGCGGGACGGCCGGCGAGATCGCGGCCGCGGGCGGAGACGCGATCGCGCGGGCGATCGTCGAAGAGGCGGGCCTGATAGCCGCCGCCAGCGGCTACACCATCCCGGACAGCGAGCAGAAGCAGATTGAGGCCAAACTGACCGCGCCGGGATCGGCGTTCGACTCGTCAATGTACCGCGACCTGCGGCAGGGCAGGCCAGTCGAGGTGGACACCATCCTGGGCGACCTACTCGAGCGCGGCCAGCGAGGCGGCGTGCGGACGCCGCTACTGGAGGCAGCCGCCGTGGCGCTGCGAGTCCACAACAACCGGCTGGCCTGATCCGGCACCGGCCAGCCGCGGCACTAGGGCACCGACGTTCCCTCCGTCGATCTTCGCCCGGTCGGCCGGGTCCAGCCGATCGAAATCCTCGCTCGGGTCGGTGCCGGGCGGCAGCGCGAGGTAGGGCCAGTCCGAGCCGAACACGATCCGGTCCAGCGTCGTCACCGCGAGCGTCGACGCGAGGGCGGCCAGATTGTTCGACAGCCCGGTGCCGTAGTACTGGCGGCGCAGGTACTCCAGCGCTCCGGCCGGCGCCAAGGCGGCCTTCTGGGGTTCTCGGTCCTCCAGGGACGCGATCCGGTGGGCGAGGAACGGGCTGGCGCCGCCGAGATGCGCGAACGCGTACGCGCCGCGGCGGTCGAGCTCGGCGAAGACGACATCCCAGGCCGGATCACCGAGGTAGCTCCCGGCATGGTTGGAGAAAAGAGCCACGCCGTCGAGCCCGAGGGTATCGAGCGCGTACTCGATCTCCGCGGCGGCGGCGTCGGGGCCGGCCGCGGTGAACGGCACGATCGCCAGCGCGCCGAAACGGTCCGGTTCGGCGCGCACGAGTTCCGCCAGTTCCTCGTTGCCGGTCCGGGCGGCGCCCGCGCTGCTAGCCTCCAGCGCGCCGCCCATCGACAAGACTGCGGCGTCGATCTCGTACCGTTCCATGAACCGCTGGTATCCCTCGACCGTTTGAGGTGGCCTCGGCGACAGGGTCTCCAGCACGACGCTCGCCCGGGTCCAGTTCTTCCTGGACTTCGTCGCCGCCTGGTTCCAGCGTCAGGCGCAGCCGGAGCTCGGGTCAAAATCCGCCTAGCGGTACGACATCCCAGCCGCCCTCGGTCTCCCGGTCACCGTCGCGGGTAAAGGAGACGGTCGCGACGGTCCTGATCGACCGCAGCAAGTCGAGTCCTTCGGACTCCGGCGACGCGAGCACTCCGGCGGTCAGGGCTTCCACCGAGGCACGCACAAGTCCCGCCGATCCGTCGCTCACCCTCGCGACAACTGCCTCGCCCGGCGCTGGCCGGATCAGCCCGGGAAACTCTCCGACCCCGCAGTCATCGGTGAAGGCGAGCAGGCCGGCGAAGCCGGTGGCACGGACATCGGTGGCGATCTTCGCGCACACCGGGTGCGAGCCGCAGATCAGGATAGCCTCGGGCTCGGGGCCGAGCCGCAGCGGAGCGCCCGGGACGTGAGCCGATGAAGCTGGACGTGATCCGGCGAAGTTCGCCGCGAAACACCGCGCGAGATCTTCCCCGTAGGCGCTCTGCTCACGGAGGATCATCATGCTCCGGACGCCACGCCCCAGGATCGCCTGGGACAGCGCGCGCATCTGCGCGTTGTCGTCAGGGGACCAGCGCAGCACCCACCGCTCACCGCGCAGCAGCCCCGGCTTGGTGGACAACGGCAGCAGCAGCGGCACCTTGCCGCGATACAGCGGGATCGCGGCCGCCGCACCGAAGCCGTTGAAGTGCCCGAGTACAGCCAGGTAGCCTCCGTCTCGCGCGATCCGTCCCGCTAGCTTCGCGGCGGTTTCCGCGTCCCCCCGGTCGTCCAGGAATTCCCAGCTGAGACCGGACCCCCGGGCGGTCGGCGACCCCGAGACTGCTTCTTTCAGCAGTTCCCCCCAAGCGGCTCTCGGACCGCTGAACGGCCCGACGACAGCCACGCGCCGGAGCGCCATGGAGCCCATGCCAAAAGTGTGTCATAACCTCCCATTTCGCCTCAAGGATCAACCGACCGGGCTGGTAGCAGCCTCCCGGACAGCTGCGCGATAGCCTCGGCCCATGACCGCCGTCGGCTATCGCCTTGAGCCCGTCGAGACCCTGAGTCCGGCGGCGCTGGCCGTGCTCAGGCGGATCTACGAGGAGGGGTTCCCGCCGCACGAACGGGCTGGCTTCGCGGCCGTGACGGCTGAGCGCCGGGACGACGAGCTTGCCCTGGCACTGGCCGACGACGGCCAGCCCGCCGGCTTCGCCATGCTCCGGCCGCTCGGCGATACCGGCTGGATCTACCTGCGGTACTTCGTGGTCGACAGCGCCCAGCGCGGCCAGGGCCTTGGCGGCCTGCTCTGGGAACAGCTGACCGCCCGGCTCCGCCAGGAGGGATACACGCTGCTGGTGCTGGACGTCGACGACCCGGACGAGCCGGGTCGCGACCCCGCCGAGGTCGAGATCCGGCACCGCCGGATCAGGTTCTACCAGCGGCACGGGGCGAGCCTGCTGCCGGTGACCGGCTACCGCACGCCGGACGTCGCGGCGGCCAGTATCGGGCGGCGCAGCGCCGGCTGGTCCCCGATGCGCCTGATCACCGCGCCGTTGTCCGGCGTCGCTCCGGATGCCGGGTCCATCGTGGAGGCGGTGTACCGGTACCGCTGGGAACTGGAACCTGGGGATTTCCCCGAGACGGAAAGGATCTGACGTGACCGTCGTCGATTTCGAGCTGGCAGAGTCCGTCGCGCGGATCTACCTGAATCGCCCGCACCGGCTCAACGCTGTCGTGCCGGAACTGACCGATGAGCTGGTCACCGCACTGGACAGAGCCGGGCAGCACGAGGCCCGGGTGGTCGTGCTGGCCGGGCGCGGCCGGGCGTTCTGCTCCGGGCACGACCTGAAGGAACAGCTACCGCCGGAAACCGTGCTCAAGACCCGGATCCGGGTCGATCAGATCCAGGAGGTGACCAGGGCGATCCGGCGCTTCCCCGGCCCGGTCATCGCGGCCGTGCACGGCTACGCGCTGGGGGCGGGCGCCGAGTTCGCGCTCGGCTGTGACCTGGTGGTCGCGGCGGAAGACGCGCAGTTCGGGTTCCCCGAGGTATCGGTCGGGCTGAGCGTCACCGGCGGCATCTCCCGGCTGCTGCCGCTGCTGGTCGGCCCGGTCCGTGCCAAGGAACTGCTGCTGCTCGGTGAGCGGTTCGGCGCGGCCCGCGCGCTGGAACTGGGGCTGGTCAACCGGGTCGTTCCGGCCGGACAGCACGAGCAGTCGGCCGGTGAGATCGCGGCCCGGCTGCGGGACCAGCCAGCCCTCTCGCTCGCACTAGCCAAGCAGGCGCTGGACCGGGGCGTGGACAGCGCGCTGGAGGAAGCGATGGCCACCGAGACCGACTTCGCCGCGCTCACCGTGGTACCCGGCCATGACTCCTGACACGCTCGCCGACGCGCTGCGGTCGGCCGCGCACCGGTGGCCGGACCGGATCGCCTGGACATTCGACCCCGGCGACCGGTTCACCTTCGCCGACGTGGCCCGGCTGACCAGCGGATACGCCGCGGCGTTGCGCGACCGCGGCGTCCAGCCGGGCGACCGGGTCGCGGTGCTGCTGGCCAACGAGCCCGAGTTCCCGCTGACCTGGCTGGCGCTGTCGCTGGTCGGGGCGGCGATGGTACCGCTCAACATCCGGTACCAGACCGCCGACGCCGAGCACGTGCTGCGAGCCTGTAACGCGTCGGCGATCGTGGCCAGCGCTCGGTTCTGGCCGCTGCTCGAGCGGCTGCCCGACGACCTGCCCGCGCTGCGGCGCGCGATCCCGGTCGCCGACCTCGCGGGAAGGACCGCGCCGCCGGACCTGACCAGCCCGGACCCGGTCGGCACCGCGAACATCCAGTTCACCTCGGGCACCACCGGACGACCCAAAGGCTGCGTGCTGTCTCACAAATACTGGACCCAACTAGCTGCCGGCCTGGTGACCGAGTTTCCATTTTTGACCCATAACGACGTGATGCTTACCGCCCAGCCGTTTAACTACATCGATCCGCAGTGGAACGTGGCCGCCGGGCTGGTCTCCGGAGCGGAGGTCGTGGTGCTGGATGGATTTCACCCATCGTCGTTTTGGTCAAAAGTTCGTCAGCACAACGTCACCTACTTCTACTGCCTAGGGGCGATGCCCGCGTTGCTGCTCCGGATGCCCGCCGATCCGGCTGACCGCGAACATCGCGTGCGGGCGGTGCAGTGCTCGGCCATCCCGCCCGCGTTGCACCGCGAGCTGGAACAGCGCTGGGGGGTGCCGTGGTACGAGGCGTTCGGCATGACCGAGACCGGCGCCGACCTGCGGGTCACCGAGGCCGACCACGACGAACTGGTCGGTACCGGCTGCCTCGGCGGCCCGGTCAGCTACCGGCGGGTCCAGATCGTGGACGCTGCCGATCGTCCGGCGGCGGCCGGGGAACAGGGCGAGATCACGCTGGCCGGGCCCGGGATGATGGACGGGTATCTCGACGACCCCGAGGCGACCGCGCGGGCGATGCACGACGGCTGGTTCCACACCGGCGACCTGGGCCGGATGGACAGTTCCGGCCGCGTCTATCACACCGGGCGGATCAAGGACATGATCCGGCGCAGCGGGGAGAATGTCGCCGCCCGCGAGGTCGAGGAAGTGCTGCTGACCCACCCGGACATCCGGCTGGTGGCGGTGACCGCGGTCCCCGACGAGATCCGCGGCGAGGAGGTCAAGGCCTACTACGTGGCCGGCAGCGACCCAGGGCCGCCCGCGCTGGCGGAGTTCTGCCGCGAGCGGCTGGCGGCCTTCAAGGTGCCTCGGTACTGGCAGCCAGCGCGTGACCTGCCCCAGACCGACTCGCAGCGGGTGGCCAAGGCCCGGCTCGGCTCGGTTCTCGGCCCGGTGTTTGACGCTGTCAGCGGCCAGTGGAGTGACCAGTGGAGCGGGGCATGAGCTTCAGCTGGCTGAGCCCGGTGTTCTTCGACGAGCTCGACCTCAACGGCAACCTGCACAACTCGCGGGTCTCGGTCCATGTCGAGCGGGCTCAGTCGGCGCTGTTCGAGCAGCTCGGCAAGGGCTGGACCAGGCAGGATGACCGGGATCCAGATCTGCGTTACGCGGTACGCGAGCTGCACGTGGAGTTCCTCGCGCCGTTTCAGTCGCCGGGCCCGCTCCGGGTCGAGCTGACCGCCGATCGCCTGGGACGCACCAGCGCCCGCTACGGCTTCCGGTGCGTCGACCCGGCCGACGAGCGGGTGATCGCCCGCGGGCACCGGGTGATCGTGAAGATCGACGAAAAGGGCCAGCCGGTGCCGTGGAGCGACTGGTACCGGGACGCCTTCGCCGCACTGGAGGACCGCCGTGATTGACCTGCTTATCGTCAACGCGAACGTGCTGACCATGGACCCGGCGCGGCCGCGCGCGCAGTCGGTCGCGGTGGCGGGCGGGCGGATCGTGGCGCTGGACGCGGATGGGCCCGCCAGCGAGGTCGTCGACCTGCATGGCCGGACGCTGCTGCCCGGCTTCCACGACGCGCACAATCACATGGCCTGGTTCGGCATGTCGCTGACGGAGGTCGACCTCTCGCCGACCGCGGTGACCAGCCTGGACGAGCTGTACGCGGCGATCGCGCGTCGGGCGCGCGAGACCTCCGAGGATGACTGGGTCGTCGGCTCCGGCTACGACCAGAACAGACTCGGCGGCCAGCACCCCGACCGGGACGGGCTGGAGTCGGCCGCGCCCGGGCGGCGGGTGATGCTGCGCCATGTCTCCGGGCACATGTGCGTGGTCAGCGGCGCCGTGCTGGCCGACCTCAACATCGCGGACAGGCCGGTCGACGTCTCCGGGGGGACGGTGGTGACCGACGCGGACGGCCGCCCGACCGGACTGCTGCAGGAGCGAGCGCAGGAACTGACCGACACGCTGCTGCGGCCCTACCCGCTCGCCTTCCTCACCGATGCCATCGACCGGGCCGGTGCCCGCTACCTCAGTGAGGGCATCACCAGCGTCACCGAGGCCGGCATCGGCGGCGGCTGGATCGGCCACACGCCCGTCGAACTCGCCGCCTACCAGGCCGCGCGCGACGCGGGCCGGTTGCCCGTCCGGGTGGAACTGATGGTGGCAAGCGACGTGCTGCACCCGGTGGGCGCACACCCATCCGACGATCTGCCGCTGGGGCTCGACCTGGGGATTCGCACCGGGTTTGGCGACGACTGGCTCCGGGTCGGCGCGATGAAGCTGTTCACCGATGGCTCGCTGATCGGGCGGACCGCCGCGATGTCGTTTGACTACGCCGGCATGCCCGGGAACCAGGGATACTTTCAGGGCGACGCTGCCGAGCTGACCGACAGGATCGTCGCCGCGCACCGGTCCGGGTGGCAGGTCGCGTCGCACGCGATCGGTGACCGCGCCATCGACCTGGCTCTCGACGCCTACGCCGCGGCGTCGTCGCGGTTCCCCCGTCCAGCCGTCCGGCACCGCATCGAGCATTTCGGGGTTTCCCGGCCGGACCAGGTCGCGCGGGCTGCTTCACTCGGCGTGGTGGCGGTGCCGCAAGGGCGGTTCGCCAGCGAGATCGGCGACGGGATGCTGGCAGCGGTCGGGCCATCGCGGGGCGAGTGGCTGTACCGGCAGCGGTCGCTGCTGGACGCGGGCATGGTCCTGCCAGGCAGCTCAGACCGGCCGGTGTCGAATGGCGCGCCGCTGCTCGGCGTGCACGACATGGTGAACCGGCGGACGGCGTCCGGCGCGCCGTTCAACGCGGGCGAGGCGATCACCGCCTCGGAGGCGCTCCGCGCTTACACGTACGGCTCGGCGTACGCGAGTCATCTTGAGCAGGCCCGCGGCACCATCGCGCCGGGCATGCTGGCCGACCTCGTGGTGCTGTCCGACGATCCGACCGCCGTCTCCCCCGCCGGCATCGGGGATATCCAGGTACTGGCGACCTACGTCGATGGCGAGTGCCGGTTCAGTGTGTAAGCCCGGCGCGCGGCGATTCTGGTCAGTGCTGCACTACCCACCAAAGAACCTGGTTGGTGTCACATCAACCAGGAAAGGTGCGCTGCCGCGAGTCCCAGAAGCCGCAGTTGTGCTGCGCCATCAGCGTGCTGGCCGGGACCAGTGCGCTGTCCCCGGCCGACACGAGCGACATCACCGCCGGGTAGGTCGTCCACAGCGGCGCACCGTTCACCGTCGGCAGGCCGTCACGGGCGAACCCGGTCCACTGGGCAAGCACCTGGCTCTGCAGCGTGGCCTGGTCGGCGTCCAACGACGCCGGATCGGCGTGGACGAGGCGGTTGATCGCGCTGTGGTAAGCTCCGAATGGTTGCGTCGCGCCGTCAGCCGGGGAATCGGAGTCGTCGTCCTCGTAGGCGTAGACGGGGATCATTCTGGACAGCTGCGCATCGCTGACCAGCGCCGGGCAGACGCTGAACGCATCGGCCATGATCGTGCGGTACGCGATGAACGGCGAGGGAGACGGGTACCGCTGGACCGGATACAGCCGCATCACGGACGGCGCCAGCGCCCCGAACTGCTGTCGCGCCAGCCGCTGGTACTGGGCGGCGCTGTCCGCGACGACGGCGGGAGTGTAGATTCCGCCGTTGAATTCGTCCCGGCCGACGCCGATCATCAGCGGGACCTTGTTGACCCGGCCGAGACTGAACGCCTGAGCGGCTGACAATTGCGGACCAAGCTCGGTGGCCTGATAAGTGGTCGTCCACGGCACAGCGGGCTGCGGCGGCTGCCAGCGCAGGCTGGCGATCGGCGGTGCGGCGTAGGGGATGTCTAGGTAGGACGTCTGGCCGTCGGCGGTCACGCCGCATACCGGGCCGCTCACCGTCGCGGCGGTCGTCCCGGCCGAGCACCCGGGCGGCGCCGCCGACGTTGTCCGAGCGAGCGCCACGCTCGCCCCGGCCAGCAATGACGCCGCCACTAGAGCGACAGCCGTGAACCCCGCGTTCCTCCACCCCATTCACGCATGGTAACGCACCGTAACTATCGATTACCCATTGACCATAACGCCGAGTCACATAACATCGGTGAGCTTGAAAATCGCGTCCGCGAACCGGGCGGTGAGCCGGGCCAGTTCGGCCTGGTCGCGCTCGTCCCAGTCGGCGAACGCCTCGGCGAGGACGCGGCGCCGTCCCTGGTTGATGGCCGCTACGACCTGCCGACCTTCACGGGTGAGGGTTGTGGTCTTGATCCGCCGGTCATGCGGGGCCTCGGCCCGCTTGACCAGGCCCAGCTCTTCCAGCTGGGCGAGGGTGCGGCTGGCCTTCGGGTGATTGCTCTCGACCAGCTCGGCCAGTTCCACGACCCCGATGGGCCCACGCAGGTCAATGATCACCAGGTAGCGGCACAGTTCCGCGCTGAGGGAGACGCCAGCCCGGTCCAGGATCAGCTCGACGAATCTGGCAGGGGACTGCCGTTCCAGCATGTCCAGCCAGACGTCGTAGTAGTCGCCGTCCGCCATCCGTTCATTATGCACGGAACTCCTGCTAGCATTCCGTTCAAAATGAACGGAATATTTGGAAGGAACCTGGATGGACATCCACGCGGCGGTGCTACACGGCATCGGCCAGCTACCGAGGTACGAACCGTTCCCGGCACCCGAGGCGGGCGATGGCGAGGCCGTTCTCGCCGTCCGGGCCGCCGCCCTGAAGCCGTCCGATCGCCTGATGGCCGCGGGCGTGCATTACGCTCCAGACTCGTTTCCCCAGGTTGTCGGCCTAGACGGGATCGGGGAACTCGACGACGGCACCCGGGTGGGCTTTTTCGGCCCGCAGCGACCGTACGGCGGCATGGCACAACGGGTCCTGACGCGCCAGGGAGCATGGCTGCCAGTCCGTGACGACGCCGACGACGTAACCGCCGCCGCACTGCTCAACCCCGGCATGGCCGCCTGGAAGAGCGTCAGCTGGGAGGGCCGGACCGAGCCCGGTCAGTCCGTGCTGATCATGGGCGCAACCGGCACCTCAGGCCGGATCGCCGCGCAACTGGCCGCGGCCAAGGGGGCGCGAGTGACCGCCGCCGGGCGCAACCAGCGAGTGCTGGACGAACTGCTGACGCGCGGGGCGCAGTCGGTGATCCGGGTCGATCGCGGTCATGACGAACTAGCCGCCGCGATCGCGGCGGCCGGACCGTACGACCTCATCATCGACTACCTGTGGGGCGCACCGACCGAAGCGGTCTTCGACGCGCTGATCCACCTCGGTCAGCGAGCCGACCGCGTCCGCTACCTGCAGGTCGGCATGAGCGCTGGAGCCAAGGCCGCACTGCCCGCCATGACCCTGCGCGCCGCGCCCGTCCAAATCGTCGGCAGCGGCGCTGACGGACCAGCCACCCTCACCGACGCCGTCACCGCCTTCGACGAACTGCTCCAGCAGGCAATCCAAGGCCAGATCTCCATCGATGTCGCGGCCGTGCCGCTGGCCGATGTAGAAAAGACCTGGTCCGAGCCGGACAGTGGCCGACGCGTCGTTTTCGTTCCCTGATCTTTGGTAATCCCGCGAGCGCCAGCATTTCCGCTACGGCCGGTTCCGTACCTGGCCGCCTCAGGTAACCGATCGCCACCACGGCGGCGATGCCACGGCACCACTCGAGGAGCCTTTCCTCGTCGAGCCCGGACGCGGCGGCGAGCGCCGCGCACCTGGTCTCGACTCCGTCGCGTCCGGCACCATCGAGCAGATAGTCCACGGCGTCGAAGCACGGATCTCCGACGCAGGCTCGTGGGTCGATCGCCACCAGGCCGCGCGAAGCGCCGCCGTCGAGCACGTTGGCTAGGTGCAGGTCACCGTGGAGCAGCACCCGCTCCGGCGCGGTGGCCACCAGCGCCCGGCAGCGCTCGGCGCCACGTTCGACATCGGCGGCACTCACCCAGCGCCCGACCTCCGGATCTGAGACCCGGCGCCCGATCCGGTCGAAGAACCCGTCGCATTGGGCCTGCAGATCACGTGGGTAACCGGGTGGCACCGTGGCCACATGCAGGTTACGCATCAGGTCGGCCCACTCCGTCGCGCTGGGCGGCACCAGGAGGTCCCTGGCCTCAGTTCCCGGCTCGATCAGTTCCAGCAGGACCGCTCCCGCTTCGACGTCCGCTTCCAGCACCGCGGGAACTCTCCCGCCAGGCTCGAACAGCCTCAGCGTCTCCACCTGCTCGGCCACGACCGGCAGGTCGGGGCTGAGCTTCAGCACGGCAGGCGTGCCGTCAGCCCGAGCGCAGCGGAACGCCGCGGAACTGTTCCCCGTGGCGAAAGGGTCGCCGAGCAGCAGTTCCCAGCGATCGGCCATGGCGGCGGCAAACGCCGGGAGCCCGGCGCACCAAGACATGACGTCATCCCCGAACCTGCGTCTGAGCCGGACCGTCAGCTTCTGAATCTCGGTGCCCACTGTCAGAAACTACCGGGGCGTCGATGTCACATCGAGGCCCTTCCTGGCCGCGGGTCAGGGCTGCTTGTTGACCGAGGCCTGGTAGATCTGCTCGATCGAGGCTTCCAGCTGTGCGCTGAACTCCTCGTCGGTCTGGCCTTCGGTGAGCCCCTCCAGTAGCGCGCGCGAGAAGCTGGCGATGAGGTTGGGGTCCTTGGCGATCAGCGCGCAGGCCTCGTCGCGGCTGTAGCCGCCGGACAGCGCGACGACGCGGAGCATGCGCGGGTCGGACATCAGGTCCGAGTACAGGCCAGGCCTGGTCGGGATGGTGATCTTCAGCATCACGAGCGTGTCCTCGGGCAGTGCCTCGAGGTGCTTGGCCACGGAGTCGTGCAGCAACTGCTCAGCCTGCTCCTTGTGCGGGCTGGAGATACCGACCTCGGGCTCCATGATCGGCACCAGGCCCGCCGCCGCGATCCGCGTCGCGTACTCGAACTGCTGGTCAACGATCGCCGAGATCCCTGTCTCGTCGGCGTCCTTGATCACCGACCGCATCTTGGTGCCGAAGATCTTGTGGTGGAGCGCGCGATCGATCAGGTCATCGAGGGTGTCGATGGGCTTCATGAGCTGCACGCTGTCCTGCTCGGCCGCGAGCCCGAGGTCGACCTTCAGGAACGGCACCACGTTCTTGGTCTCCCAGAGGTACCGCGCCGAGGGAACGCCCGCGATATCCCGTTCCATGGTCTGCTCGAACAGGATCGCCGCCAGGACACGCGAGCCGTCGAACGCCGGATTAGTGATCACGCGGGTCCGCATGGCGTGAACCAGGTCGAACATCTCGGCATCGGAGCTGTACCGGTCCCGCCCGATGCCATATTCCTCGAGCGCGTTGGGCGTGCTGCCGCCGCTCTGGTCGAGTGCCGCGAAGAAACCACGGCCGGACTTAACCTTCTCCAACTGAGTAGTGTTCACCCTTCCATATTTTGGCACCAGGCGAACGTTCCGAAGCAACGAGGTTCGCGGAGCGGATTCGCGAACCGGACATTCATCCCATCTCGCCCCGCCGCCGCACCCGGTGATCATGGTTAGTGCTGCATTACCCGCACTCTTTGCTGGCTGGTGCAGCATTCACCAGGATCACTCGAACTCAAAGGCGATAGTGCCGGCCGACCAGACCGGGCGATATCACATCAAAGTGGCCGGGCATGGCGACCCGCTGGGCGGACGCGGCGACCCGCCGGACGCTGACTCTGTCGCGGAACGCTGCCCTCAGCGCCAGCGATGGGCCATCGATGGCGCTAGGACGCCTGCGATGGGTCATCGATGGGGTCGCCAGGCACCGGCAGCGGCCCCGAGAGGCCGAGAGGCCGCCGGGAGGCTGTGGAGCCCGCCGTGAGACCCGATGAGACCTGCCGCAGAACCCCCGGTGAAACCGGTGATACCGGCGTGTAGCCGCCGTGAAGCCGGTGGCGCTTACTGTCCTAATCGTGCCCGCAACGACGTATAAGGGGAGACGATGAGATGACAGTTACACCAGCTATCCAAGCCACCGGACTGGTCAAGAACTTCGGCCAGCACCGCGCGGTCGACCGAATCGACCTTGACGTACGCCAGGGTGAGATCTTCGGTGTTCTTGGCCCGAACGGGGCCGGCAAAACGACGGCGCTGAAGATGCTCTCCACGCTGCTGCCGATCGACTCCGGGCAGGCCCGGATATTTGGCGTGGACGTCGCCAGCGAGCCGCACCGCATCCGCCAGTTGCTCGGGATCACCGGTCAGGACGCTTCGGTTGACGAGGATCTGACAGCCACCGAGAACCTGTGGCTGTTCGGCCGGCTGCAGGGACTGCGTTCCGCCGACGCCCGCGCCGCTACCAAGCGGCTGCTGAGCCAATTCGGCCTGGAAGACGCCGCGAAGAAGCCGATTTCGCAGTTTTCCGGCGGAATGCGACGGCGCTTGGATCTGGCGGCCAGCCTGATCACCAGGCCGCCGCTGATCTTCCTTGACGAGCCGACCACTGGCCTGGACCCGCGCACCCGCGGGCAGATGTGGGACACCATCCGCGGCCTGGTCGCCGACGGCTGCACGGTCCTGCTCACGACCCAGTATCTCGACGAAGCGGACCAGCTCGCGGACCGGATCGCGGTGATCGACCACGGTCGCAAGGTCGCCGAGGGCACCCCCGACGAGCTGAAGACCTCGGTCGGCAACTCGACCTTGCAGCTTCAGCTAGCCCCTGGCACCGATCAGGACCTCGCCATGCAGATCGTCCGGCAGGTCGCGGGCGCCGAGCCGATCCTGACCCCTGAGTCGGGCCGGATGAACGTACCACTCGACACCGCCGACCAGGCCGGCGACGTGCTCGTCGGCTTCCGCCAGGCCGGAGTGTCGATCGTCTCGGTCAGCGTGGCCAAGCCGACCCTCGATGAGGTTTTCCTCACGATCACCGGCCACGGCACCGACCCGAAAAACCAGCCCGCCAAAACTCTCCAGGAGGTCCAGTGACCACCGTCATCGCAGACCCGCCGCGCACCCCGGGGGTTATCAACGCCGCCGACGCGGTGGCCCGCACGCGCCCGCGCACCAGCGTCGCCGAGACCATCAGCCAGACGCTCGTCATGGCCTGGCGCGCGCTGAAGAAGATGCAGCGCAACCCGGAACAGCTGTTCGACGTCACGATCCAGCCGCTGCTGTTCACCGCGATGTTCGCCTACATCTTCGGCGGCGCGATCTCCGGCAACGTCAAGAGCTATCTGCCGCTGCTGATCCCCGGCATCGTCGCCCAGACCGTCCTGACGACATGCATGGCCACTGGCGTGCAGCTTCGCGAGGACATGGAAAAGGGGGTCTTCGACCGTTTCAAGGCGCTGCCGATCGCCCGTATCTCCCCGCTGGCCGGTCCGATCGTCGCGGACTTGGTGCGCTACCTGATCGCCGCCGGCCTGACGTTCGTCATGGGAGTGATCATCGGTTACCGTCCCGGTGGTGGCGTGCTCGGCGTGCTTGGCGCGATCGCCCTGGCGATCTTCACCGGCTGGTCGCTCGCCTGGATCTTCACCTGGTTCGGGACGATCGCCAAGAACGCCCGCATGGTGCAGGGCTTGTCGATGCTTGTCCTGTTCCCGCTGACCTTCCTGTCCAACGCCTTCGTGCCGGTTAAGACGCTGCCGGGATGGCTGCAGGCATTCGTTAAGGTCAATCCGGTCTCACATCTGGTGTCCGCTACCCGCGACCTGGCCAACAACGCCATGATCACCAGCGAGGTCGGCTGGACGGTGCTCTGCTGCCTAGTGGTGATCGCGATTTTCGCGCCGCTTTCAATGCGGAGCTACCGACGGCATCTGTAAAGAGAGCAGCCGCTCCACCGCCTGCCGGGCCTCTGCTACCAGATCCGGCAGGCGGCGATCGGCGTACTCGGCTCGCAGCCCGGCGATCCGGCCCGGTGCCGCTTCCTCGGCCGGGGGCTCAATCCGTTCCCACTGCACCGTGGGGCTCAAACGGGCGTAGGCGAATCGCTCGGCGAGTACGAGCAGCCGCACCGCATCATCGGCCGGCGCAGCCCTGCGCAGCAGGCTCCATGCTCCGAGGGCGAACAACAGCTGCCCGGTGATCGGGTAATCAAGGCGCGTGTTCGCGGAGCTGAACACCGTGAGTACACGTTCCCGGCAATCGTGGAACAGCGTTCGGCCATGTGCCTCATCGTCGCCCTTCGCGTAGTACGCGTGCGCGGTCAGCGCTATCGCGTCCGCGGCCACGACCCACGGTTCGGTCCCCGTCCTGGCGATTCCGGGGAACTCCTGCTCTCGCATCCGGGCCACGTAATCGCGGTAAGCACGTAGTCCAGCACTCAGGTCGCCGGAAGCCAGCGCCAGTTCGGCATGGCAGAGCTGCTGGAAAGCGGGCACGCCGAACACCGTCGCACTCTCGCCGATACGGTCGATCCGCTCCAACTCGGCTTCCGCGTCCGCGAGCCGTCCATCGGCGATCGCGCAGTGCACGAGCAGCGTGCGAAGCTCGATCTCGTCGTCACTGGCACCGAGCCGCTGCATGACCAGGATGGCGGCCTGGGCGTACTCGATCGCCGCGGCGCGGTCGCCCATGTTCATGGCCAGTTGTGCCAGCACGGTCTGCGGCATCGCGCGAGCCCACGGACCATCCTCGTCGCGGGCGAGCGCCAGCGCGCGCCGGGCGGCCTGCAGCGAGCCGACTGGATCGCCAGCGTTCTCACGCGTGTGGCTGAGCCACTGGCTGGCCGCAGCCGCCACGTGGCGATCGGGGTCGTCAGCAAGCTGCTCAAGCCCGGGGAGGAACGCCTCATCGTCGACCGGATCGAAGGCCAGCATCACCTTGATCAGGCCAGAGAGGTACACGTTGCCACCGGTATCGGGGCCCAGCCCGCGTAGCAGGTCCAGGAGCCGACCAGTGGTCTGGCTACCAGTCATTACCGAGTTGCTCAGCGTGATCCCCACCGCGGCCAGGGCGGTATCCGCCAGCTCCGGCGGCGGCTGCCAGCCGCTAACCGCGTCAGCGACCGCCTGCGCTAGGACCAGAAGCCGGACGTGCTCACCTCGCATCGTCCAGAACAGCCCGAGCACGGCGAGTAGCTGAACGAGAGACGGAAGATCATCATCAGCGATCGCCCCGCGCAGTTCGTCGGCCAGGTTGATCTCCTCGGCGCTTAGCGCGTCGATTGCCTCGAACTGGCTGGTGCTCGCCAGCCGATCCCCGTGAGCGCGGACATAGACCGAAGCCCAGCGGCGCAGCGCGGCCTGGGCGGCGGAGGCCTCATCAGCCTGCACCAGTTGCATCCGGCCGAACTCACGTACCGTTTCCAGCATCCGGTAGCGCAGCCCGGCGGGGGTCTCCTTGACGCTCAGCAGCGACTGGTCAACAAGGCCGCGGACCGTATCCACCGCGTTCCCGAGTACTGACTCAGCCGCCTCGAGCGTGAACCCGTCGTGA
>JBEKHI010000125.1:0-19180 GCA_050012355.1 Streptosporangiaceae bacterium | reverse complement strand
CGCAGTCAACGACCTATCGCTGACGGTCGAGGAGGGGCAGCGGTTCGGCCTGCTCGGACCGAACGGCTCCGGCAAGACCACCCTGGTGCGGATGATGCTCGGCCTGGTGTACGCGACAGCGGGCGAGATCACCCTGCTCGGCCACCGCGTGCCACGGCACGTCGGGCGCGCGCTGCCGGACATCGGCGCACTGATCGAGGAACCCGCCGCCTATCCGCAGATGTCGGGGCGCGCCAATCTGCGGCTGCTCGACGCGGCCGGGCCCTCAAGCGGGCGCCGGACCCGTAACAAGCGCGTGGATGAGGCACTGGAGCGAGTCGGGCTCGGCGGTATCGACAAACGGCCGGTGAAGGCGTACTCGCTCGGCATGCGCCAGCGGCTCGGCCTGGCCGGCGCGCTGGTCAGGCCGCCCCGGCTGCTGATCCTCGACGAGCCGGGCAACGGCCTCGACCCGCGCGGCATCCGCGACATCCGGTCGCTGCTGCTTGAGCTCAACGAGGCAGGGGTGACCATCTTCGTGTCTAGCCATCAGCTCGCCGAGGTCTCCGCGATGTGCACCCACATCGGCGTGCTGGACCGCGGCCGCCTGGTGCTTTCCGGATCGCTGGCGCAGTTGCAGCAGCCGACCGGCCGCGTGCTGCTCGACACCCCCGACCAGGACAAGGCGGTGGCCATCCTCGACGGCCGGGTGGAGCACCGCGACGGCTCGCTGCTGGTCGTGCGGCATGACGACGCGGCGGTGCTCAACGAGTCGCTGGTCCGCGAGGGCATCCGGGTCGCCTCCCTGACTCCCGAACACCGGTCGCTCGAAGACCTGGTCTTGTCGGTCACCGGCGCGGGATCGGACGTGGTCGCATGATCGCGGTCGAACTACTCAAGACGCTGCGGCGAGCCAGGACGTGGCTCACCATCGGGCTGATCTGCGCGCTGCCGCTGATGGTGGCGATCTTCATCGCGGTGACCCACCTGGCGCCGCCGCCCGGTCAGGGCAGCGCGTTCCTGTCGGCGGTGCTGTCCGACGGGTCGTTGTACCCGGCGGCGGCGCTGGCGCTGGTGCTGCCGGTCTTCCTGCCGGTGTCGGTCGCCGTGGTCGCCGGGGACTCAATCGCCGGCGAGGCATCGACGGGGACGCTGCGGTACCTGCTGGCCCGGCCGGTCGGCCGGACCAGGCTGCTGATGGCCAAGCTGATCTCGGTGACGATGTACGTGCTGTTCGCGGTGATCGCGGTGACGGTCACCTCGTACGCGACGGGCGTGCTGATCCTCGGGCCGTCCCGCGCCGCGGCGGTCGGGTCGCCGATATCCGGCCTCTCCGGTTCGATCGGCACCGGCTCCGGCGGCGCCCCCACCGCGGGCTTGTCCTCGGGCGGCTCGATCACGTCGCTGTCCGGCACGCCGCTGACGACGCTGCAGCTCGCCGAGCGGGTGCTCGGCGCGGTCTCGTTCATCACGGTGTCGATGCTCGGGGTGGCGGCCATCGCGATCTTCCTGTCCACGGTCACCGACTCCGCCCTCGGCGCGGCGATGGGCGCGCTCGCCACGCTGGTCGCCAGTGAGGTACTGGTGACGCTGAACGCGGCGACGGTGGTGCAGCCCTACCTGCCGACCCGCTACTGGCTGGCGTGGATCGATTTCTTCCGGGACCCGGTGTTCTGGCGGAACATCGAGAGAGGCTTCGGCATCCAGGCGGTGTACGTGGTGGTGTTCCTGGGTGCCGCCTGGGCTAACTTCGCCACCAAGGACATCACCAGGTAACCCGCCCAGCGCCTTGAGCGCGGCGCAGTCCTGCGGCGCGGGCACGGCGAGCCGCCCGGTGGACAGCACGCGCAGGATGATGCCGTCGACTAGCGGGTCGTCGGGGAGCTGGCTGTGGCTGACCATCAGGCCTGGGCAGATGGACTGCAGCGGCACGTTGACCGCCCCCGCCAGTCGCGCCGACGTGGGCGGCTGCACGGTCTGGTCGTCGGTGGTCCACAGCGACAGCCACGGCGGGCGGTCGCTGGCCGGCGAGTCCGCCAGCGAGGAGAGCAGTGAGCTGCCCGGCACCAGCTGCTCGCACGCTACCGGGCACTCCCCCGGCACGAACGTGTCCCCGAGCGCCGCCAGGTTCGTGCCGTGCAGCGGCGACCCGAGCGTGATGATCCGCGCGGCCCGCGCCGCGCCGTCGTAACGCACGTCCCACAGCCAGGCCACCACGCCGCCGGCCGAGTACCCGATGACCGTTACCGGCCCGCTGCCCGCCCGGATGGCACCCTCGACGTACCCCTCCAGCACGCCCGCCTGCGTCCGCAGATCACCGGTGCCGTTTCCATTGAGCATAACGACGGTCGCTACTCGCCCGGTTTTTCTTATTCGTGCCGCGAGCACGTCCAGCGAGCCGGTGGATCCCCCGTAGCCCGGGACGAGCAGCACGGCTCCGGGGCGGGCCGAGTCGGGCATGGCCTGTGCCTGGCCGGTCATCGTGGACGCGATCGCGCCGACCGCGCCGCCCGCCACGATGACGCCGGCACAGACGATCGCGAGCAGCCGTCGCCGGCGACTCAGGCCCAACCACCAGGTACGCATCCCTTCCAGTATCGCGCGCAATACTGAAGACATGACGGAACACGATCGAACACCCACGGTAGCGCTGCTCGGCACCGGGATCATGGGCACCGGCATGGCGCGGAACATCGCGCTCGCCGGCCTTCCGCTACGGGTCTGGAACCGGACCCTGGCCAAGGCCGAGCCGCTGGCGGCCGACGGCGCGGTGGTCGTGGCCACGCCGGCCGAAGCCGTCAAGGACGCCGACGTCATCGTGACCATGCTCGGTGACGCGACGACCGTCGTCGAGAGCATATCCGCGGCGGCGGCGGGCCTGCGTCCTGGCCAGATCTGGGCACAAGCCAGCACGGTCGGGCCCGAGGGGCTCGAGCCGCTCATTCGGTTCGCCAGCGAGCACGGGCTGACATTCATCGACTCGCCGGTGCAGGGCAGCAGGCAGCCCGCCGAATCGGGCCAGCTCCTCGTCTACGCCGCCGGCCCTCACGGCCCGGACCGCGATGTCGTACGGGCCCGGGTGCAGCCGGTCTACGACGCGATCGGGAGCAAGACCATCTGGTTTCCTAGCGTGGGCGACGCGTCGAAACTCAAGCTGGTGGCGAATTCCTGGGTGCTGGCCCTTACCGTGTCGATCGGCGAGACGATCGCGTTCGCCCAGCGCCTAGGCATCGATCCGCGCCGGTTCCTCGACGCGATCGCCGGTGGCCCGACCGACGCACCATGGGCGCAGCTCAAGGCCACGGCCATCCTCGGAGACGATTACGAGGCCAACTTCCCGCTCGAGATGGCTGCCAAGGACGCGCGGCTCATCGCGGAGGCGGGCCAGGCCGCGGGCGCGCGGATGGACGTGGCGAAGGCGGCCGCCGAGCGGTTCCGCCGCGCGGCGGCCCACGGCCACGGCCGCGACGACATGGCCGCCGCCTACTTCGCCAGCTTCGCGGACTGAGACCATGGACAAGGCGCGGCAGGTCACCTTCCACGATCTGGAAGTGCTGCTGACCTTCTCCTCGACCGAACACCTCGGTCAGGCGGCCCGGCAGCTAGGCATGAGCGCGCCGAGCATCCAGCGCTCGATCCGGGCCCTCGAGGACAAGCTGGGTGTCGTGCTTGTCGAGCGGGACGGCAGGCGGCTACGGCTGCGGCAGCCTGGCTGGGTACTGGCCCGGCAGGCCGCCCGGCTGGTGCGGGCACGCGCCGACGCGGTGGACGAGGTACTCGCCGCCGCGGGAGTCGACTTGGTGCCATTGCGGATCGGGCATACCTTCTCCCTCGGGGTGGCTGTGGTGCCGCGGATCGTCGCGGCGTTCCTCGACCGGTCAGCCGGCACCCGGCTGAAGCTGCGCCAGGACGCCGCGACGGCGATCATCGCGTCGCTGCTATCCGGCGATGTCGACGCGGCGTTCACCTCGATCTCTCCGGTCGAGCCTGACGTGCGCGTGGTGCCGTTGTTCGAGGAAGACATGCTGCTGGCCGTACCGGCCGACGACCCGCTGGCGGGCGCCGGGGCCGTCGAGCTGGCCCGGGTGAGCGACCGCCGGTTCGTGGCGATGAGCGAAGGGTCCAGCAGCCGCGGCCACATGATGCTGGCCTGTGCGCGGGCGGGCTTCACCCCGCGCGTGGTGCTTGACGCCGACGATCTGTTCAGCGTGGCGGGTGCGGTCGCGGCCGGCATCGGCGTGGCGATCCTGCCTGCCAGGATGGGCGATTACGGGCATCCCGGCATCGAGCTGATTCCGCTGATCGAATCGGTGCCGACGCGCCGCACGATCTGCCTGGCGTACCGGCGGCAGCCTGGCCGCGAGGCACAGCTGAACATGCTGCGTGAGGTGGCCCAGTTGCACGTGGCCAGCGATGAATCGTTGCGCCGGACGTAACGATCGCGACAGCCGGCCTGTCTGGTTCGCGACGTGACATGATCGTACGTTCCAGGCATGTCCCTCACTTCCGACTTCTGTGCCACGCTTACCGAACTGGCCACCAAGCCGCTGTCGCACCCCGTCCGGACCGCGGCGCATCGCACGCTGCTGAACGTCGTCGCCACCGCGATCGGCGCGAGCCGGACCGAAGCGGTGGACATCGCCGTCGGCTACGCGATCGCCCACGGCGGGAAACCGGTCGCGCCGGTACCTGGTCGTACCGAATGGCTTGATCTCACCGGCGCCGCGCTGGCCAGCGGGATCGCCGCGCACGTCGACGACTTCGACGACACCCACCTGGAGACGGTCATCCATCCCGGGGCGGCCACCATGGCGGCGGTCCTGCCGCTCGGCATCGCGAACCGGATGGACGGGGAGACCGTCCTGCGGGCGTTCGCGGTTGGCTGCGAGGCACAACTCCGAGTCGGCAACGCGATCAGCCCCGGCCACTACGACGCGGGCTGGCACATCACCGGGACGAGCGGAGTGCTGGGCGCGGCGGTCGCGGCGGCGATCGTGCTCGGGCTGGACGAGGCTGGCATGCGCGCGGCGTTCGGCATCGCGGCCACTGAGACCCTCGGGCATCGCGAAGCGCTCGGGTCGATGACCAAACCCTTCCATCCTGGTCAGGCGGCGGCCAATGGCCTGTTCGCCGCGTTGCTCGCCGAGCGGGGCTTCCCTGGACCTGAGCAGATCCTGGAGCGGCCTGGCGGCTACTTCGCGGCGTTCACCCCGCAAGCTCACGCCGACCGGCTGCTCATCGGCCTCGGCACCGAGTGGGAACTCGAGAAGAACACGTTCAAACCCTATCCGTGCGGCATCGTCAGCCACCCGCTGATCGACGCCGCGATCGCTCTGTCTCCGCGGTTGCGCGGGGCGGGCGACGTTACCGAGATCGTTGCGCACTGCCATCCGCTGGTCGTGGAACTGATGGGCCGGCTACAGCCAGCCGACGGGCTGCAGGCTCGGTTCAGCGCCGCGCACACCATAACCGCTGGACTGCTGGACGGCGAGCTGACACTACGGCAGTTCAGCGACGCGAGGGTCCGCGCCGAGGACATTCGCCGGCTGCGCAGCCTGATCCGGTTCGCTCCGCGCCAGGACCTTGCCCGCGACGAGGCCTCGGTGGAGATCCGCTTCGCCGACGGCGCGACGGAAACCGAGCACGTGGCACACGCACGCGGAAGCCTCGCCAGGCCGCTCAGCGACGATGAACTCGCGGCGAAGGCCCGCTCACTGATCGAGCCGGTGCTACCCGGCCGCACCGACGACATCATCGCCGCCACCACGCTCGATGGTCCTTCGCTCGACGCGCTGATCACCGCGATGACACCCGGCAACGCAGAAACGCAGAGGAGCACAAGTGACTGACCTGACTCAGCAGTTCGCCCGGTTCGCCGCTGGGGCGACCGCCGTTCCCGGCGATGTGCGCGCGCTGGCCGCGCGTGCCATGGCGGCCGTGACCGCCGCCGCGGCCGGCCGCGCGGACCACCCCGCGGTCGCCGCGATCGCCAAGGTGGCCGATGACCTCGGCACGCCGCCGGAAGCAGGGGTTCCCGGGCGTTCGCAGCGTTACTCGGCGCCGTGGGCGGCGTTGCTCATCGGCGCGGCGGCGAGCGGCATTGGCGCGACAGGTTACGCGGCGGTAGTGGTGCCCGCGGGGCTCGCCGCCGGAGCGGAACGCGGAGCGCGACTTGACGCGGTCGCGGACGCGGTGGCGATCGGCTTGGAGATCGCTGAGCGGCTGGACGCCGCGCTGGCTGGATCATTGGGCGCCTTTGACCGGGTCGCCACCATCGGGCGGCTCGGCGGGGCGGCGACAGCGGGACGCCTGCTCGGGCTGCCGACCGCCGCGACCGCGCACGCACTCGGCATCGCGGCCACCCAGGCGGCCGGCTTCGCCTGTCTAGCCGCCGAACCAATCGGGGCGCTGCAGTGCGGAAAGGCCGCTGCCGACGCGGTCCAGGCTGCCTACCTCGCAGCAGCTGGCTTCACCGCCGCCACCGCGAGCATCGAGGGCCGACGCGGATTCACCGCGCTGCTCGCTCCGCGGGCCGAGGCGCAAGACGCCGCGGCGGACCTGAGCCGGACCTGGATTCTTCGGAGCAGACAATGACGTCTACCGCGAGCACCACCCCCGAGGCGCTAGCCATATCGGCCCGGATGGACCGGCTACCTGGCTGCCGGTACCTAGCCAGCCTGATCGCGAGGATCGCCCTCGGCGGGTGGTTCGAGTTCTACGAGCTTTTCATCGCCGGGTACATCTCCCTCGGCTTGATCAAGTCCGGGCTGTTCCACGAGAAATCGACCGGTTACTTCGACTGGTCCGGGTTCGCCGCGTTCACCGGGACGTTCTTCGCCGGCTTCGGCATCGGGATCCAGCTGATCAACAACCAGCGCCTGGAAGAACTCTCACCATGAGACGCCGCGTCACTGGCAAGGGGCGGGCATCGCGAGGCGGTCCAGCTTGGACCGGATCCCGCGGGCGTCCGGGTGACGCAGTTCGTCGAGAATCGCGACCGCCAGGCGCCACGCGTCACGGGCCGGTCGCCGGCCGCGTCGTACCAGACAAGACAATCTGGCATTCGGCGTCCGCACTAGCGACGTATGTATTCAGAAGTGCCACGAAAGCGGAATGGCCTATGTGACAACCCGCGGGGCGCGGCAGGTCCCGATCGTGGTTTGCTGCGCGCCGTGAGGCCCGGGATGGGGTAGCGAACCGGGCATCCGCGTCATATCACCCCGCTATCGCGCCGGGCGTTCCTGGTGAGTGCTGCAATACCCGCACTCTTGCCTGGGTAGTGCAGCACTCACCATGATCACCTCGAACACAGGGGCGTCGGCGGGGACGGCGCAACCGGGTGATACCGCATCAAATCGCTCGGCCCCGACGACACAACTAAATCCACGACGCGTCCAAGAGCCTGGGTAATGCGGCACCGACCACGAACAGGCAATCTGACATTTGTCACGGGCGAACCGGGGATCTGTCATCCGGAACTCGTGGCTAGCGGCACTACAGGCGGGCGGGGCGCTGGCGCGACCCTGGTGTCATGGTTTCTAGCAACAATCACGGCGCGGGGGTAGTCCTCTCCCGCCTTACTAAATCTTACGGTCAGGTCCGAGCCGTCCGCGGCATCGACCTGACCATCGCGCCCGGTGAAACCGTGGCTCTTCTCGGGCCGAACGGCGCGGGCAAGACGACGACGATCGATATGGTGCTCGGCCTCACCAGGCCCGATTCTGGCAGCGTGTCGCTGTTCGGCATGTCGCCTTCGGCGGCGGTCGCGGCCGGCCGGGTCGGCGGCATGCTTCAGACCGGGGCGCTGATCGAGTACCTGACCGTCCGCGAGGTCGTCACCATGGTGGCCTCGGTCTACCCGCGGCCACTGCCGGTGGACGACGTACTGCGGCTCACCGGGGCAGCCGCATTCGCCGGCCAGCGGACCAACAATCTGTCCGGCGGTCAGACGCAGCGAGTCCGCTTCGCCATCGCGCTGGTCGCCAACTCCGACCTGCTGCTGCTCGACGAGCCGACCGCGGCTATCGACGTCGAGGGCAGGCGCGAGTTCTGGGCCGCGATGCGGACGGTCGCGGCCGAGGGCAAGACGGTCGTCTTCGCCACCCACTACCTCGAAGAGGCCGATGCCTACGCGGACCGGATCGCGCTGCTCGCCCGTGGCCGGATCGTGGCGGACGGCCCGGCGACCGAGATCAAGGCCAAGGTCAGCGGCCGGACGATCCGCGCGACGCTGCCCGGCGCTGACCTGGCCCGGCTCGCCGTGCTGCCGGGCGTGACGAACGCCGACCTGCGGGGCGACGCGGTAGCGCTGGCTTGCGCTGACTCGGACGCGGCGCTGCGCGCGCTGCTGCGCCAGTTCCCCGCAGCCCACGACATCGAAGTGCTCGGCGCGGGGATCGAAGAGGCCTTCCTCGCGCTCACCGGCGACGACGCGACCGAAGGACTCCTCAAATGACTTACCTCAGATACGAACTGCTCAGGAGCTTCCGCAACTGGCGGTTCCTCTTCCTGTCCCTCGCGTTCCCGCTCGTGCTCTACTTCTCGATCGCAGGAGCGAACCGGCACGTGGACTTCGACGGCATCCCGTTCCCCGTCTACTTCATGGTCGCCATGACAACGCTTGGGATAATGGCCGCGGTCATATCGAGCGGGGCGGTGATCGCCACCGAACGGTCGACCGGGTGGACACGGCAGATGCGGATCACGCCGCTGCCCGTGCGCAGGTACTTCGGTGCGAAGGTGCTCAACGGTTACGTTCGGGCGATCCTGACGATGGCACTGCTGGCCCTGGCCGGGACCGCGTACGGGGTGCGGCTGTCGGGCACGGAGTGGGGAACGGTGATCGGGCTGCTGCTCGTCGGCCTCATCCCCTTCGCCGCGCTCGGCGTCCTGCTCGGGCACCTGCTCCGCCCCGATTCAAGCACCGTCGCCATCGGCGGCATCGTGACCCTGTTTTCCCTGCTTGGCGGCGTCTACGGGTTCCAGATCGCGAAATCAGGGGTCATGTTCGACATCATCAAGGGCCTTCCCTCGTACTGGCTCGTCCAAGCCGGGAGGACCGCACTCGGCGGCCGGGACTGGCCCGCGGAGGCGTGGATCGTGATCGCTGTCTGGACCGCCGTCCTCATCCCGCTCGCCGTCTTCGTCTACCGGCGTGACACGTCTCGCTCAATATCGGCCTAAGGAGCCATAATGAAGACCATCGATCTAGCAGTGACCGTTGACCAGCCAGAAGACGGCGCCCGGACCCGGATCCTCGACGGCGTCGGTCATCGGCTCCGTTCGTCCGGTTTCACCGAGCGCGTCGAAGGTAACACGGTCAAGTACCGGCCGAAGTTCATCGGTCTACCCACCGTCTGGCTGGTCCGCGTCCTCAGCGGCGAGCAGGTTACGTTTACCTTCGAGGAGCAAGGGAGGACCACCGAGATGCGAATCACCGGCAAGCTCCGGCAGCGCGCATACGCGGAAGTCACCGAGGCGTTCGGTGGCAGCTGACCCTGCCCAGCTGACAATCCAGCGGCCCGGGGTGCTCATTTCCCGGGCCGCCATTCTCGTGTACCTGCTGTACGTGGCCGGCGCGATACGGCATTACTCGCACGGAGCGGGCGAGGTATACGGGCTCGTCATCCTTGGCCTTTTCGCGGTCAGCTGGCTTATCTTGCCCGCGGTTCTTCCCACCGCCCGGCCATTCTGGGTCTTCTATGGGCTCATGGTCGCGCTGCTAGTAGCGGAGTTGCCGTTCGCTCATGGCCAGGCTTTCGTCATGGCCGTGTTCATAACGATCATGACGGTCGCGCGCCTCGAGGCGCGCGCGGCCCCGGTCGTGGTGGTGCTGGCGCTGGCGACGCTGCTGGTCCCGGTGATGATTCCGTCTTGGCATACCAGCATCGGCACCTCGTTTGGCTACGTGACCCCGATCGCTATCCCCATCGGGGCGCTGCTGACCTATAGCACGCTACGGGCGATAAATAGCCAGCACGAACTGGCCAAGACCCAAGCGGAGCTGGCGCGCCTGGCGGCGGAGAACGAGCGGTTCAGGATCGCCAGGGACCTGCACGATGTGCTCGGTCACTCGCTGACGACGATCACCGTGAAGGCCGGGCTCGCGTCCCGACTCGGCGCGGTCGACAAGGAACAGGCCCTCGCGGAGATCGCCGAGGTAGAGACCCTCGCCCGGCAGACGCTCGCTGACGTCCGCACCGCCGTGACCGGCTACCGCGAGGTGACGCTGGCCGGGGAACTGGCCACCGGCCGGGAGCTGCTGCGGGCCGCCGGCATCGCAGTCGACCTGCCGACCGCCGTTGACGTCGTCGCTGCCGAGCATCAGGAGCTGTTCGGCTGGGTGGTGCGAGAAGGACTGACCAACGTGGTCCGGCACGCCCGCGCTAGTTCCTGTGCCGTGCAGCTGTCCCGGTCCTGCGTTGAGATCACCGACGATGGCGCGGGCGGGCCCGCTGCTTCTGGTAACGGGCTGACCGGCCTGCGTGAACGCGTCACCGAGGCCGGCGGTGCCTTCGACGCCGGACCGCTGCGGCCGGCCGGGTGGCGGCTGCGGGTGTCGATGGGGGACGTTTCATGATCCGTCTGCTGGTCGCCGACGATCAGGAGCTCATCCGCCGGGCGCTCGGCGTGCTGCTTGAGCTGCAAGAAGACTTCTCGGTCGTCGCCTCCGTGGGTCGCGGTGACGAGGTGGCCGCCGCGGCGCGGGAGCACCGGCCGGATGTCGCGTTGCTCGACATCGAGATGCCGGGAATCGACGGCATCGCCGCCGCCGGGATGCTCGCCCAGGAGGTCCCGTCGTGCCGGTCGCTGATTCTCACTACGTTTGGCCGCCCCGGTTACCTGCGGCGGGCGATGGAATCTGGTGCCTACGGGTTCGTCGTCAAGGACGCGCCGCCCGAGCATCTGGCCGACGCGATCCGCCGGGTGGTGGCCGGGGAACGCGTCGTGGACCCGGTGCTGGCCGCCGCCACGCTCGCCAGCGGCGTGTCCCCGCTGACGGCCAGGGAACGCGACGTGCTGGTCGCCGCGCGGCAGGGCGGGACCATCGCCGACATCGCCCGAGCCCTCTGCCTGTCTGAAGGCACCATCCGCAACTACCTGTCCGCCGCGATCGCCAAAGCAGGCGCCCGCAACCGGACCGAAGCCGTCCGGATCGCCGACGAACGCGGCTGGCTCTAACCGCCCGCGACCCCAGCGATGGGCCATCGATAGCGGAATAGCCCCAGCGACGGGCCATCGACGGGGTCGCGGGCGCGCCGGTTTTCAGCCTTGCCGCGCGAATGAATGATTAATGGATCTGGTACACCAAATATGCTAGGACTGCGCACAGCGATAGGGCCACGACAAGCCTGACCCAGCCGCCCTTGCCTCCCCCACCACCGGCGCCAGTGGGGATAAAGCCGCCGCCTTGCCCATGGTGGCCACCATGACCATGACCGCCGCCGTCGTGGCCGCCACCGCCACCACCGCCGTCGTGCAGGGCCAGTCCTACTCCCCGTATTGATGCAATCTGCAACGCGTCCGGCGGAAATCGCATGGCAAGACCATATGCCAAACCGTCAAGGGATTGTGGTTGGTGTTGCACTACCCGCCTAAGAGTCTGGGTGGTGCAGCACCGACCACAATCCCGGAGCGCGGCAGCAGGATGAGGAGGGCGGCAGCAGGATTAGATGTCACGATTGTCCGGTTCGCGAACCGCCGCTGGGGCGTCACCCGGCAACCGACGCCGCTCGCCGCCACCCGCCACCCGCGACCCGCGACCCCAGCGATGGGACATCCATGGGGGTCGGGACGCGGGTCAAGGCGCGCGGGTCAGGGGGCGTCGCGGAGCAGGCGGCCGACTTTGTCGGCGGCGCGGCGCATGTGCGGGCCGGCCGCGTCCGCGATGTCCTCGCGGTAAGTGATGAGGTTCAGGCAGGCCCGCGTCGTGACCGCGGGCATCGGGATCCAGGCGGCGACGGCGTACTGCCCGGCCTCGATCTCGGCGTGGCTGGTCGCGTACCCCCGCTCCCGTGCGAGAGCGACAGCCGCGGGCTCACCCTCGGCCGCCGGCCCGGCCGCCAGGATCGCGTAGCCCGCCGCGCCTCGCGTCAGCGGCGTGCGCATACCCGGCCGGAACGCGAGATGGTGCGAGGAGGTGTCCGGCTCCACCATCGCGATCGCGACGGCGGTGTCGTCCTGCTCCACGAACAGCGACACGGTCGTCTGCAGGCGGTCCGCGAGCGAACGCATCACCGGGCCCGCTACCTCCCGCAACGCCGGAAGGTAGGCATCGGCGAGCGTGGCCAGCCGGGCACCCGGAATGTAGACGCCATCGGCGCGCCGGGCGGCCAGCCCGAAATCGGCGAGTGTCTGGAGCAGCCGGTACGCGATCGAGCGGTGCACCTCGAGCAGCGTGGCCACCTGCTGAATGCTAAGCCCGTCCTTGGAATCCGCGAGCGCCAGCAGCGCCCGCAATCCCCGCGCGAGCGTCTGGTTCCCGTCGCGGGCCTTGACCGGCACAGCCAGGCCATTATCCTGCGCCTGGCTGGGTTCCCGCACGGACCTCAGCATACTGCCCGGTGAAGTCACCCCAGGATCGCCGCATCTTGGTGAGCAGGCCGATAAGCGTCCGCACCTCATCGGCGGTGAGGCCGAGGTCCCGGAACAGGTCGTTGTTCAGCCGCGAGATCGCTTCCCGCAGCAGCGCGCGTCCGGCCGGGGTGATCTGGGCGATCGTGCTGCGGCGGTCGGTCTCGTGCGGCGTGCGCCGGACGAGGTCCCGGGCCTCCAGCTTGTCGACCAGGTTGGTGGTGCTCGTCTGGTGTACCTGGAGCAGCTTGCCGAGCCGCGTCATCGACAGCGACCCGTCGTTGAAATACAGGTGGACCAGCACCTCATACCGGGAGAAGGTGAGCTCGATGGGCGCGAGGATCTGGTCGGCTCGTTTGGTCAGCACCTGATGGACCCGGATGACCGAGGTCACGGCGGCTAGTCCGTCGGCGCGGTCAGCCCACCCGTTCTCGATCCAGAGCTGACGTGCCTCCAGGATCGGATCTCTATCGAAGTTTCTGGTCAAGCCGACCTGGCCAGCTTCTTGCCCGGGTCGAAGCCGACGATGCCGGCCAGCGTACCGCCCAGGATGGCCACGCGGTCCTCGTCAGGAACCCCGTCGAAGTTCTCCGCGATGCACTCGGCGCTGCCACGGAAGGTGCCTTCCGCGTGCGGGTAGTCGTTGCCCCACATGATGGTCGACAGCCCGGTGATGTGCCGGGCCTTGACGGCCACCGGGTCGTCCGCGAACTGCACGTGGATCTGACGCTGGACGTACTCGCTGGGCTTGAGCGGCCATGGCCACTTCGCGTTGACGGCGAACAGCCGCCCCATGGTCGGCTGGTCGTTGGCCGGGCGGTCGTCGTCCCAGAAACCGAGCCACCAGTCGGGGTCCTGACCGATCCCGGTGCGCCAGGACCTGTCCATGAAGCCGATGTAGGAGACCAGCCAGCCCGCGCTGAACTCGACCAGGTTGAAGTGCAGGTCGGGGAACCGCTCGCAGACACCGCCGCCGACCAGATCCGCGATGATGCGCTGCGGGCTGGCCGCCCCGGTGTTCCCGCCACCCCGCGTCCGGTTCGACACCATGCTGTCGGTCAGCTGTCCCTTGCCCATGTTGACGGCCGTCATGAGGCCCTTGACGGTTGTGGCCGTCACCGAGGTATCTTCGTGAACCTTCACCCCGCCGGTGGCCACGTGAATAAAGACCGGCAGCCCGGTCGCCTGGGCGGCCGCCCACACCGGGTCGTACTCCCGTGACCAGTACGGCATCGGCGGGATCTCGGGCAGCAGGATGGCGCCTAGGCCCATGCCCGCGACCCGCTCGATCTCGGCGACCGCGTCCGGGATGCTGGTGAGCGGGATGACACCGGTCGGCCGCATCCGGTCCTTGTACCCCAGGTACCGCTCGACGATGTAGTCGTTGTACACCCGGGCGTGCGCCATCGACAGCTCGTGATCGTCGGTGAACAAGACGAACAGCGACAGGTTGGGGAACATCACCGAGGCGTCGACGCCGTCGAGGTCCATGTCCCGCAGGATGTGCTCGGGATCGCCGTCCGGGGTCGCACCGCCGTGTTGCCGGTACTTCGAGATGGTCCAGCCGTCGAAGCCGATCGTGTGCAGCTTCTTGAACTCGGTGTGGCCGCCCGCCACGATCGGCTCGTCGAGGGTGAACTCTTCTTCCCACAGCGCCCGGTCGCGAAGGCCGACGGGAAGCCTGGTCTTGAACAGGTCGACCGGCTCGATGATGTGCGAGTCGCCCGAGACGACAAACTCCTTGAACATTTACTCCACCACCAGATATTCAGTCTTCCATGTAAATTTAGCCGGACCGGCCGACCGCAGTCAATGGGGCTACGAGAACGCCGAAGCGAGCGCCGCGTAAGCGTCGCGCAGGAACTGGGCGGTGCGCGGCGTGCTCGGCCGCGGGCTGAACCCGCCGTGGATGACCCCGGGATAGACGTGCAGCTCAACCGGCACTCCCGCCTGCGACAGACGCGCCGCGTAGTCGAGGTTCTCGTCCAGGAACGCGTCCACGTCGCCGATGCCGACGAAGGGCGGGGCGACCCCGGACAGGTCCAGCGCCCGGGCCGGCGCCGCGGTGGCCGGAACGTCTCCTCCCGACAGCGATCCGAGGTACGCGCGCCAGCACATCCGGTTGGCGGCCAGCTGCCACAGGCCCCAGTGCCCCGGGTCCTCGCTCGCCCGGATCGACGGCGTTAGCTCACGGTCGTCGAGCATCGGGTAGATCAGCAGTTGCAGCGCCGGCTGCGGCCGCGCGGCGTCCCGGAGCCGGAGGCACAGCGCCGCCGCCAGTCCCGCCCCAGCGCTGGCCCCGCCCACGACCAGCCGGCCGGGATCGACGCCGAACGCAGCGGGATCGGACAGCAGAGCACGCCAGACGGTGTCCGCGTCGTCCAGGCCCTCCGGGTACGGGTGTTCCGGGGCGAGCCGCCAGTCGACCGCGACGACCGCGCAGCCGAGTTCGATGACCATGTGGTCCAAGCGATCATCGTTTTGATCCAAAGTTCCCATGATGTACGCGCCGCCATGCAACCACATCAGGCATGGCAACGGGCCGGCAACGCCGGCCGGACGATACCAACGGACTCGCCGCCCGGCTATGACCTCATCGCGGCGTTCGACGCGCGGGTCGGGGGGAACCGGCGGTCCGTCGGCGGCCGCGTACGAACTCCGGATCGTGGCGATGCTCGAGGTGTCCCAGCGGGTCAGCCGGTCGAGGATGGCCACCGTTCCCGGCTCGACGCGGCTGGTCACGTCAATCGCGGGGGTCATAGGGTTCGATGCCCTCCTCGATCGCCTTGATCAGCAAGGCCATGAACCTCGTGTAGAACCGGGCCATCCGGATGAACCCGGTGCCGAACCACATCCCCGGCTGTGAGGAACGGCGCCAGGTGTTCGCGTACTCGCCGTCCGAGGCGCGACCGTACACCTTGTCGAACCGCTTCCCCACCACGCCGAGGGCGGGCTTGATATGGCCCCAGAACTGGTGGTAGCCGGTCGCGAAGACGATGAGCTCGACATCCTCGAGCGCCGAGCCGTCGGTGAACGTCACGGTCCCGCCGACGACCTCGGCCACCTCGACACCGTGCTTAAGGTGGACCAGGCCGTCCGCGATGAGCTGGGACGCTCCGATGTCGATCTGGTAGGAATCCGTGCCGGAGGTGATGGCGGCGAGGATGCCGCCGCCGCCCGGGCCGAAGTTGAGCGCGAACCCGCGGGCTTCGAGCGCGTCGAGCAGTTCCTTGTCCGCCTCGGCGGCCATGCTGGTCAGCCGCCTGCTGGATTCGTCAGAACGCTCGGGCGGCAGCGCGTACGCCATCTGGTCGGCGAAGTCTGGCGTGTACGGCATGTCCTCGGTGAACAGCGTCGAGAAACACCGGTGGTACGTGTCGTAGGTGATGACGTACGTCGAACTCCGCTGCAGCATGGTGACGTCGGCGCCGTGCTCGTAGAGGTCGTGCGCGAGTTCGTGGCCGCTCACCCCGGCGCCGATGACCAGGACGCGCTTGCCGTCGAAGTCAGCGCCGTTCTGGAACTCGTCGGAGTGCGCGGCTACGCCGGTGAAGGTCTCGATGCCGTTGAGCGCGGGGATTTTCGGCGATCCGTACAGGCCGCCGGCCACGACGAAGTGCCGCGGGCGCAGCTCACGGATCGAGCCGTCGCCGCGCCTGACCCGGATCGTCCAGCGCTGGGCCGCCTCGTCGTAGCGGCCGTTGAGGAACGTCGTGCTGGTCCAGACATTGAGGTCCATCAACGTCGCGTAGGACTCCAGCCAGTCCGCGAACTTGTCCTTCGGCGTGTGCGCGGTCCAAGTCGGCGGCAGCGACAGGTACGGCAGGTGGTCGCCGTAGACGGTGCTGTGCAAGGCGAGCGCGGAATATCGCTTGCGCCAGGTGTCCCCGACGCGCGGTTCCTTGTCGATGACCAGCGTCGGCACGTCGAGCGCGCCCAGCCGGGCCGCGATGGCCAGCCCGTTGTGCCCGGCCCCGAGCACGAGCACCGCCGGGTCGGGGTTCTCGGTCTCCCGTTGGCGGTCCGCCAGCCACCGGGTGCGGTTCGGCACGACGCCGTAGACCTTGCCGTCCCGGCGGTTGTGCCGGGTCCGCTCCGGGTAGTCGCACAAGCCGACGACCTGGGTCTGCAGGATCGACGCCACGAACCGGTCCGCGTCCTGGACGAGGAGCACGTAGCCTCGGTCGTCGCGGTTCTTGGTGCTGAAGTCGAAGAACGCGTTGATCCGGCCGTCGGTGACCACCGGCGGCTGCTCGGTGCTGACCGTGAAGCCGGACGCCTCCCAGAGCTTCGCCAGCTCAATGAGCCGAGAGATCGTTTCGTCGCGTCCCACCGTGTGGTGGAAGTCCCAGGGGAACGCCATGAAGTCGCGCCAGGTGGCGTCCTCGGCCAGCAGCGCCGCGAGGTCGGGGGCCGAACCGGTCCGCACCGCGGCCGCGAAGTCGCCGAGCCATCCGGCGACGATGGAATCAGTGTTCATTAGATCCTTCTCCCGCGGCGGCCCGGCCGGCCAGCATTCCGAACACCCCGGCGACGGCCAGCGTCGCCCCCGCTCCGCCGTACACCATGCCGGTCGGGTTCGCCATCGCGTTGCCAGCGGCGTAGAGCCCGGGGATCACGTCGCCATCGACGTTGAGGACTCGTCCTGCTCGATCGGTGCGCGGGCCGCCTTTGGTGCCAAGCAGCGACGACTGCACCTCGACCCCGTAGAACGGAGCCGTCTCGACCGGGCCCAGCGTCGAGGCCGCGGAGTCGGGATCGAGCGTCCGGCCGCCGGGGAACCGGTCGAACGCGCTCTCTCCCCGGCCGAAGTCGGGGTCCACCGCGGAACGCGCGTTGTCATTGAACCGCGCCACGGTCTCGGTGACCTGGCCGACCGGAAGACCGAGCCGGCCGGCCAGTTCGCCGAGCGTGTCCGCCCCGGTCACCCAGTCAGGAACAACGCTGCCGGGTGCACCGCCGAAGACGCCGAACCCGTCGGGCACGGACTGGTCGAAGATCAGGTAGCTGGGCAGGTTCGGGTACTCGAACCGGGACGCGTCGAGCTGGTGGAAGGCGCCGCCGAACGCGTTGTAGTTGGCGGCCTCGTTGGTGAAGCGGACTCCGCGGCGATTAACCATGAGCGAGCCGGGCAGCGCGCGCTCTCGCGAGGCGAGCAGCGCGTTCGCCCCGCCGTCGCGCCGTCGCCCAGGGAAGCTGACAATCGGCGACCACCATGCCTCGCGCATGTTGCCGAGCTGCGCGCCCACCCGCATGGCCATCCGCAGGCCATCGCCGGTATTCGTCGGCGCGCCGATGGGTCGGCTCACCGGGCCGCGCAGGAAGTCACGGACCAGCGCGGGGTCGTACTCGAATCCGCCGGTCGCCAGCACCACCGCGGCCGCCCGCACCTGGCGGTTCCCGACCAGGACACCGGTGACGGCGCCGTCGTCGGTGAGCAACCGAGTTCCCCTGGCCTGGGTCGTGATCTCGACTCCATGCTCCAGGCACGCGGTGAGCAGGCCCGCGACGAGCCCGCGACCCAGGCCCTCCAGTCCTGCCCGATCCCGCTCGGCCAGCACATCCGGCGGCAGCACGCCGGTGCCACCGCCCAGCGGTGTCTCGCGGATGAGCATCCGGCTGGTGGCGCCCGCGATGCGGTCCGACTGCTCCCCGACCGGGACCAGGTCGACCTCGATCGACCGGCCGCCGCCCGGCAGGCCGCCCGGCCGCTCGGGGTGGTAGTCCGGGTAGCCCTCGACGAGCAGGAAGCGCATCGCGGTGTGCTTTTCGAGGAAGTCGATGAGCTCGGGTCCGCCGTCGACGAGCGCCTCGGCAAGCTCGGGCAGGATCATCCCGTTGGACAGGCTCGTCAGGTAAAGCAGGCCGCGCTCGCGGGAATCTCCGGGTTGGCTGCCCGGAATCCAGAACGTCCCGCCCGACAGCGCGGTGGTCCCGCCGATCAGTTCCGCCTTCTCGAAGACCGCGGTCCGCGCTCCCGCTACCGATGCGGCCAGCGCGGCGGTGAGCCCGGCCGCCCCCGATCCCAGCACCACGACGTCGTAGGTCATGCGTCCCTACCGAGAAATTCGAGCACGACCGCGTCGAACTCGTGTCGCTGCTCCCACTGCGGCCAGTGCCCGGCGTCCTTGATCAGCCGGAACTCGCCCGCCGGAATCCGTTCGGCCATGTCGAGTCCTGCCTTGGCCGGGCCGGAGGGGTCGTCGCTGGTCCAGATGACCAGCGTCAGCGCGGTGATCGCCGCAAGCTCGGCGTCGGTCACCAGGTTTCGCCGGCGGATCTCCGGATCCTGGAGGCACAGGATGTGCCGCATGGACTCGGCGAACCCGTTTCGGCCGTAGATGCCGCGACGGACCGCGACGAGTTCGTCGGTCACCGAAGCGGGATCCGCCATCAGCCACTCCAGGCGCGTCCGGATGCGCTCCGGGCTCGGGTCGTCGGCCGCCGCCTGGCTCAGCGAGCGGATGCGCTCCATCACTTCCGGCGTCGCCATCGTGCCGCCGGGGGTGTTCAGCACCAGCCGCTCCACGCGGCCGGGAAACCGGGCGGCGAACTTGACCGCGACCCAGCCGCCGAGTGACTCCCCCGACAGGTGCGCCCGCTCGATCCCGAGCACGTCCAGCAGCGC
>JBEKHI010000124.1:0-26546 GCA_050012355.1 Streptosporangiaceae bacterium | reverse complement strand
ACCGCGCTGATCACCGAAGGCGAGACCGCGCCAATCCCCCGCCCGATCTACACACTCCCGAACGGACACCGATGGGACCGCGTACCCGGGGTGACGCTCCTCGGTGATGCCGCGCACCTGATGCCGCCGGCCGGCGAGGGCGCCAACCTGGCGATGCTCGACGGCGCCGAGCTCGGGAAGGCGATCGCGGCGCACCCCGACGACATCGAAGCGGCACTCACCGGCTACGAAGAGACGATGTTCCGCCGCAGCGAGTCCGAGTACGCGGACGCGGACGAGATCCTGGATCTCTGCCTCGGCGACCGCGCACCGTTCGGGCTCGTCGACTTCCTCACCGGCGCCCTCAAGGGAGAGCACGAAGGAGCCACCCACTCATTATTGGGAATGATTTTCATTACCCGGTGGTTATACGGGGCATGAGTCGCAGCACACTTCGGCCCGTCATCAAGCTCAGGTCGGCTTCCGGGACTGGCTACACGTACGTGACCAGGAAGAACCGCAGGAACGATCCCGACCGGCTCGTCATCCGCAAGTACGACCCGGTAACCGGCCACCCCACTGAGTTCCGAGAGGAGCGGTAATCATGAAGCAGGGAATCCACCCGGACTATCGCCCGGTCGTCTTCCGCGACCGCGCGGCGAACTTCGCCTTCCTCACCAGGTCGACTCTGACCAGCGACCACACCATCGCCTGGGAGGACGGCGCCTCCTACCCCGTCATCGACGTCGAGATCTCATCGGCGAGCCACCCGTTCTACACCGGGAAGGCACGCGTCCTCGACACCGCCGGGCGTGTGGAGCAGTTCCGCCGCCGGTACGGGAGCAACGCCAAGGGCGCCTGACAGCCTCAGGCCCCAGCCATCACGGGCCGCCCGGCTCTAGAACCGGACGGCCCGTTTTTCATGCCCTCATTCCGAACGGAGCATGGCGAGCTTGACACGGACCTGTTCGGCGTCAGGGTGATTGAGCTCGTCGAGGATCGTCAAGGCCTGTTGCCAGGCGCCGTGGGCGGCGTGCGAGTCGCCCATGGCGAGGTGGGTGTCGCCGAGGTTGCCGAGGGACTCGGCCTCCTGGTAGCGGTCACCAAGGTACTGGACTATGGTCAGAGCGTTCTGGTGGCAGACGATGGCTTGAACGTGGTGCCCGAGATGGTGGTGGGCGTAGCCGAGGCTGTCCCACGTGGCGGCCTCTCCATGCCGGTCACCGAGTTCCTGCTGCAGGGCGAGAGCCTGATCGCATGAGGTGAGGGCCGTCTGGTGGTCGCCGAGCAGCGCCTGAATCCAGCCGACCGCGTTCAGGGCACGTGCCATTCTGGCTCGGTGGCCAATGGCCTGGGACAGGTCAAGGCACTGCTGGGCGTGGTCGAGTGCCTTCCCGAGGCTATTGCGCCGCCACCACAGAATGGACAGGTAATCGTGCGTATCGGCGCGCCCGGCCTGGTCAGCGGACTGGTCGTACAGACTGAGAGCGTCCTGTAGCTGAAGGTCAGCGTCCTCGAAGCGATTCAGCCGCGTGTACGCGCGGGCGAGAATGCGACGTGCCCATCCCGCAGCGGCCGGGTCGGCCAGCCGGTCGGCAGCGGCCACCGCCGCGCAACCCGCTACCGCAAAGTCATGCCAGTGCCCCTGCCGGTCAAGGAAGGTCGACACCGCCCAGGTGAGCTGCCAGGCGTGGGTATCGTATCCGGCCGCGGCGGCGTGGTCGATCGAAGCCAGTATCACCCGGTATTCGGCGGTGAACCAGCGCATGGCCTGCTTGTAGTCCGCGTGCTGCTGCGGTGTGACCCCGGGCGGCGCGGACTCGAGCGTCAGCGGACCAGCGGGCGTGTCCAGCAGCAGCGCGGCGGCGTACGCGCTATGCAGGTAATGGTCCAGGACACGGCCCGTCGCGGCGCGGCGCTGATCTTCGGCGTCGATCCGCTGCGTGAGGTGCGTGACGTAGGCGCGCAGCAGGTCGTGCAGGATGTACCGGCCAGGGGCATGCTCGACGAGCAGGCTGCCCTGGGTCAGCTCGGCTAGCAGCGGCCGCACCGTGCTGATCGGCAGCCCGGCCAGGCTCGCCGCGGCCAGCGCGTCCGTGTCCTGGCCGGGGTGCAAGCCGAGCAGCCGGAACAGTCGCGCCGCCGCCGGGGTGAGGGCCTGGTAGGACCAGGACAATACGGCACGTACATCGCTGGCCGGGTCGTCGTCGGCGAGTGTCTGCCACCGCTGCTGCGTATCACCCAGCTCATCGGCCAGCAGCCGCAGCGGGACCGTGGGCCGGACGGCGGCGCGGGCGGCCATGAGGGCCAGGGCCAAGGGCAGCCGGGCGCACCGGGTGATGATCTCCCTGACCGCCGAGGGCTCGGCGGCCACCCGGTCGGCGCCTAGGCGGCGGCTCAGCAGTAGCCGCGCCTCCTCGCTCGTGAGCAGGTTCAGCGTCAAGGGGTGGGCGCCGTCGGCGGCGATCAGGCTGGTGAGCTGGCTGCGGCTGGTTACCAGCACGAGGCTGCCGGGCGCGCCCGGCAGCAACGGCCGGACCTGAGCGGAGTCACGGGCGTTGTCCAGCACTAGCAGCATCCGCCGTCCGGCGAGGTGGCTTCGGTACAGCGCGACCTGGGCGTCCACCTCCGCCGGTATCCGCTCCGGCGGAACGTTCAGCGCGTTCAGGAACCGGCGCAGCACTTCCGCCGGGTCCGTCGCCGCGGCGCTCGCGTCGAATCCGCGCAGGTTTACGTATAGTTGCCCATCGGGGAATCGGTGGGCTACCCGGTGCGACCAGAAGACGGCAAGAGTGGTCTTGCCGATACCGGCGGTACCGGTAATCGCGGTGACCAGCGCGGCCCCAGCGGCGGGGGCCTGGTCCAGGAGGAGGTCCAGTTCCGCTAGCTCATCGTGGCGTCCGCTGAAGTGACGCAACGCGGTCGGAAGCTGCCGCGGCACGCCGTGGGCGGCGTGGCTCCCATTCGCCTCTGACCGCAGGCGGCCGGCCCGGTCGGGTCCTGCGGTGGCCCACTGCTGCGGTACGCCACCCTCACCCGATGTCGGCTGATGGCGACCCCGGCGACGTTCGTCGACCCGGTCACGGGCAGTGGCCAGGGCACTCCTCTCGGCCCCGGCCGCGCCGAGCAGCCCGATCAGGGCATCGAACCGGTCGGTCGGCGGGATGGTCTTGGCGGTGAAGTACTCCGCGATCGCGGTCTGCGAATAGCCGGTGCGGGATGCCATGGTGTGGTAGGTCAGCTCGCTGTCGTGGCGGCGGCGGGCGTGACGGCGGCGCAGGGCCCGCAGCAGCGCGGCGAGCTCATCGGGGGTTTGCACCATAGCCGCGTCGGCTACGAGGGTATCGGGGGCCTGCTCGTCCAAATTTCGGATCCTCGCGGTAGCCATCCAAAATGGTAACTTTTCGTAGATTTTCGCCATTTTTCGGAAATCGCCGGAATCAACGATACGCGCTGGGCTCGCCGGACACTATGGGACGGACGCGCGCAGGCGAGGGAACCCGGTGGAGAACCGATGTCCGCCGATGAACTGCCTGCGTGCGAGGTGCCGTAGTACCAAGAATTGCCATGCTGATCGAGGAGGCATACCGGGTGACGATCAATTTCGGCTCAGTCGCCCCAGGAGTTCTCTTCACCCACCGGGATGTTGTCAAGCGTCACGACCAGCTCGCACCCGCCGCGGTCCCGGGTCCGTCGAAGGCATGAAAAGGGAATACGCGTCGCTCACCACGAACGGTGAGCTAGCCGGATGCGTCAAGGCGTGGCGCCGTCGCCTGACTCCAGACACGTCGCGGGCCACCGGGGAATGGCGACGGCGAGGCGGTAACGTCACGCAGGAGGAGATGGCGGAAGTCATCGGGGTCAGCGTTGTCTGGTATAGCAACCTCGAACGTGGCGTGCGGGCCAACTATTCAGACGCGTTCCTCGACGGGGCGGCGCGGGCGCTCAGGCTCAGCGCGGACGAACGGGTGCTGTTGTACCTGCTGGCAGTGGGCCGGAAGCCACCACCGTCGCCGGCCGACGCCGCCGCTGTGCCGCCGGACGGTAGCCTCCGCCAGGTGGTCAGCGGCCAACGCTGGCCCACCTACGTCCTCAACCGGTACTCCCGGGTTATCCTGCACAACGAGCCGTGCGAGTCCTATTACCCGTGGCTGCGCGACGATTCCGACTACGCCCGCTGGGTGCTGACCAGCGCGGACGCCCGGCAAAGGCTGGTGCACTGGGAGAACGACTGGGCGGCGCCACTGCTCGCTCAGTTGCGGATGGCCCGCGCGCAGCACCCTCGCGACACCCGCATCGCCACCCTGATCGACACCTGCCTGGGCGCCAGTCCCGACGCCCGGCGTCTGTGGGACGCCTACGCCGACCACGCATGCCCGCCTCGTTCCCGCCGGGGCATCCGGCTCCCCGACGACCACCGGGCGACCGCGGTGGATGTCGTTACCCTCACCGACCTGAAGCCGAGCGAACTACGGGTCGTGGTGCTGGTTCCGGCCGCCGAACCGCCACCGGTGCCCGTGTCCGAACTGACCGATTTTGTTTAACCCAAACCGCCAGTTTGCCAAACTGGCGGTTTCTGGTTACCGCGGCGGCTATCCGGCAGACTGCTTATGTGGTTGACGGCGGAGGCGGGGATTAATTGTGAATGCCGCTAGACAATGAGGCTTTCCCAGGCTTCGATCTCGCAGCTCACCGCGCGCACGGCCCTGCCTGAGAATAACAATTTCTTTCAATGCCGTCGAGTAGCCCGCGCGTATGTCCCAATGCGAGGTACCCGCGAATGGAATTTGTGAACGCCGCCAGGCCGCTTGCCGCGGACGCTGGTGACCTGCCGTCGTCGACGGTACGACTCTCATCCCTGGTCATCGGAGATTCACCGCGCCGGTCAGGAGAGAACCCGGGACACGCTCGCATGCTGGCCGAGCTAGAAGACCAGCTGCCCCCGATCATCGTGCACCGCACCACGATGCGGGTGATCGACGGGATGCACCGGCTGCGCGCGGCCCGGCTGCGCGGCGCGGAGAAGATCGAGGTCCGGTTCTTCGACGGCGATGAGGCTGGCGCCTTCGTGCTCGCGGTTCAGCTGAACGTCGCGCACGGTCTGCCGCTGTCGCTGGCCGATCGCAAGGCCGCCGCCGACCGCATCATCGGACTGTACCCTCGTTGGTCCGACCGGGCCATCGCGTCGGTGACCGGCCTTTCCGGGCCGACGGTGGCCGCCAGGCGCAGACGTCTAACTGCAAATAATTTGCAGCCGGACACCAGGATCGGAATGGACGGCCGGGCCCGCCCCGTCGCCCCCGCCCAGCGGAGACAGGCCGCCACTCGGCTGCTGGCCGACAACCCAGGCGCCTCCCTGCGCGAGGTGGCCCGGCAAGCCGGGCTATCACCGGAGACCGTACGGAAGCTCCGGGCTCAGCCGGCGCCGGTGAACGACGCGGCCAGCCACCGGCCGGCGGCGGTGACGCGACTGGCCCTCGCCGGCGAACCGGCGCGGGCCGGGAACATAGCGTTGCGGGCTCTGCTTGGTGACCCGGCGTTTCGCTCCACCGACAGCGGGCGGGCGCTGCTGCGGCTGCTCACCACATCCCGGGCTCTCCATGACGGCGGCAGCGAGTTCGTCGAGAAGGCTCCCACCCACTCCCTCGGCAGGCTCTCCGAGGCAGCCCGCGCGTGCGCCCGGGAATGGGAGGTATTCGCCGACGAGGTCGAGCGCAGGCGCGCGCGACCGGAAAATAGCGGTCTCGGGTAGGTACCCTCCCTCCCCGCTTACGGATCCACGGTCATGCCCTCGTCGATGGCCAGTTCCCAGGCGATCGGCATGTGCACGATCATCCTCGTAATTGGGAGTCTGTACGACCTGCCAACTCCGTCATACCTTGTGAAATGAATCGCCTCACGCCGAACTGGTAATGGAGAGCAATTTATGTCACGCTACAATTGGATTGGATCCGACTCGAGCGTTGAACGGCTCAAAGCAGCCGTGGCGCCAGCGCGCGAGCACGTAGTCTCCCATGACGTTTACCACGCACTCACCGACCTGAAATCCATTCGGATTTTCATGCAGCACCATGTGTTCGCGGTCTGGGATTTCATGTCCCTGCTCAAATCGCTCCAGCGCAGCCTGACTTGCGTCGAGGTCCCGTGGGTTCCCGCCGGACCCACCGGTAGCCGCCGGCTCATCAACGACATCGTTCTCGTCGAGGAGAGCGATGAGATTGACAGCGGCTTCACCAGCCACTTCGAGCTGTACCTCGACGGCATGACTCAGGCAGGCGCGGACCGCACGGCCATCGACGGCTTCATCGAGTTGATCCGTCAGCGGGTGCCCGTGGCAACCGCGCTCAAGGAGGTACGCGTCCCGCGATCGTCGGGCGAGTTCACGACCATGACCTGGAATTTCATCGAGACCGCGCCCATACATTGCCAGGCAGCGGCCTTCGCCTTCGGCCGGGAGGATCTGATTCCCGACATGTTCGACAAAGTCGTGGCGGTCAATCGCGGCCTCGGCAACCGTCTCGAAAGCTTCATCGATTATTTGGACCGCCATATCCAGGTTGACAGCGAAGAACACACTCCCATGGCCATGCAGATGCTCGCCGACTTGTGCGGGGACGACGACGAGAAATGGCGCCAATGTGAAACGACGGTCAATACCGCGCTCACCGCGCGGACCAGGCTCTGGGACGGCATCCTCGCGGTCATCCAGGAGAGCGCGGGCGGCGCGTGACAGAACCCGGCCTGTTATCGGGCACTCCATGGCCTTACCGTCCGCATATGGCCGATCAAGACCGCGTCCAGGTATGGCTGATCAGGACGGATCCGCCGGATCCTGTCCTGGCCGACCTAGCGGTGCTGCTTGACGAAGCCGAGCGCGAACGTGCTCGCACGCTCGCCCATCCGGTGAGCCGCCGCAGGTTCATCGCGGCGCATGGAGCGGTCCGCCTCGTTCTCGGTGACTGTCTCGGCGCGCCGCCGGCCTCGCTGCGCTGGCGGTACGGGCCGCATGGCAAGCCAGGGATCGCCGGGACAGGCGTACAGGTGAGCCTCTCGCACTCCGGCGACCTGGCCGCCCTGGCGATCGCCGACCGACGGCGGGTCGGAATCGACGTCCAGCGGGTTCTCACCGGTCTCGCCGCCACCACGATGGCCGCCCGCTATTACCCGCCCGCCGAGGCGCGGTTCGTGATGGCGGCCGGTGGCCGGACCGCGCAGGCCGACTGCTTCACCCGGCTATGGGCACGGAAAGAAGCCTGCCTGAAGGTGACCGGCGGCCGTCTCCTGCCCGGTCTGGCGCAATCGGTCATGGACACCGGTCTAGCAGGCGGATACCAGGCCGCGACCGCGTTGATCCGCGAACTCCCGGTGCCGCCCGGCTATCGCGCAGCCGTGGCCGCCGAGGGCACTGCTCGCTACCGCATCACGCGTCGCTGGTGGGCCGCCGATCTCCCCGATTGGCGCGGCAACGAAGAAATACAACATAGCTTAAACGATGCGATAAATCGCTTAGCTTGACACCATTTAGGGCCCTGCTTACGGTTGGAGTTGCTAATCCTGCAGCGCTCTTGGGATTCGATACCAGGACGCGATACGCGAGTTGCTGCCGCGTTCGCGTACCGTACTGTGACTATTTTTACCGGCTTCCAACGTGCGGACAAATGTCTATGAATTCTCTTCCGTCATGTGAATGGGTGCAGAAAGAACTGCTTTCAGGAAATCCCGATGACCGCTGCGTCTGGATCGGCGATCCGGTCACCCGGGGTGAACTTACTCAGCTGATTGACGCCCGGCAGCGCCTGCTCGAAGCGAGTGGCCTCCGGCCAGGGGGCACATTGACGCTTCAGCTGCCCCCGTCCCTCGAATACATAGCGACGTTGCTGGCCGGATGGCGAATCGGCGCCCAGGTGAGCCTGCTAGATCATCGCCTGGTACGCGGCGAGGTGAACCGGGCGCTCGAGCGACTAGCTCCGCAGGTGATGGTCACCGCCAAGAACACTGTGCGCACGCCGATGGCTGGATACGCACGAGTGGAGGCCGAGGCGACAACCCTGGCCGGGGGCCGCCCGGCGGCCACGCCTCACGCCCTGATCCAGCTCAGCTCGGGCTCGACCGGACCATCCAAGGTCATCGCCAGAACCGCGTCCGACCTGATAGCCGAGCTTGGGCGCTACGAGAAGCTGGAGGAGTATCCGGGTCAGGGGACGCGGATCATCCTGCTCTCCTCGATCGTGCACGTGCTCGGCCTAGTCGGCGGGCTGCTGCACAGTCTGCACGCCAGAATGGAACTGGTGTTCCCAGATCGGCTGACGGCCGACGGCATCCGCGCCGCCGTCACCGCGGGAAGCGAACCGACCATGCTGCTGGGCGTGCCATTCCATGCCGAACTGCTCGCCACCGGCGGTGAGCCGCTGCCTCAGCTGACACGGATGGTCGTCGCCGGGGAACTGACCCGGCCCTGGCTTCCCGGCGCGTTCACGGCACGCTACGGAGTTCCGCTCGGGACCATGTACGGGATGACCGAGCTAGGAGTCATCGCGACCGACCTTTCCGGCCGCACCGCTCCCGCCGTGGCGCCGGCCCCCGGCCTGAACCTGCGGGTGGCCGACGGCGAACTCCTCGTGCGAATGGCCGCGTCGCCCTATCTCGGCCCGGTCGGCGACGCCCGGTGGGTCGACGGCTGGCTGCACACCAAGGACGCGGCGACTATCGACCCGGCGACCGGCCTGGTGACGATCCTCGGCCGGCTCGACTCCCAGGTATCCATCGGCGGGCTCAAGGTGGACCTCACCGAGGTGGAGCAGACCCTGTGCGCGCTCCCCCAGGTGGACTCCGCCGTCGTCGCGTATGACAAGGAGATCGAGGCCTACCTGGTCCTGCACGAAGGATCAGCGGTATCCGAGGTCGAGTCCGGCCTAGCGGAGCAACTCGCGCCGTACAAGCGCCCCCGGCATCTATTCGTCCTTCGGACCCTGCCAAGAACCGCGACCGGGAAGATCACCCGCAGCCGCGCTGTTCTCCGGTCCGCGGCGAACGCATCGGCGCCGGTGGCGCCGTGACCCGGTCACTATCTGGTCCGCCGGACCGGAAAGAGGTCGTCGCCATCTTGGCCAAGCTCGGCGACCGCGCGCCTGACGAAGTCACCGGCCCTATCGGCTCACTCGAGCTGGCCTGGCTGATCAGCGAGGTTGAGCAGCGGTACGGCGTGACGCTCGAGCTCAGCGATGAGGCGATGGCGCAGATGATGACGGTATCGGGCGCCGTCACAACGCTCAGCCGTCTCCTGACGGGCGACGCCGATGACTGAGGCTCGAGTGGCCGTTACCGGCATGAGCGTGATGTCCGCGTTCGGTCGCGGTCCCCAGCCGCTGCTGGCGGCGGCTCTGGCCGGCAGGCCAGCGTTCGGCCCGGCCAGCCGGTTCAGCGTTGACGGCCGCCGTGCGCAGGCCGTGGCCGAGCTGCCAGGAACACCGGTACTGGTGGATGAACTGGCGGATGCGATCGGCACCGCGTGCGACGTGGCCAGCCTTGACCGGGATCAGCGCTCGGCGGCCACACTGCTGGTTGCCCAGCACACCGATGCCGCGGCGGCCAGGCAAGCCAGGCCGGGCACGGTGGTCGGCGAGGTCGCCGCCGAGGCGGCGGCGCGCAGCGGGATGCCGGCCCCGCCACGGGTGTACCTGACCGCGTGCGTCGCGGCCAGCACCGCGATCGCGGACGCCGCGGTGATGATCGTCTCCGGCCGTGCTGACCGGGTGGTGGTGGCCGCGGGCTACCTGGTCGACGCCGACAGCTTCGCGCTGTTCGACGGCGGCCGCGTATTGGCCCGCGACGGTCAGGTACGGCCGTTCAGCGCTGGCCGCCAGGGCATGCTGCTGGGCGATGGCGTGGCCGCCGTGGTCCTTGAGTCCGCGGCTGCGGCGCGGGCGCGGGGCGCCGCGGTCGCGGCCTGGCTAGCCGGCTGGGGACGGGCCGGTGATGCGTACCACGTGGCGCAGCCTAGTCCCGAGGGAAGCGGGCTGGCCCGCGCCATCGGCGCCGCGCTGCGCCGTGCTCGGCTGGATCCCGCCGACATCGGCTACGTGAACGCCAGCGGCTCCGGCACCAGGTATGCGGACGCGTCGGAGGCCGCCGGGCTGCACACGGCGCTGGGGGGTCATGCACGCAAGGTACCGGTCAGCTCGACGAAGTCCGTGCACGGTCACGCCCTAGAGGCGTCGGCGCTGCTCGAATTCGTGCTCACCATACTCACCGTTCAGGCCGGCCTGCTGCCGGTCAACGCGGGTTTCGTGGCGCCGGACCCCAGCTGCGAGCTGGAACTCGTGCTCGGCACCGCCCGTGAGGAGCGGTGCCGGTACGCGCTGAGCCTGAACGCCGCGTTCGGCGGGGCCAACACCGCGCTCGTGGTGGCCGCCCCATGATGACGCCCGCCATCGAGCGAGCGGGATACCTGGTGCTGGCCCAGGCGAGGTGGCCGGTGAACCACGGTGATTCGCTGCCCCCGCTGCCGGGTTTCATCCTGTCCTCGTTCAGCCCGCTGGTCGCCGAGCTCGCCGAGCGGTGCCTGCGTCAGTATTTCCGCTCCAAGGGCGCCGACGCCGGGCGCGCGCGGCGAATCGGCATCGTGGTGGCGAGCACGACGGGAGACATCGCCACCGCCGCGGCAATCGCCCGCGCGGTCGAGGCGGGCCGCCGGGTCCCGCCACTGTTGTTCTTCCAGTCCAACCCCAACGCGGTGGCCGGCTACATCGCGGCGCGGTGGCATCTCGGCGGGCCACTGGTGTGCACGATACCGGCCAGCCACGGCCTGACCGACGCGCTGAACAGCGCTTGCCTGCTCATCGAGGACGGAGACGCGGACGCGGCGCTGGTCATTCTCGCGGACACCAGGCTTCCGGAAGACGCCGCCGGGACCGCGCTGCTCGTCGGCCCGCCATCCAGGGCCGCCGCGATTACTGGAGAGGTACCTGATGAGTGTCAAGGACATTGACCATGTCGAGTGGTACGTCGATGACCTGGAAAAGTCCGTGGCGGCATTGCGCCGTGACTTCGGCTTCCACGTCGCTGACCCCAGTCCCGACTGCGGTCCCGGCTGCCGATCGATGCTGCTGCGCCATGGGCAGATCTCGCTGCTACTGACGGCCGCGGTCGCCGCGGGCCACCCAGTCGCGGAATTCGTGCGCAGGCACGGCGATGGCGTGGCTACGATCGCGTTCCGCACCGACGATGTCCGCGCGGCATTCGAGATGGCGATCGCAGCGGGTGCCGAACCCATCGCCGCGCCCGCTTCCGGCAGGGCGGTCGTCTCCGGGTTCGGTGACGTCACCCACCGGTTTGTCGAGCGGGCCGACACGGCTCCGGTCCCGGACGCTGATGGCGACGGACTGCTCACGACCCTTGATCACGTGGCGGTTTGCCTCCCCGCGGGCCAGCTCGACGAGACTGTCCGTTTCTACGGCGATGCGTTCGGTCTCCGGCAGATCTTCGATGAGCGGATCGAGGTCAGCGGACAGGCGATGCTCTCGAAGGTGGTGCAGGACCAGGCCGGGACCGTGACGTTCACGTTCATCGAGCCGGATCCCGCCCTCAAGCCCGGCCAGATCGACGAATTCCTGAGCGCGCACGGCGGCGCGGGGGTGCAGCACCTAGCGTTCCGGACGGAGGACATCGCGGAAGCGGTCCGCACCCTGGCCGGTCGTGGCGTCGGCTTCCTCACCGATCGCGACCGGTGGGGGGAGCTGTTCCAGATCTTCACCCGCTCCACCCATAAGCGCAACACGTTCTTCGTCGAGCTCATCGAGCGGCAGGGCGCGCGCACCTTCGGCAGCAGGAATATCAAGGCGCTGTACGAGGCCCTCGGCGGAGAGCACCCCTCGATGACGCTACTGACCTGACGGCGACATCGGACGAGAGGCGCATGATGCCGGATATAAGTGAGTTCACGCTTAGCGACGCGGAGCAGGATCTGCTGCCGTCGGCCGCCGATGTCAGCCATTTCGCGGCGCACGGCTGGTACCTCTCCAAGAAGTTGCTCGACGACGGCGAAGTTGACTCGTTGCTGGCGGCCAGCGAGCGGTTCTACCGGGGTGAACGCGACCGCACGCTGCCGGTGAGGCCGCCGAACCTGGCGTACTGGGAACCGGCCCACGGTCTGGTGCAACGGCACAACGATTACATCCACTACGAATCCGCTGAGATCGGAAAGATCTTGCGCAAGCCGCTGATCGGCGCGGTCGCCGCCCGGCTGGCCCAAGTGGATGAGATCAGGGCGTTCCAGGCCACGCTGATCTACAAGCCGCCGATCAGCGGGGAGAACACCAACCTGGTGCCCTGGCACGCTGACCGCCACTACTGGCAGACCTGCACGTCAGAACGGATGCTCACGGCCTTCATCCCGTTCCACGACTGCGGCGTGGAGATGGGCACCATCACGATGATGGACGGCAGTAACCAGTGGCAGGACATCGCCGGTGACGACTCGACGCGGCATTTCGCCCAGCGTGACCGCCAGGAACTCGAGACCATCCTGCGCCAGACAGCGCGGCAGAACGGTGTCCAGCTGACCGCCGTCCCGATGGTGATCCCCCAAGGCCACATGAGCTTCCATCACTGCCGCACCTACCACGGCAGCCGCCACAACCTCAGCGGCCGGCCGCGACGTGCCATTTCCTTCCACCTGCAAGACGGGCAGAACCAGTGGCGGCCGTTCCACCGCCCAGACGGCAGCCAGGTTGCCTACAACCACGACACCCTAGTCCGCAAGACCGATAACGGCACCCCCGACTACAGCGACCCGGAGTACTGCCCCCTCCTGTGGCGCAGCTGAGCGGCGCTGGCGAACCCGGTCCAGGCCGGCGCCAGCTTGATCGTGCGGCGGGCACTGCGGCCGTGGTCCGTGCTTACGGAGGAGGCGGAGAGGATGCTGGCCCAGGGCAGCTTCTTGAGCTGCTGGTACAGGGTAGGCATGTTGGTGACGGTCATCACGTAGTCGGCGCCCCGGCCGAGGATGGCGCCGATGCCGTGTGCCAGAAGGCTACTTGATCGCGGCGGTGAACCGGCGTCATCCGGCATTCCGGAAAACAGGTTGTTTTCGTCTTCCGGAATGCCGGAAAGTTGCTTCACATAATAGCGGGCATAGCGCTGTCAAGAAGATCATGACGCAATGGCTAGTGCCTAGAAACTACGACGGTGGACCCGTGGATGAACAGGAGGCGACATCCTCGGTTACAGAATACGCTGTTTGCTCGCCGTACTCTGTAACGATGAAACCGCAGGTCGTTCGCAACCAGCCCACCTCATCGGTGTCGGCAGCGGTTGAGTAATAAATGGTGAGACATGTATAGTTCACGCCGCATTCGATTGATTCGGCCTGGGCCGTACCGCCGGGCGTAATAACGATAGGAACCAGTGCAGCGGCCGACAATGCCGCGGTCAGCAGCAGGCGTCGGATCATTCATGACCTCCCCTGGGCTCGTGCCCATTTAGGTGGTATGTTGACATTTATATTAGAAATGGACGACTGGAATGTCAATCAGTGATTTGTCTTCCTGGTAGGTGACGTCGCGGACCCAGTGGAAGCCTCATACCTTGGCTATAATCATCTGATAGTCACAGTGCACTGTCCGGTACTGCCCTGCAATGGTGCGCAAGAACGATTCGATTCCTCGTCTGGGTCGCATGCATTCCTCCGACATCAGGTCCCATGCGTAGTCATCGAATATCACGATGCCGCCTGTTGACATCAGCGACCAGGTGAGGACGCCGTCGCTGAAGACATCGGCGGCGTAGTGGCTCCCGTCGATGTAGGCGATGTCGAAGCGCCTTTCCGCCATACCCAGTTGAGGCAGGGCAATGGCGGACTTGTCCTTGATTTTTTCCACGCGGTCACTGAACTCGGAAACGTTCGCGTCGAAGCGCTCTTCGATCCCTGGCAGAGAGGCCACGAAGCCATCGTATTCTCGATGTTCGGCACTCCCCTGGAAGGTGTCGATGCAGGTGAGCCGGCACGCCGGAAGATAATTGAGGAAGAACAACGCGGAACGCCCTTCCCATGAGCCTATCTCAAGCACGCGATCCGCATTGCCACGCCGATCAGCCAAGATGCGCCCCCACTCGGGAATGTGCCAGGTCGTCCAATCCGCCGAGAAAGGCTTCCCGGCGTACCACCGGGAGATCTCGGCATATGTGATCGCTGTCTGCGTCCGTTCCATGACCGTCTCCCCTTGCGCAGTCTCGGCTTCGTCGAGGTTCCCGGCGGCAGGCAGCTGCCCTGATGGCGAGACGGCCCTCATCTCACCCCCTCCCCTGCCAATCAAATTAATTAATGCGTGATTGGCAACTTCGACCGTAGGCGGGACCATTTAAGGTGTCAAGTTAAGTGATTTATTGCTTAACCGGATGGATCCTGATCACTATGTCCACTTCGATAGGTCGGTTCGTCGCCCGCGCGATAGGCGCTCGTCCCGTTGCGGTGCGGGCCTGGGCCGAGAGCCAGGCGCAGACGTTGCTGGCGCGCAACGGTCTGCTCCTGACCCGCCTCAACGATGATCAGATGCGGTTCATCCTGACCCGCCTCGACTACGAGGCGATGCGGTATTTCCAGCCTTCCCACAACGACGAGGCGGCGCTGCCCGCGGGTGCTGCCGACTACCTCAGTGCCGGCAATCCGCGGCTGACCGAGCTGCGCGCGGCGTACGAGGCGGTCGACCCCGCCGCCGCCGTACCGACCCAGTGGAGCGATGCCTTCTTGCAGAAGAACCTCGCCTTGGCCTGGTTCCGTGGCGACAACGCCTACATGTGGCAGCTAAGGACATACCCCGGCGGCGCGCGCGCCCGCAACTACCTGGCGCTCCTCGACATCGAGTCGCGGGACCGCCTCGGGCTCTTCGATAAGTTCGAGGAGGACGGCCTCTTCGGCGCCTTCACCTTCTCCTACGGCAAGCGCGGCGCTGTCAGCCGCGACCTGCTCGACAGCATCAACGAGATCAACTACCTCAACGACCGCATCGGTCTGGCCGAGATGGAGGCACCCACCGTGCTCGACATCGGCGCCGGCTACGGTCGGCTCGCCCACCGGATGTCCGAGGCGCTGCCGAACCTCGCCGGGTACGACTGCACCGACGCGATCCCGGTCTCGACGTTCCTGTCCGAGTACTACCTGGGTTTCCGTGAGGTCCCCGACACCGTGCGGGTAGTGCCGCTGAGCGAGGTCGAGAAGTTGGCCGACCACTACACCGTCGCGGTCAACGTGCACAGCTTCGCCGAGTGCTCGCGCGCCGCGATCAAGTGGTGGCTGGCCCGGATCGCCGAGCGGGATGTCGAATGGCTGCTGATCGTGCCGACCATGCCAGGGCAGCTGCTCAGCGTCGAACTCGACGGCGGCCATGAGGACTTCATGCCGGACGTGCTCGCCGCCGGGTACGAGCTGGCCGACCAGCGGCCGATCTACGAGTCCGCCGAGATGCGGGAGATAATCTGCGTCCACGACGAGTTCTTCTTGTTCAAGAAGGTCGCCAAGTAACACCCAGAACGGCGACGTTCTGAGACCGGCCTTGCCTATCCTGGCGTCCAACCATAATTTTTTTTCAGTTAGACGCCTACGCCCGGCAAACCAGAAAGCGTGCGCGATTCTGCCCTATTGGAATATCCGCACGTGATGTTACGCTGGTTTCGCTGCGGTAACAGTGAACAGCTCAATCACGTATTTACGGCAACGTGCATTGCTGCGCTTTTGGAGGAGTCATTCACATGATATTCATTTCATCGGAGCGCATGCCCATGGCAAAGGCCTCGGTGGGGTGCTGCGGATGAACACGGAGAGCGCGGAGGAGGTCCGCAGGGTTCGTACCGCCCTCCTTGCCGATTCCGAGGTCGGCGCGGGAAACGCGCTGGTGAAGGTCATCGAGCACGGCGCTTCACTCGACGGCCCGGGGATCACCTTCGATGTAGCGGTAGACGGGCATCCGGCGTGGGAGCCGCTGACGCTGGGCATGCTCCGCGACCGGGTCGCGGCGCGCGCCGCCTGGCTGCACTCGCGCGGGATCAGGCCGCGTGACCCGGTGGCCGTCTACGTCACCTCGTCCGCCGGTATCCTCCTCAATTTCATGGCACTGACCTGGCTTGGCGCGATCCCGGCGCTGATGAACGGCGGCCTGCCCGGCGACATCGCGGCTGGTTTCATCAAGCGACTTCGCGGCGTCGGGGTGATCAGCGACGCGGCGCACCGTCAACAGCTCGACGTCCAGGACCTCGACCTCGGGATGAACCTGGACGCTGAGGAGGCCGGCACCGGGGATCCAGCCCAGGCGCCCGCGCATTATCAGCATCATCCCGAAGACCCTGTCGCGATCACGCACTCTTCCGGCACGACCCGGGTGCCTGCCGCGGTCGTGCATTCGCACAGCAGCATCTTCGCCGCGATCCGGCTGGTGCATCTCCCCGGTAGACGATCAGCCGAGCGAACCCTGTGCGTGTTCCCGGCCGCACACGCCGCCGGGATCATCAGCACCCAGCTGGCGCTGTGCAACCGGCACGAGCACGCGTTCATGTCCCGCCAGGGCGGACTGTCAGCGAAGAGCGGAGAGTCCGTTCTCGACGCCATAGAGCGTTGGAGGCCAACCGGGGTATACGGCTTCGCGGTGACCTGGTCGGAGCTCGCCGCCTATGACCTCAGCAAGCGCGATCTCAGCTCCGTCCGGATGTGGTTCAACACCGGCGACAGCGCGCACGAGGCGCACGTGCGGCGGCTGGTCGCGGTGGGCAGCCACGTGGTGTATTCGGGCGGGAAGGGTGCCACGATGGCATCCGGATCGAAGTTCATCGATGGCATCGGCTCAAGCGAGATGGGGCACTCGGGATTCCGCGTCGTCCATAGCTCGACGACAAACAACTACGACCGATGCGTGGGCAAGCCGTACGACTTCGCCGAGATTGTGCTCTTCGACCTGGAGAAGGGCGCCGAGGTACCGGTAGGCCAGGTCGGCCAGGTCGGCCAGGTCGGCCAGGTCGGCCAGGTCGGCCAGGTCGGCCAGGTCGGCCAGGTCGGCCAGGTCGGCCAGGTCGGCATGAAGTCTCCCACGCTGGCGGTCGGGTACTGGAACGACTCGGTAAACACCTACCGGACGCGCTGGCACGGCTACTACCTGACCGGCGACCTGATGTACCGCGACGAGGCGGGCTACTACTACCACGTGGACCGGGCGGTGGACGCGGTCGACCTCGGCGATGGCGAATGGCTCTACACCGCCCTGTCCGAGGAACGCATCCTCGTGCGGTGCCCGGATGTGCGCGACTGCACCGTGATCGCGGGGAAGGACTCGGGCGGGAAGGTCGTGACCGACGTCTTCCTCCAGCTCGTTCCCGGCGCGGATCCCGACGAGGACCGCGGCGCCGCTATCAGGGAGGTCCTGGGCCAGACGGCCGCCGGGACCCTGCGGCGCGTCGTTGCGGTGCGGGACTCCGACGACGACATCGTGGTCGGGCCGACCGGCAAGGTGCGCAAGTTCCTGATGCGCGAGCGGCACCTAGCCGACGCTGCCCTGAACGGTTCGTCGTGAACGACTGGCATCCGCAGGTCGTGGCCCTGCGCGACCGGATCCGGCGGGACCGCGTGCCGCACCTGTCCACGCTGTCGATCGAGCAGGCGCGGGCCGCGGATCGAGCCGCCATCGCGGCCGGGACCGGACAGACCGAGCCCGTCGCGGTAGTCGAGGAGTTCACGCTGCCCGGCCCCGCAGGCGAGCTGCGCGCGCGCCTGTACCGGCCAGGCAGCGGCGCGGACCTGCCCATCCTGGTCTACTACTTCGGCGGCGGATGGAGTCTGGGCACGCTGGACACCGGTGACGGGGTCTGCCGGATGCTCACCAACGCGGTCGGCTGCGTCACGATCTCGGTGGAATACCGGCTGGCGCCGGAACACACCTTCCCGGCGGCGATCGAGGACTGCTACGCCGGCGCCGCCTGGGCCGCGGCCCACGCCGACGAACTGGATGCCGACGCGACGCGACTGGCCGTCGGCGGGGACAGTTCAGGCGGCAATCTCGCCGCTGCCGTCGCCCTGCTCGCCCGGGATCGTGGCGGCCCCGCCATCGCGCATCAGCTGCTGGTGTACCCGACTACCGATTACCAGGCCGATACGCCGTCGATGCGGGAGATGAACGACGAGTACTTCTTCAACGCGGCATCGGTGCGATGGTACTGGGGAATGTACCTGGCCGCGCCGGAGGACGGCGCGAACCCGCTCGCCTCGCCGCTGCGAGCCGGCGACCTCTCGGGACTGCCTGCCGCGACGGTGATCACCGCGGAATACGACCCGCTGCGCGACGAGGCGGAGGCATACGCGGCGAGGCTCCGGGCCGCCGGAGTACCCGCCGAAGTCATCAGGCAGCCCGGCATGATGCACGGATTCTTCACCATGATCGGCGTGCTGGACACGGCGCGAACGGCCGTGCTGACGGCTGCTGACCGGCTGCACGACGCGTTGGCGCCAACCAACCGGATCCCCACGGTGGAACCGGCGTCGTGAGGCCGGCGACCGAGGACCACGTCGCCCGTGCTGAGCTGTTCCACCGGCTGCACGAAGGGCCTCAACCGCTTCGGCTGGTCAACGCCTGGGATCGCTTCTCGGCCCGCGTCTTCACGCTCGCGGGCGCGCCGGCGATCGCCACGAGCAGCTTCGCGGTGGCGCTCACCCGCGGCTACCAGGACGGAGAGCGGATTCCCTGGACCGTTGCCCGCGAGGTCGTCGCCGACCTGGTGGACGCGGTGGGCAACGTACCGGTCACGGCGGACATCGAGGCCGGCCGAGGACCGGCGCCGTCGGACGTCGCAACCGCCGTCGACGACACGATCACCGCCGGAGCGGTGGGCGTGAACATCGAAGACAGCCTCCCGGAGACCCGCGGAGAACTGTTCACGACCGAGGCTCAGTGCGATCGGCTGCGAGCGGCACGCGCCGCCGCGGAACGGCGGTCGTTGCCCTTGTTCATCAACGCACGGTGCGATGTGTACTTCGGGGCCCGTCTAGCCGCGGCGCAGCGGCCCCAGCGGCTCCTCGATCGCGCCGCCGCCTACGCCGAGGCCGGCGCCAGCGGTGTGTTCGTGCCCGGCCTCACGGACCTCGACCTCCTGGCCAGGTTGTGCGAGATCGTAGGCGTGCCCGTGAACGTCATGGTGTCCCCCGGGCTGCCGAGCGTCGAGGCGCTCGCCAGCGTCGGCGTCCGCCGCATCAGTCAGGGCGGATCACCCGCGAGGAGGCAAGGGCATGAGCGAACAGATACTGGTCCCCTTCGAAGGAGATGGCTCCGGCGCGGGCGAGCTTAGCTGGGGCCAGCGCAACATCTGGATACCGATCCGCAGGCACCACACGTCACTGCCCATTGGCAGGGCTCGCAAGCTCGCCGCCGGAGTCACCATCGGTGACGTCGCGGCGCAGTTGGGGCTGCTGCTGAGCAGGCACCAGGCGCTGAGGACCCGGGTGGAGTTCGACCCCGCCGTCGACCGCGATGCGCGGCAGGTGCTGTCGTCATCCGGTGAGATCCCGGTTGAGATCGTGGATAGCGCGATCGCCGGGCATGATCCGGCGCGGGCGGCGGAAGCGGTCAGGCGCCGCTATCGGGAAACCGAATTCGACTACCCGAAGGAGTGGCCGCTCCGCTGCGCGGTCATCACCCACCAGGGTGCCCCCAGCTACCTGGTCCCGGTGTTCTGCCACCTGTCCATCGACGGCTTCGGCATCGCCGCGATGCTGATGGACCTGCTTGCGCGGGGACAGGACCAGATAGGCATGGCAGCGCTCCTGGCGGCCCGGAGTACCGTTCCCGGCCGCGGCACTCTCGGCACGCCACCGCTCGAGCAGGCTCGCTGGCAGGCATCGCCGGATGGCCAGCGAGTCAGCGACCGGGCCTTGCGGCACTGGGAGCGGCTGATGAGCAGTGTGCCCGCCCGCCGGGTCGTTGACGGCGCGGACCCGCGGGAGCCAAGGCACTGGATAGCGACCTCACAGTCGCGCGCCGCCTGCCTGGCTGCCCAGGCCATCGCGGGTCGGCTTCAGCTCAGGACGGCCCCGGTGCTGTTCGCCGCCTACGCGGTCGCGTTCGCCCGGGCGATCGGCAGCAACCCGGTGCTGGTGCAGATCGCGCTCAGCAACCGGCTCCGGCCCGGCCTGGCCGGCACGGTCAGCGCGGTCGCTCAGATGGGGCTCGCGACCATCGACGTGGCGGATGCCACCTTCGACCAGGTGGTCCGTGACGCCTGGCGGGCCACGATGACGGCATCCAGGTACTCCTACTACGACCCCTACGGGCAGCAGGCGCTCATCGACGCGATGACCGAACGGCGGGGCGAGCAGATGGAGGTGCGCTGCTTCTTCAACGACCATCGGGCGCAGATCGGGCCCGAGGTGATCGGGCCACCTCCGGCGCCCGACGAGCTTGCCGCAGCGCTGTCCCTGACCACGCTGGACTGGGAGGAGCCCACCGACCAGTCCAACGAGCCGTTCTTCGTGAGCGTCGGGAATGCCGAGAACGTCCCTGACACTATCGTCTGGTCGGTCAATTTCGACACCAACTACCTGTCGCCTGGCCGGGTTGAGGCGTTCCTGCACGAGATGGAATCGATCCTGGTCAGCGCGGCGTTCGATCCAGCCTGTGCCGTGTCGAACCTCGTTCACCGTCGCTGGCCCGCCGCCTTATGCGCACTGGGCGGAAGTTGCGGGGTAATCCCTGGGCGGTACTCGCGGTGGTGTCGCTCGGGTTCTTCATGACGTTGCTCGACCTGACGATTGTCAACATCGCGATCCCGAACATGATCACCAAACTGCACGCGTCGCTGGACGACGTGCTGTGGGTGCTGAACGCGTACGCCCTGGTGCTCGCGGTGCTGGTGATCACCGCCGGGCGCCTGGGCGACCTGCTCGGCCCGCGCACCATGTTCGCGGCCGGGATCACGGTGTTCACCGTGGCCTCGGCGGCGTGCGGGTTGGCGCCCGGGCCGGGCTGGCTGATCGCCTTCCGTGCGGTGCAGGGGCTCGGCGCGGCCATGCTGATGCCTCAGACCATGGCCGTGACCGCGCTGGTGTTCCCGCCCGACCGGCGCGGGACCGCGTTCGGGGTGTCCGGGGCGGTCGCGGGCTGTGCCACCGTCGCCGGGCCTCCCCTCGGCGGGCTGCTGGTCACCGCGCTCGGCTGGCGGTGGATTTTCTTCGTCAACCTGCCCATCGGCGTCATCGTCCTGGTGTCGACGTTCGCGATCATCCCCGACCTGCGGCCGAGCGGCGGGCACCGGCTGGACATCCGCGGCGTGCTGCTGGCCAGCCTGGCCCTGCTAGCCATCTGCTATGCGCTCGTCGAAGGACAGCGATACGACTGGGGGAAGATCAGCGGCCTCATCTCCATCCCGCTGATCGCGGGCTTCGGCGTGGTGCTGCTGGCGCTGTTCATCGTCGACCAGGCGCTACGGCAGCGGGGCGAGCGTGAGCCGCTGATCAAGTTCGAGCTGTTCCGTAACCGCAACTACACGCTGATGAACTGGCTGTCCTGCGCGATGGCCATCGGCAATATGGGGATCTGGCTCCCGCTCACCATTTACTTCCAGTCCGCGCTGGGCTTCTCCGCCCTGAAGTGCGGGCTGACAATTATGCCGGCGTTGCTGATGAGCATCGTCCTGGCACCCGGGATCGGCGAGCTGACCGACAAGATCGGCGGCAAGTACATCCTGATGGGCGGGCTGTCGCTGACCGCCATCGGGATGGGCTGGGCGGTGCTGGTGACCACCCCGCACTCGGCCTGGTATGACTTCTTGGCACCGTTCATCGTGGTCGGCATCGGGATGGCCTGCACGTTCACGCCGCTCGCCACCACCGCGATGCGGGAAATCGAGCCACAGCTGGCCGGGGCCGCCTCCGGCGTACTCAGCATGACGCGGCAGGTCGGATCCGTGATCGGGACCGCCGTGGTTGGCGCGCTGTTGCAGAACCGCCTGGTCGCCGCGCTCACCAGCGAGGCCACGACCCGGTCCCGCGTGCTGCCACCGCAAGTGCGCGCGCCGTTCGTCAACGGGTTCCGGCAGGCCGCCTCCAGCGGGCTGGTTGGTGGCTCCGGCTCGTCGGGGGCCAAGGCGCCGCCGGGTACCCCGCCCTCCTTGGCCGTCGAGTTCCAGCGCCTGGGTGCCGAGGTGTTCACCAGCGGGTACATACACGCGATGCGGTGGACCATGGTGATGCCCATCGCCGTGCTCGGGCTGGCCGCGGTGTCCTGTATCGGCATCAGGCGGGTGACCAGCCGGCCAACCGCCCCGCCCGACACCGAAAACATTCAGATGACGGACGCTATCAGCTGACCGGGCTCGCGCTTCCGCCTCTCAACGCGCTTTCGACGGGGATGCCATGGTGACGGTGAGTTCGGTGACTCGTGCGTCCCGGGGTGCGCTGACCGCCTGGAAGATCAGCTCGGCAACGGTCTCCGGCTGGATGTACCTTTCCGGGCGGTATCGCTGCCCCCGCAGCACGCGCTGCATCTCGGTGGCGGTGCAGGCCGGATAGATCGAAGTCACGCCGATGCCGTATCGTTCCTCCTCGGCGCGCAGCGCGTCCGCCAGTGCCCGCAGGCCGAACTTGCTCGCCGCGTACGGTCCCCAGCCTGCTAGCACACCGTGGCCGTCCCAGAAGTTCACGAACATCACGTGCCCCTCAGACCGCCGCAGAGCCGGCAGAACGCATCGCGTCACTTCGGCCGCGGCCACCAGGTTTATCGTCAGCTGGTCGATCCACGCGGCCGGAAGCAGGTCACCGACCGCACCGGTGCTCATCTTCCCGGCGCAGTGCACCAGCACGTCGACGGCCTCGGGCAGCACCGGAAGGAGCGCCGTGGCGATGTCATCCGCCCGGGCCAGGTCGACGATCACCGGCCTAGCGTCCAGGGCCTTGATCTTTTCCGGATCGCGCCCCACCGCGATCACTTCGTCGCCGCGGTCGCGGAACCGTCGCACCACCGCCGCCCCTATCCCACCGGTGGCACCGGTCACGATCGTCGTCTTCATCGCGGCAGCCTCTCCCTCTTGTCGGTAGACGTCTTGTCGGTGGACGTCGCCACATCCTTCTGGTCCTCCAGATCCGCCAGGCGCGCCGTCAGCCCGGCCCGGATCAGCCGGTACGCGTCGCTGCCCAGCGTGAGCCGCAGCGGGGCCACCGGACCGGTGGCGGCGTCGACGACGGCGGCGGCCATCTTCGCCAGGTCGCCCGGGTACCGTACGAACCCGCCCTCAACCATGCGGCGGGCGACCGTGGCCGGGGTGCCCCGGTATTCGGGCAGCACGGCGGTCACCTCCCTGCTACGGCCAGTGAAGTTGGTGCGTACCGAGCCAGGCTCGACGATCGTCACGCCGATCCCGAAGCCCTTCACCTCGGCAGCCAGTGACTCGAAGAAGCCCTCTACCCCCCATTTGCTGGCGTGGTAAACCGCCATGCCAGGCGCCGTGCACTGCCCGCCCACACTGGAGATCTGGATGATCCGCCCGTGGCCTTGCGCACGCAGGTGCGGCAGCAGCGCCCGCGCCAGGTGGATCGGGCCGGTCAGGTTGGTGCGGATCAGGCGCTCGACCTGGTCATCGGTGGCCTCCTCGGCCGCGCCGAACAGCCCGTACCCGGCGTTGCTGACCACTACGTCAATCCGGCCCAGTGCGGCGACGGCGTCGTCGACCACTCGCTGGATCCGGTCCGGGTCGGTCACATCCAGCCGCGCGGTCCACGGCCGCTTCCCCGAGGGCGAACGCAGGTCCGACAGCGCATCCGGATCCCGTGCGGTGGCGGCCACGGTGTCGCCCCGGGCGAGCACCTCGGTCACCAGCGCCCGGCCGAGACCGGCCGAGCTCCCGGTGATGAACCAGGTCCGGGCGTCGGTGACCTTCAACACGCCTCCTAAGTAAGCCGACAGTAAGCCGACCCGATGGCCGCGATGGCCTGCTCTCCGCGATCACAGGCGGCGCGCAGCGCGGCCAGGGATTCCGGGTCCAGTTGAGCGCGGGCGGAACCTGCCCGGCTTCGGTCGATCATCGCGTCTGCTATACCCAGCCACTGCGCGGACGCGGAGACGCCGATGAGTTCCGCCAGCTTGGTCAACTCCGGCTCCAGGCTCGGTCCGAGCAAGTCCTCGTACCGGATGTTGGCCCACATCCCGGCTGGCAGCCTCTGGAGTGCGGTCAGCCCGGTGCAGGTCATACCGGACCATGTCCGGCCGAATACCTCGAGTGGGATCGGGTAGGCCATGAGCCGCTCGATGTCGTAGGGCGGGGCGAGCATGCCCTTGAATTCCGGCTGCGAGGCCTCGATCACCTCCGGCGGAGATCTTGGTGGCAACTTCGCCGCCGCCGCCGCGATAGCCGTGACCGCCGATAGCCGCGCCAGCACGAACCGGCTCAACGACAGCGCCGTGTCGGGGCCACTGCGGTACATGTGCACGAAGTGCGCTTCCGGGAACACGCGTCGCAGCTGCCGCACTCTGTGCACGGAGCCGCCGGAGCGCTCCACGATGACTCGTCGGCCCAGCGCATCGGCCAGCAACGTGAACAGCCCGCGACAGTGGTGGGCCGCTGGGCGTCTCGGCCACGAAGGCACCTCGGCGGCCAGCTTGTCGAAGAGGAGATCCGGATCATCGGTCAGGGCAGGCAGCATGGAATGGCATAGCCACGGTATCCCGGTTACCGGATCGAATCGGCCGCGACCGTAGGGGTAGCGCAGCTCAGGCATCTTGAGGCCGTACCGCACGATCGCGTCGATGAGCGGTATCGGGGCGGTCAGCAGCTGCCAGAGCTCGCGGCCGTCCATTTCGCCTTCGGGGAAATAACTGAAGCCTCGCGCGGCTCGGGACCAGGTGGCCTCGAGCCCGGCAAAGAACTCGTTGACGCTTAGCACGTCCGGGTGCCGATGCAGCATACGGGACAACATGGTTGAACCACACCGGCCGGTACTTACCACGAAGGTCAGCTTCACTAATGGCTCCTCGAAAAAGTGCCTGCCTACGGCAGCGTGGAACCCACTATTCCCGCTAACGTTGACCATTGTTCCTGACAGTGATGACGAACCGCAAGGGCCGCTCTCAGGTGATCATCAGCTGACTTGACACGACTTAATGGCTTGCTTAGCGTCTGAAATAATCAATCCCCGCGGCATCGATCACGAGATTGAGCAGGAAGAAAGGTATCGCCCCATGGCTACAGCCGAAGAGGTCATCGCGTTCGCCATCAAGTCGCTGGAGGAAATGAACTTCAACGTCGAGGGCGTTGGCCCGGAGATGACGATCGGTCCAACCGGTGTGGACATCGACTCGCTCGGCTTCGCGGAGCTTGTCGCGCGCTTCGAAGACCACTTCGGGGCGAGCTTCCCCGATGACGAGGTTGAGCAGTTGGCCATTATGACCCTAGGCGAGATCTCCGACACGGTGGCCCAGCGCGCGGTGCCCTCATAGTCCGGGTTAAAGCGCCATTATCACTCGCCAAGGTCAACTTGATCACGCCGAGAGTTCGGAGTATGGAATGCCCCAGACGTCACCCGTTTGCCGACTTGTGGTTGTGGTTAGCGATGGCGAGGTCGTGGGCCCCGCTGCCAGCCGCGCACTCGCGGATCTGGCTGGGGGACGTTCGGTCGACGTGGCCGTTCCCGCGGCCAGCCACCCGGCCAACAACGACTACCGGGAACTCATCCGGCGAGGTCTGCGCTTCCTGGATCCAGTCGTGCCGGCGGACACCTTCACTCTGCTAACGGTCGATTCGCTGGTGGCCGTCCCCAACGCGGTTAGCCGAGCAACACAGGGACAGCGGGCCGTCCTCACCCTGCTGGTGCTCGATCACCACGATTATCGCTATCGCATGATCTCGCCGGACGACCTCAACGAGGAACTGGCCAAGCTGGCGCTGTCACTTGGCGATTCGGTGGAGTTCGAGCCAGGTCCGCATACCGTGCAGGTCTATACCGCTCCCGACATCGGCTCCTACTACTCCGTAGAGCATTTCACGCCGCGATGGATGCCAGAGCAGGCATGGGTAGTCACAGCCGATGTTGCCTGCGCATTTGTTGACTCCGTCCAACTGCACTGCAACGCCCGTTTGCGGCGCGCGATGAAACCGAGCACCATTGCGAACGCCATCGCCGACTTCCTCACTGCCCGAGCAGGCTCGGACTGGGGTCTTCACTACTATACCGGCTCAGGTGTCGCGACATTCATCGATGACATCGAACAGCGGGCGATCAGGAACGGCAACCCCATTGTGCGCGGGCCGAGCGAGCACAGCCTGGCCTGCTCTGCCCTTGCCCGCTGGACACTCGATGGTGCGCCCTTTGCCATAGTCGTGACGAGTGGAATGCATGAGGAGTTCCGCGGGACTCTCGCCAACCACGTCGCGGTCCGGGCGAAAGGATTCATCGTATGCTGCGATTCCAGGCCCGATCAGTGGCACCCCTTCCAGGGCACTATCCACAGCACTGAGGACAGTCGTGCGTCCTTGCTTGCCCGCGGCTTCCCCGTGGTTTACATAGGCCGGTTCAACGATATCTCGCGCGGGCTCGCCGAGGCATTCGCCGC
>JBEKHI010000123.1:0-19448 GCA_050012355.1 Streptosporangiaceae bacterium | reverse complement strand
CTGCTGGTCTATCGCAAGGTGCGTAAGGCGCTCGGCGGCCGGATCCGTTATGCGATCAGCGGCGGCTCGGCGCTCGCCCCGGAGCTGCTGCTCTTCTTCGCCGGCGCGGGCGTGCTGATCTATGAGGGCTACGGCCTCACCGAGACCACCGGCCCGTCGACCGTCAACCCTCCGCTGCGGCCGCGGCCCGGCACGGTCGGGCCGCCGGTGCCCGGCGCGGCCGTGCGCATCGCCGAAGACGGCGAGATACTGCTCCGCGGCCCGCAGGTCTTCGGGGGTTATCGCTCCGGTGGCTCGTTTACCGATGGCTGGTTCGCCACCGGCGACCTCGGGCGGCTGGATGGCGACGGCTACCTGACCATCACCGGGCGCAAGAAGGACGTGCTCGTCACCAGCGGCGGAAAGAACGTCAGCCCCGGTCCGCTGGAGGACCGGATCCGTGCACATCCGCTGATCAGCCAGTGCCTGGTGGTCGGCGACGGCCGGTCTTACGTCGCTGCCCTGGTGACCCTCGACCCGGAGACGGATCTGTCCGGCGACCTGGCCGCCGGTCCGGCGGCCGGCGTGCAGGTCGACAGCGCGATTCCGCTACCGGACGGGGTGGCGGCCGGGATCGCCCAGGCGGTCGCCGAGGCAAACCGGTCGGTCTCCCGCGCCGAGTCGATCCGGCGGGTCCGGGTCGTCGACGGCGACTTCACCGAGGAGCGCGGGCTGCTGACCCCGTCGCTGAAGCTCAAGCGGGCAGCGGTAATCGAGGCGTACCGCGCCGACATCGAGGCGCTCTACGCGTGATTGCCGGGCCTGGCCGTGGTTCACTTCGCGCCAGCAGGCCCGCCGACGGTTCACGAATCGGACATCCGTGCCATCTCGCCCGGCTGCGGCTCCTGGCGATTCTGTGCAGTGCGGCATTACCCGCACAAGAGTGTTGGTAGTGCCACACTGCACAGAATCACTCGAACTCATGAGTGATGGTAAAGGTCGGCGTAACTGGCCGATAACCTCCTAAATCGGTCAGACGCAGCGACACGCCGGAGACTAACGTCGTTCTGAAGCGCTGCCGTAGCCCCAGCTGGTCGGCCATCGTGGGTATAGGGGCCGTCGATAATTAGATAGACGGTGGCTCCTGGCTTATTGGGCTGGCCCGGTGGTGTACTCCGATTATGATCGCTCTAGGTATTGGCCTTGAAGAATATGAATATCCATATCCCGTCAAGTTCCTGCCGCTTGCCAATGATCTTCAGCAAGTACAGATGGCCTATATGGACATCCCGCCGAGCGGGCAGTGGAACAATAGCACGGTCATACTGTTTCACGGCAAGGCGTTCGGTGGCTACTACTTCCACAATCTTATCGAGGCACTTACCAAGGCCGGATACCGTGTCATCGCGCCCGACCAGATCGGCTGGGGGAAATCTTCCAAGCCTGATATCCATTACAGCTTCCAGTTGCTGGCCGCGAACAGTTCGGCGGTGCTGGATTATCTTGATGTCCGGAAGGTCGCAGTGCTGGGTCACTCGACCGGCGGCATGACGGCGACCAGGTTCACGTTGATGAACCCTGACCGGGTGACGCATCTGGTACTGGAAGATCCGCTTGGCCTGGCGGATTACCGCACCGGCATCCCGCCGCAATCAGATAACACGCTATACCAGCACGAACTGCACTGGACCGACCCCTCGACCATTCAGGACTACTTCGCCGAGTATTTCGTGCATCCCGACCCCAAAGTGTACGAGCCGCTGGCTGACATCCTGATTCGCGTGACGCTCAGCCCCGATTACCCGCGCTGGGCACGCGCGGCCGCGCTCGCTTTCCAGATGATTTACCAGCAGCCGGTTCGCTATGAATATCATCGGATCTCGCCGCCGACGCTGCTGGTCGTCGGAGCCGAGGATCATGTCGTACCGCTCGGAAACTACGCACCGCCCGCCGAGGTCGCCAGGCTCGGCGACTTCGTGGGGCTTTCCACAGTGGCCGCGCAAGACATTCCCCACGCCAAGCACGTCGTCATACCCGAGTGCGGGCACATTCCGCATCTCGAGCACCCAGACGAGTTCTTTGCCGAACTGCTGCCATTCCTAGGGAGTTGACTCATGCTGAAGGGTTACACGGTTCCGTTGTCCCCACGCGGGATAGCGAATCTGGCGACAAAGCCGCCATGGCACTATGCCGGGGTCGTCATCGCGACGGAGTTCTGGACGGACCCCGCCGCGGCCGACGCTACCCTCCCCGAGGGCCTCACGCCGGACCCGGAGACCGCCGGTCACGGCGTCGCCATGTTCATCGACTGGCAGTACAACGGCTCCCACGAGGAGTACCTAGACCCGGTGCGCACGGGCGCGGGCGGCCCCGGCAACCCCATGGATGTCCCATCGAGGGCGCTATAGGCCCAGCGGTGGGACATCCATGGGGTTGGTTAACCGGGCGCGGTGTTGCGCCATATCTCCCGGATGATCACCTGCAGAGCGGCCGCGCACGGGATCGAGAGCAAGGCGGCCACGAACCCGCCGAACACCCCGCCCACCCAGTCTCCCAGCGATGTGCCGACCAGTATCGCCAGCAGGACGAGCAGCGGGCTGACCTTCACCGTCCGGCTCATGATGATCGGGTTCAGGACGTGGTTCTCCAGCTCCTGGTATGCGATGAACACGACCGCCATCACGATTCCGTCGGTCAGGGAATGAGCCGTCGCGAACAGCACGGTCGGGATGCCCGCGAGCGCGCCACCGATCATCGGCAGGAAGTCGACCAGCGCGACCCACAGCGCCCACAGCAGCGGGAAGGGCAGACCGAGGATGGCGAGCGTGGCGAAAACGACAGCGCCGGCGATCAGGGAGGTGAGCAGATCTCCGACCACGTAACCGGTGGTCGACTGGTTGATCTCACGAGCTACCCGGGACCACCGCTCTGCCCGCGCTGGCGCCAGTGAGCCCAGCAGCCCCGACCATATCTGCGGTCCCTCAAGCAGCAGGAGCAGTGCGAGCGCGAGAACAGTCACCAGCGTCTCGAGCACCGATGCCGCGCCCTTGCCGAAGTTCAGCGCCGGGCGGGCCAGGGTGGTTCCCAGGGTCTGCAGCTTGGGAGCGTTCTGCGCCACCCATTTCTGCAGGTGGAAGCGGCGCACGAGATGGCCGACCCAGCCGTGCCCGTCCGCCGCGTCCTGCGCGTACGCTGGGAGATGCCGGGATAGATGGGTCAGCCCGTTAAGCAGCGGATCGCCGAACAGGATGGCGAGCCCGATAAAAACCACGGTCGCCCAGCCAATGACGAACGCGACGGCCAGGCCGCGACGGCGGACGCCACGCTGAACGTAAACCACCATGGGGTTCAGGATCAGCGCGACGAACCCTGCGATCAGGATCATCAGCAGGACGTCCCGCATCCGGTAAGCGAGCTTGCCTGCCAGGTAGACAGCGACAACCACGCCGCAGCTCGCGAGGATGGTCGGTAGCGGTATACCGCGCGCCGCCGCGGCGGACCGCAAGCGCTCGTGCCGGGACTGCGGATGCGGTTCGTTGTCCCCGGGCTGGTCGGTGTCCGGTGCGGCAGTTTCCATGGGGACAGTGGATCGAGCCCCCAGCGGCTACGGCCAATAGCTGGTGTCTATGGTCGCATTGCGGACAGGTGCCGGGCTTGCGGGCCGCCGGGCCGGGTCACTTGCGGTAACTCCCGTCGCGGAAATCGTCGGTTAGTGACGGGTGGGACGGGTACCAGCCGAGCTCGGTCCGCGCCTTGGCCGCCTCGGTGCCCTGGTCGAGCAGCAGGACCTCGGCGAAGTAGTCGCCGAGGCGTGCCCGGGCCTCGGCGTCGGAACCGGGAACCGCTCCGGTGGCGCCAGCGGCTACGGCGGCGGCCTCGGTCAGTTCGGCCAGGGTCGGGCGCTCTCCGTTGCCGATGACGTAATAGCCGCGGGCCGAGTCGTTTTCCAGGACGCGGCGGAAAGCGTCCGCCAGGTCCGCGACGTGCACCGTCACCCAGTGCTGCTGCCCGGTGCCGAGCGTGACCAGGTTGCCGGCGTCGTCTCTGGGCGACCCGAGCAGCAGTCCGGGAATGCCGCCCCCGCCGTCCCCGTAGGCGGTGCCGGAGACGATGACTACCCCGCGCATGCCGTCCGCGGCCAGTACCCGCTGCTGGATGGGTTCCTTCCAGGCCACCAGGGCGGGCGCCTGGAAGCGAGACTCCTCGGTGATGGCGGTGTTGTTGCCGTAGATCCAGGCGCCGCTGATGTGCAGATAAGGCTTGCCGGTGCCGGTGAACGCGTCGATGGCCGCGCCCGCTACCGCGGCGTCCAGGTCGGCGCTGGTGGCGTCGCCTGGGCTGGCGGTCTGGATGGCCCCGTCCGCGTCACCGAGCAGGTCCGCGACCGCCGCCTGGTTGAAGAGGTCGACTACGGCCGGCCGGGCGCCACGGGCCGCGACGGTCTCGGCGCCGGCGTCGTCATGGACCAGCGCCGTCACCTCGTGACCGTGCTGCTGTAGTTCCGTCAGTATGTGCGACCCGATGAAGCCGGTCGCGCCGGTAAGTGTCACTTTCATGGCCTGATTGCCTCCTTGACTTGTTCTCTCAAGTGGAATCTAAGCCGAAATTACTTGAAGAGTCAAGTGAAACCCGAACGCTGGTGGCTGCTTGAGCTGGCTAGAACGGTCCTGACTTCTACAATATAACTTGATATGTAAAGTCATATTAGATAGGCTCGTAAGATGACCGAACTTGGTGACGAGAAGCCCTCAGTGAAGTGGCTGACCGCCGCGGAACTGGACTCCTGGCTCTCCGTAGTGCGGTTGATGACCTGGCTACCCTGGTCGATCGATCAGCAGCTGCGACGAGACTCGGACCTGGGGATGGTGGAGTACCAGGTTCTGGCCATGCTCTCCAAGAGCCCCGAGCGGACCTTGCGGATGAGCTCGCTTGCCGAGCTCACTAACGCGTCGCTATCGCGGCTGTCGCACCTGGTCACGCGCCTGGAGGCGCGTGGTTTCGTGCGTCGCGAGCCCGATCCCGCCGATGGCCGGTTCACCATCGCCATCTTGACCGACAAGGGCTTCCAGGCACTCGACGAAGCGGCGCCCGGGCACGTGGCCCATGTGCGATCGCTCGTCATCGACGTACTGTCGCCCGAGCAGCTCAGGCGCCTCGGTCTCGCCGCGGACCGCATAGTGTCGCGCATCGACACATCGGGAATCAACTAGATATCATCGCCCAGACTCGTCAGAAGGGGTCGAGAACGTGGCGCTGGTCGGCAGGACCGCCGAGCTGGGCGTCGTCCAGGCCCTGCTCGACGACGTGCGGGCCGGGTCGAGCAGAGTCCTGGTGCTGCGCGGCCCACCCGGGATCGGGAAGACGGCGCTATTGCGCGAGACGGCCGAGCGGGCCGCCGACCAGGGAACTCGCCTCGCACAAGCGGTGGGCACCCAGGCCGAGACGGGATTCGACTTCGCTGGGCTGCACCAGCTGCTGGTTCCGTTCCTGGGCAGACTGCCGGGCTTGCCGGTCTCGCAGCGCAGCGCGCTCGAGACGGTGTTCGGGCTGGCGGACGGCCAGGCGGCAAGCCCGTTCCTGGTCGGGCTGGCGACGTTGACGTTGCTGACCGAGGCGGCGGAAAAGCAGCCCGTGCTGTGCGTCATGGACGACGCGCAGTGGCTGGACCGGGTGTCACAGGAGATACTGGCTTTCGTCGCCCGCCGGCTGCTGGCGGACCGGGTGGGCATGGTCTTCTCGCTGCGCGACGGCGAGCAGCGCGCCACGGCCCTGACTGGTTTCCAAGAGCTGTGTGTCACCGCGCTGGCACCGGTTGCCGGGCGGGAGCTGCTTGAGCTGGCGGCGCGGGGATCAGTGGCCGAGCCCATGTCGCGCCGCATCCTGGCGGAAGCCGCCGGTCACCCGCTGACCCTGATGGAGCTGGGCAGGGAACTGGGGGAGGGACACGGAATACCGGACGCTGTACCCGGCCTGCCGATGCGGGCAGGAGAGCGTCTTGAGCGGCTGTACCTGGACCGGGTGAGAAAGCTGCCATCCGCCGCCAGGACGCTGCTGCTGGTGGCGGCGGCCGAGCACCTAGGCGACCCGGACAAAGTACAGCGAGCCGTGGAAGCGCTCGGGCTGGAGCCGGATGTGGCGACGCTGCCGGAAGTCACGCGGATGCTGTCGTTGTCGCCGCGGGTGACGTTTTCTCACCCGCTGATGCGGGCGGCGGCGTACTGGGGAGCCTCGCCCGGCGAGCGGCGGCGGGCACACGCCGCCTTGGCGAGGGTGACCGATCCTGATACGGATCCAGATCGGCGGGCGTGGCACCTCGCGGAGGCGACGGAAGGCCCGGATGATGCGGTGGCAGCTGAACTGGAGGCGTCGGCCGACCGGGCTCGTCGCCGTGGCGGCTGGGAGAGCGAGCAGGCGTTCCTGCGGTGCGCGGCCGAGCTGACCGCCGACCCGGGGCACCGCGCCGAGCGCCGGCTGGTGGCCGCTGAGGCCGGTGTCGTGGCCGGCGATTTCGCTGGGGCGGCCGCGCTGGCCGGTGAGGCCGGCCCGTACCTGACGCAGCCGCTGGCACTAGCCCGTGCCCGGCGGGTGCAAGGCCTGTGCCTGCAGGCCGAAGGCCGGATCGCCGAGGCCGTCCAGCTGCTAGTCGACGCGGCGCGGGAGATTGGCTCGGCGAATCCCCGGCTGGCCCGCGACACCCTCTTTGAAGCGTTCAGCGTCGCCCAGCTCATCGGCTGGCGTAAGGGCGCCGAGGTCGTGCAGGACGTGCGGAAGCTTCCTCCATCGACGACCGAAGCACCGGGCGACGGGTTGCTTGAAGGCTTCGCCGCCATCCACGAGGGCCATACGGACGAGGGCTACGCGCTGCTGCGCGACGGGGTTCGAACGCTCTCGGCCGGCCACGACTCCACCGATACCAGCATGCCCCGCCTGATGGCGTGGATATTTGGCTCCGGCCTGCTGTTTGACTACTCTGCCTGGACAGACCTGGAGCAGCACTGGATACCGGATCTCCGCGACCGCGGCGCGGTAGCCGCGCTCGTCCCGGCGCTCAACACGATCGCGCATAACCATATGCGGGCCGGGCGGCTCACCGCGGCCGAGGCGTGCCTGGCCGAAGGGCGCGCCCTTGCCGAAGCGGTCGGCGACCGCGCCTGGGGCCCGGGCTTCGCCTCGGCCGACGTCTGGCTGCTGGCCCTGCGAGGCGAACTTGAGGCGGGCAGGGCGCTGGCGGAGCGGTTGTTCAGTGAGTCGATCCCTGACCAATGGCGCGACGCGACCCACTTGGCGGTCGCGGTGCTCGAGCTGGGAGCCAGCCGCTATGAAGCGGCGCTCGAGGCCGCGCTGCACGCTCGGGTGCTGTGGTCGCTGCTATCCCCGGAAGACGTGATCGAGGCTGCCATGCGCAGCGGCCGGTCCGAGATAGCCCGGGCCGCCCTCGATGAATTTTCCCCGCTGGCGGCGGCGGCCGGCACACCCTGGGCACTTGGAGTGACAGCGCGCTGCCGGGGGCTGCTCGCGGGCGATGACCCGGCCGCCGAAGATGGCTATCGGCAGTCGATCGACTACCTTCAGTTCACTACCGTCGCGCTCGCGGTGGCCCGCTCTCGACTGGTCTACGGAGAATGGCTTCGCCGCCAGCGCCGCCGTCGCGACGCCCGTGACCAGCTCCGCGCCGCGGCGGAAAGCTTCGAGCGGATGCGGATGAATGGCTTCGCCGACCGAGCCCGCGCCGAGCTGGCCGCCACCGGCGAGCATGTGCAGTCCGGCGCCGGTGGGGCCGGCGTCCAGCTCACCCCGCAAGAACTCCAGATTGCCCAGCTGGCCGCGGGCGGCGCCACCAACCGGGAGATCGCCACCAGGCTCTTCCTCAGCGCCGCCACCGTCGATTACCACCTGCGCGGGGTCTACCGCAAGCTCGGCATTACCCGGCGCGCCCGGCTGGCAGCGGCCCTCGGCAAAGCAAGCCTCAGCTGACTCACGGCCTATGCTTGCGCCTTCATGACCCGGATGACGTCGCTGAGGGAGCTGACCGCCCCGTAGCGGCGCCGGATCACGTCGGCGATCAAGCCCGTCCATCCCGTCTGGTGGGAAGCGCCGAGCCCGGCCCCGTTGTCACCGTGAAAGTACTCGCTGAAGACCAGGTTGTCCTTCCACCGTGGGTCATGCTGCAGCCGGTCGACGCCTCCGAAGCAGGGCCGCCGGCCGTCTGGTCCGGCCACGAAGATCGAGATGAGCCGGTCCTGCAGATCCTGGGCGACGGCATCGAGCGGCAGGCGGGTGCCCGAGCGCGCGGGATATTCGACCGTGAACTCGTCGCCGAAAAACGCGTGGTAGCGATCGAGCGCGGTGATGAACAGGTAGTTGAGCGGGAACCAGATGGGCCCGCGCCAGTTGGAGTTCCCGCCGAACATGGATGTGGTGGACTCGGCTGGCTCATAGTCGATGCTGAAGCTGGCGTGGGCGACGTCGAGCCGGTATGGATTGTCGCGATGGTAGGCCGACAGTGCCCGCAGGCCGTACGGTGACAGGAACTCGCCGGTATCGAACAGGCGGGAGAGTATTTTCTCCAGGCGGTCGGTACCAGCCACGGTGAGCAGCAGCCGCCGGTCACCGGGGTCGCCGCGGAGCACCCCTTCCTCGCGGAGCTTGCCGTCGTCGGACAGGCCTGCCCGGTCGAGGAACCTGGCGAAGTTCTTGCCGACCGTCATCGCCTGGTCGATCGACGGCTCGTCGATGATCGCGGCTGTGAGTACCGGGATCATGCTCACCATCGATCGGGTGCGGACCGAGGTCGCGGCTCCGTCGGGGGCAAGCAGCCGGTCGTAGTAAAGCCCGTCGGCCTCATCCCACAGACCTTGATCGTCAATGGCGGCGGCGATCGCGGCGAAATGCTCGAGGAATTTCAGCACCAGGTCCATCGCGGGCCGGTGGCCGCTGCGCAGCAGGATGGCGGCGATGGCTGCCATGCTGGTCGCGTAGAAGGCCATCCAGCCGGTGGCGTCGGACTGCTCAAGCGTGCCGCCGACCGGCAGGTGCGAGCGGTCGATCGGGCCGATGTTGTCCAGCCCGAGGAAGCCGCCCTCGAAGAGGTTGCAGCCGCCGGCGTCCTCCAGGTTGACCCACCAGGTGAAGTTGACCAGGAGCTTGTCGAAGACCCGGCTCAGGAAGTCCAGGTCGCGGCCGCCGTCGATGGCGAATACCTCCAGCGCGGCCCAGGCCTGTACCGGCGGGTTCACGTCGCCGAAGTCCCACTCGTAGGCGGGCAGCGCTCCGTCGGAGTTCTGGAACCATTCACGGCAGAGCAGGATCAGCTGGTACTTGGCGAACGCCGGGTCCAGGTGCGCCAGCGTCACGCAGTGAAACCCCAGGTCCCAGGCGGCGAACCAGGGATACTCCCACTTGTCAGGTACGGACATGATGTCGAACGAGTCAAAGGCGCGCCACCTGGCGTTGCGTCCGAACCGGCGGCCGTCGGGTGGCGGCGGCTGGGTCGGGTCACCGTCGAGCCAGCGGGCGACGTCGTAGTTGTAGAACTGCTTGCTCCACAGCATCCCGGCGAAGGCCTGCCGCATCACCCGCGCCTCGTCGGAGTTTGCCTGCTCGGGTGTCAGCTCGGCGTAGAACTCGTCGGCTTCGGCTTGGCGCTGGCTGACGACGCGGCCGAAATCGCTGCCGAGCGCCGTGTCCCGTTCAGACTGAACGTCCGTCGTTATGGCCGGCCGAAGGCGCAACCGAAGTTCGGTCGTCTCGCCGGGCGCGATGGTCAGCTGGTACCACAGCGCGCACTTGGTGCCCCGCTGGTCCGGGTTGACGGTGGCCGCGCCGTTGACCACGTGGTCGTTGATCCCGTCCTTCGGGTACGGGGTCTGCGCCGGCGCGCCGAACAGCCGCGCGACGTTGGTCTCGTTCTCGCAGAACAGCGGGGTCGGGGCCGTGCCATCAGGGCCGGCTCCCGCGAGCAGTTCGAGGTTGCCGAGGAACGGGTGGATGGTCGTGATCACCGAGTCACCGGTCACGGCCAGCTCGGGCTTTGCCGCTCCTGCGTCCCAGGACCAGGTGTTGCGGAACCACGCGGTCGGCAGCACGTGGATGGTGTCGGAGTCCGGGCCCGCGTTCGTCACCCGGATCGTCATCAGCACGTCGTCGGGGCCGTCCTTGGCGTAGCACACCTCGGTGACCCAGTACCGGTCCTGGTCGAACACGCCGGTGTCCAGTAGTTCGTACTCCGGGTCGAGCCTGCCGCGGCGGCCATTCTCGGCCCGCAGATCCTCATACGGGAAAGCGGCCTGCGGATAGTGATACCGCCAGCGGTTCCAGGCGTGGCTGGGCACCGCGTCCAGGTACCACCAGTACTCCTTCACGTCCTCGCCGTGGTTGCCTTCCGGCCCGGTCAGGCCGTAAGCGCGCTCCTTCAGGATCGGGTCCCGGCCGTTCCACAGCGCCAGCCCCAGGCACAGCCGCTGCTCGATGTCGCTGAATCCGGCCAGGCCGTCCTCGCCCCACCGGTACGCTCGTGACCGCGCTTGGTCGTGCGGCAGGTAGGACCACGCATCGCCGTCCGCGCTGTAATCCTCGCGGACCGTACCCCACTGCCGTTCGCTGACGTACGGCCCCCACAGATACCAGGGGCTGGCTTTGCGCAATCCATCCTCAAGTCGCCCGAATCCGGTCACTCGCTCACGTTCGGCACCCATGCCGCCAACGTTACGCGGGACGATCAGGCGTCATGATGCGGGCCAGCTGTGTTCGGGACCTCACGCCTACTTTCCGGAACACCTTCCGCAAGTGATAGTCAACGGTAGAGGGGCTGAGGAACAGCTGCGCGGCGATGTCGCGATTGCTGTATCCCTGGCTGACCAGGCCGGCGATGCGGGCTTCCTGCGGCGTGAGCTCGGCTTTGGTGTCCGGTATCCGCTGGCGGGCGCGTTCACCCACGGCCATCAGCTCCGCCCGGGCCCGTTCGGCGAATGCCTCGGCGCCCATCGAGTCGAACATCTCGTGGGCGATACGCAGCTGATCGCGTGCCCCGCGGCGGCGGCGCTGGCGCCGCAGCCATTCCCCGTACACCAGATGGGCGCGGGCGAGCTGGGGTGCGGTATCGGACTGCTGCAGGTGCTTGATGGCGTCCTCGTACAGCTGCTCCGAGCTGTCGTCGCTGGCCAGCAGCGCCTGGGACCGGGCGAGCAGCCCGAGCGCGAGCGGGGTTCCGGTCGCCAGCGCCCGCTCGGTCAGCTGCCCGAGCGCTGCGTCGGCCAGCCCGGCCTGGTCGCAGCGCGCGGCGGCCTCGACCAGATCGGGCAGTACCTGAGGGCCGAAGTACGGGGCGTCGTCGGCGTTGACGACGAGTGCGCAGCGCAGCGCCGCCCGGTAATTGCCGAGGCCCAGTTCAAGCACGGCCAGCGAGCGCTGGACCCAGATGGCCGGGGCACCGCGGCCGGTGCCGGCCGACTCATCCGCGTGGATGATCGCGGCCAGCCGGGTCTCTTCCTCGTGTCCCCGCCAGGCCAGCTCGATCACCTGCGAGGTGGCTGTCGTTTCGGCGAGGCCACGGTTCCCGGTAGCCAGAGCGATCTCGGACCGCTCGGCCCGGCACGCCGCGGATGCGTCGAACCGGCCAGCGAGAGCTTCGGCGTAGCCGCTGTGGTACTGGAGCGCTCGTGGCAGCACGGCGAGCGCTCCGAGGTCGCGAGCCAGCTGAACCCAGCGGATGGACAGGGCGCGCTGGGCCTGGTCGTCCCAGAGGTCCGCGGCTGCCATGCAGCCGAGCCCGAGCACGCGCAATCCCTCTTGGGGGCTGAGATCGTCGGCCCGCAGCAGCGCGATGGCCCGGCGGAACAGCGGCACGGCGGCCGGATAGCCGGACGCCCGGGCGGCGAAGCCGTCCAGCAGCAGGCCGGTTGCCGACGCTTCGGGGCCGTCGCCACCTGACATCGTGCGTGCGAGTGCCGCTATCTCAAGCATGACCTCCCGGTTCGCGGACCAGCCGGAGTACACCACCGCCTCGACCGCCTGGAGCAGTGCTTCACGGGCACCACGCACATCGGTCGGCGCGAGCGCCCGCGCTGCCTCCAGCAAGATCGCGGATGACTCGGCGACCTGCCCGAGAGTGAAGCTGATCGTGCCTTGCAGCTGCCTGGCTCGGGCGCGGGCTAGCGGGTCGCTCAGCCGCGGCGTCGCCTCCGCCAGCAGCGCGCTCGCCCGGGTCGGCTGGCCCGCGATCAGGGCACCGGTGGCCGCCGCCAGCTGCCGCCGGGCGCGCTCGCCCTCATCGTCTGACAGGTCGGCCGCCCGCGACCAGAACGTCACCATGGCCGCGTATCCGCCGCGCTCCTGCGCGCGGCTGGCCTCCTCCTCGAGCCGGGACGCCACCTTCTCATCGGGGCCAACCGCCGCCATCCCCAGGTGCCACGCCACCCGGTCCGGCCGGTCAACCATCTCTTCCGCCGCCGCCAGCGCCTGATGAATCTGCCGCCGCCGCGGTGCTGGCATGGCCTGGTAGATCGCCGAGCGGATCAGCGGATGCCGGAACTCCACCCGCGGGCCGATGGTGGCCAGACCGTCCAGGTCGGCCACGGCCGCCTTGTCCGGATCGATCCCCAGCTGCCTGGCCGCGCGCCACAGCAGGTCCAGCGAGCCAGCCGGCTCGGCCGCGGCCACCGCCAGCAGCAACTGCGCATCAGCCGGCAGCCGGTTCAGCCGGGCGCGGAACACCGTCTGCAGCGACTCGCCAACCGGGAGCGGTTCGGGGAGCGCCTGGGTGCCCGCCAGCTGGCCCGGCGACAGCTCCCTGGCCAGCTCGGACAGCACCAGCGGATTCCCGTCGGTCTCGGCCACGATGCGCGCACCGACCGCCGGGCTCAGCGGGCCCGGTGTCAGTGACGACAGCAGGGACATCGCCGCATCATCGTCAAGGCCGCCGATCGCCAGCTCGGGCAGCCCAGCCAGGCCCGCCAGCTGGCTGTCCGGCTCGCGGGCGGCGAACATCAGCGCCACCCGTTCGGCGTACAGGCGGCGTGCCACGAACCCGAGCACCACTTTCGTCTCAGGGTCCAGCCACTGCGCGTCATCGACCACGCATGCCAGCGGACGCTCCGACGCGACGTCGGCCAGCAGCGTGAGCACGCCGAGCGCGACCAGGAACCGGTCCGCCGGCGGACCGGTGGTCAGGCCAAGCGTGTTCCGCAGCGCGTCCCGCTGCGGGGCCGGAAGCCGGTCAAGGCGATCGGCGAACGGGATGAGGAACCGATGCAGGCCGCCGTAGCCCAGCTGCGTCTCTGGCTCTATCCCGGTCAGCCGGGCGGTCTGCATGCCGACTGCTCTAGCGGTGGTGAGCGCTTCATCCAGCAGGGCGGTTTTCCCGACCCCAGCTCCGCCGCGCAGCACCAGCGCCCCGCTGTGGCCGTCGGTGGCTCTGACCAGCAGATCTCTCAGGACCTTCTGCTCCCCAGACCGTCCGACCAGCATCGCGCCCACATCCTTTCACGTCCCTTGCCTGCAGGGGTCGGTGAAGTTAGGTTAGATATGGAATGCGAGTCGAAATCTGCACCCTTTGCACGGCTTTCTGCGTGTTGTGCTCAGCTGCCGGAAGCGCCCTGGGCGCAGGAGTGACATTGCAATGAGTACGATCATCGATACGCAGCCCGTTCCCGATGCTGAGCGGGCCGAGACGGTCCGTGACCTGGTCTGGCGAAGCCTCGTCCGGGTCGAGCTCGACCACCATCGGCCGGCTGGCGAGATCTCAGTGCGCGGCGCGATCACCGATCTCGACCGGGTGACCATCGCCTCGATCCGAGCGAATGCGATGACCGTGCGGCGCACGCCTAGTCTCGCCGGAGACGACCTTGAGCCGAGCATCTTCGTCAGCTTGCAGCTGTCCGGATCGAGCGTGGTCATCCAGGGCGACAGGGAAGCGGCCTTGCAAGCGGGTGACCTGGCCATATATGACGCTACGGTCCCGTACACGCTGGTCAACGGCGAGGGTTTGCATCTGAGCTACTTCCGCGTTCCGCTCAGTGAGCTCGCGCTGCCGCGGGCGGCGATCAGTCAGGTGAGCGCGCTACGGCTCAGCCCGGATCGTCCGCTCGCCGACCTGACGAGCGCCTACCTCCGTCGGTTGGGCGGCCCGGAGGTACGGGAGCTGGCCGGCGCGGAGGCGCTGAGTCAGCCCAGCGTGGGACTGATCCGCGCGCTCATCACGAGCCAGCTGTCCGAGCCGAGCATGGCGAGGGAGCCGCTGGAGGGGACACTGCCGTTCCGGATCATGGAATACGTGCGCGCGCACTTGGCCGAACCGGACCTGAGCGCGGCGCGGATCGCCACTGAGCACCACATTTCCGTACGGCATCTCTACGCCACCCTGGCCCGGTCGGAAATTACCCTTGGTGACTGGATTCGTACGCAGCGGCTGGAGGCGTGCCGCAAGGAACTCGCCGAGCCCGGAGCGGCACGGACTTCCATCGCCGCCGTCGGCCGTCGCTGGGGATTCGGTGATGCCACCAACTTCGGCCGTGCCTTCAGCCGGGCCTACGGCCTGTCGCCCCGCGAATGGCGTAACCGCCACGCCTCGGGTTACCCGGTGATGACGAGTTCGTCGAGGACGTCGTAGACACCCGGTGCCATCCAGGCGGCGTCCACGGCCGCGTCGTGCTCGGCCCAGGTGCGCACGTGCCCGGACAGCGTGACGGTGCTCCCGTTGGTGTCTACCAGGACGTCACTGTCGTCGGGGATGAGGGCGTTCCTGTCCAGCGCGTCCTGTACCACGATGGTGACATCCACCGGGTTAGCGTCATAGGAGATCTCGATGTTGTCCTTCACGTTGCGCACGCCGGTCAGCCAGGCCACTGCCGTCTCAGCCGCGTCGCGCTGGGAACCGTAGCCCACCGTGCCGGACAGGGTGATGTTGCCGTCATGCACGGTGGCCGCGACACTGGCGGGCAGGGCGACGTTCAGCAGCAGCGCGTTGCTCGCGACCGTGGTCAGCGTCTCGTCGTCGCGGTAGTCCGCGGGCGGCAAGACAACCTCCAGGTGGTTGTGCACGTGGGTGACCCCGGTGACCCGGCGGGCGGCGTCGGCGGCCTCCAGGTACTGCGGGTAGCTGGGCACCGAGCCGTGCAGCGCCAGGTCTCCGCTCACGGCCTGGACCGTGATGCCCGTGGCGTCGATCAGCGGGTCGAAGACCAGCTCGTCTTCGACCGCCGCTCGGATGTCTGTGGTCTTGCTCATCTAGGTGGCTCCTTTTCGCGCTCGGGTTTCAGTTCACCCCGTGCTACGAGCCCCGGTACAGGTGGCGCTGACTGTGCAGGCATTGGCCCGGGCTATACGGATGGCGGGGCGTTCCTGCTCGATGGTGCCGCCCTATTGACAGCACGACGGTCTGGACCTGGCGGTCGGCGCACGAATCCGGGCGCACGCTGCCCGAGGGCTGGTACTGCGACGACGTCACTTTGTCGCCGGATTGCGCGGTGGAGCCGATGATGACGCTGTGGTATCACGTGCGGGACATGGCACTGAACGGCACCACGCGACCAGGCCGGCAGGTGCTTGACCTCACCGCGGGCCACATCCCGGTGGCCAGGCCGAGCGCGATCACCGGCGCGAGGGCCCAGCTTTCCTTCGATGATGGCCTTCACTGGCAGAACGCGCAGATGACCCGGCTCGGTCCCAATGCCAGGAAGTTAAGGGGGCTCCCGCTTTCCGTCCACACTGGGCGTGCGCGGCGCCAGGACCTCGTGATCGTGGGCAGGAACGACCAGTATCTGGTCGTTCCTGCCCACGATAATGACCGCAGCCCGGAATGCCTCAACCTCAGGTTCCGGCATTTCTTGACGGAATGGGCTGCTCGCTGCGGCCCGCCGCCGGGAACGCTGCTCCATCACAGACGGCTGAGTGCCACGCGGCAGCTCCCGCCGTCGCACATCCCGCCCGAAGCCCTGTGACCAGGAAGAACAATAGTCCACTCAATTTCACCTGGACGCTAGCGAATCAGGCCCGCGAGACACCGCGCAGCAAGTTCACCTTGGCGCGTCAGCTTAGCTCGGTCCAGGGCCGCGCCGAGCGTTCGGCGACGTCGATGAGCCTTTCCAGTCGCGGCAAGGCGACAGAGGTGAGGAACTCCTGGCGCTGATTACCGACAAGGCTGACGACTTCGCGCCACACTGAGCGGCCGGCGATAAAACCGGAGGCGCCGCCCTCGTCGGCCGCGATCCGGATGATGTCGGTGAACTGGTCGAAAGGAACGCCTGCGGACAGGACGGCCCACGGTCGGTCGAGGATCTCGGCAAGCCGCCGGCAACCTTCCGGCGAACCGGGGTACTCAAGCTTAAGCAGGTCGATGTCCAGGTCATTGAGGGCCCGGGCCGCCTCGATGATCGAATCTTCGCGGGCCTGGCCGCTAAGGTCTTCCCCCGGTAGCTGGTAAACGAGGTTTTCGATTACCACCGGGACGCCGGTAGCGCGGCAATCCTGAATAATTTCTTCGCAGACGGCGAGCGTTTCGCCGACCAGGTCCGGCTCCCCCTGGGCCGGGGCCGGGCGGTCGGCGCGCAGCTGGACGAAGAACTTGTAGGCATCGCCGCCCTGGTCAAGGAGCCATTGAGCATTCAGCTCAGGGTCGCGGTGGGTCCGGGGCTCGCCTTGATAACTGCGCCTCTCGGACGGTTCGGCGGCGATGAGCAACCCGCAGTTCGGGGCGAGCGCACCCGCTTGCGTGATGGCCGGGACGCCATAGGTCGGATCGGACAGCAGACCCGTGGCGGCTGGGGTCAGGACGCGTGCGACGTCGGCCTTCGCGGTTCGCAGGTCGTCATCGCTGGCCTCGCGGCCGACGGCCGTGAACATCCGGCGCAGGGTGTTGCGCTGGTCCATAGCGATGATGGAGAACAAGTGGCTGTCTGTTGCGATGTCGTCTAGCGTTCCGGTGCGGACTTTCGTTGCGTCTGTCATGTGCATTCCTTCTGGGAGGCTGTCCTCAGCGGACTCTGACCGATTGTCGATTGCCGGATGAAGTCGGGGAGTGACAGGCTCTCGTCGTTGAGGGCGAACGCGGCCAGTAGGGCCGCCCCGGTGACACCTGGCTGTACTACGGGCGAGAAGCTCAGGGCATCGATGGCGGCCGCCTTGGCCGCGCGCACGCTGGCCATCCGGGTCCATCCGCCAGCGGCCACGGCCCGCCGGTGCGGGCCGACGACCGTCTCGATGTCATTGAGCAAAAGCCTGGCCTGGTCCGCGGTGTAGCGCACCGCGGCAATCCAGACCGAGGCGGGAGTGGCACCGTCCTGGATACGAAGGACGACGTCGTCTTGGGTTCGGCCATCGCCGGTAACCGTTAGGCCGGCAGGCAGTTCACCGACACTCAGGCTGGCGTGATCAAGCGTGGCTCGAGCCTGCCCGGACTCTGCGCCCAGGGCAGCTAGGACGCGCCGCAGCAGTAGTCCGCCGCTGACGCCGGCCAGGAGCAGGCTCGTGTCAGGCAACACGTGCCGGCCGAGCGACCAGCCCGCGCTCACGACTGCCTGGCGTTGGGTTTCCTCCAGGGTCCCCGGGATGGAGCGCGCCAGCACGTCCGCCGTGCCGGACGAGTTGAACAACTCGTCCTTTTCGACCGCGCCGACGCCGATGGCCGCTACCGGATGGTCGTGCCCGGCCACCGTCAGTACGGCGCCGGCGGCACAGGAGACCACGCCGTCGTGCCTCAGGTATCCAGCGGGAAAGCCAGCGGGCCGTTCGTCGGGAAGTATCCGGGCCGACAGGCCTGCTACCGCGAGGGCGTCGGGCCATACCTCGCCGGTGCCCTGATCGATGAGACCGGTCCGGGAAGCCAGCGACGGCTCGCGAACCAGATCGCCGCCCAAGCCGAAGACAATCCACTCGGGCACGCTCAGCCATGTCGATGCGGGGCCGGCCGGGGACCCGCTGGCGCGTAGCCACAGCAGCTTGGCGATGCTGGCCTGGCTAGACCAGGGAAGACCGGTGGTGCGCTCGAACGCAGCGGCAAATCCCGGGAATTCCTGGCCTGCCTGCTCGATCTCATGGCTGCCGCGGTGGTCAAACCAGGCGATTACCGGGCCGGTCGGCCGTCCGGCCGCGTCGAGCAGTACACCGCTCTCAGCTAGGCCGGCCACGCCGAGGCCGCGCACGCGAACCGGGCCCCACGCCGATTCAGCCGTTCGAACCGCTTGCCCGATCAGTTCGACGGCCACGTCCAGTAGGCGGTACGGATCGATCTCGGTCTGGCCGGAGCCACCGGTGTGCCACAGAGTGGGCTGCTCCACGTAGCGGGCGTCGCGCTGCGACATCGACTGGGCGACGGCCTTGGACGAGGTCGTGCCGATGTCGATGCCGATGACGACATCCGTGCTGAACGTCATGCGCGTTGCTCCCCGGAGCCGCGTTCGATGATCCTGACCGGTACCTGGATGCGCTCGATGGGGAGCGCGGGCTGCCGCAGGCGTGCCAGGAGCCGCGCCGCGGCCGCGCGCCCGACTTCATGACCGGGGTGGTCCACGACGGTGACGGCCGGACGCAGGGCGTCGGCCATGGGGAAGTCGCCGAATGCGACAAGGGCGATATCCGTACGCCGAGCGGAGTGCAGGGCGGGCACCACGCCCATCGACGCCCGCGTGGTGGCGCTCAGGATGGCGGTCGGCGGACTAGAACCGCCGATCATGACGGACACCGCCTGCGCGGCCGCCTGGCTGGTCGCGCTTTCGCAGTTGACGAGGTGCTCGTCAGCCTCGACCCGGTGATGAGCCAGTGCATCGCGGTAGCCGCGCAGCCGGGCGGCTGATGTCGGGATGGCGGGGGTGTCGCCTACGTAGGCAATGCGCTGGTGGCCGTGGGCGATGAGATGAGCCGTGGCATCGAACGCGGCCCGGTGGTCGTCTATCTCGACGAGGTCCGCGGAAAAATCGGGTGCCGGGCGGTCGACGAGCACAATGGGCAGGCGACCCGGGTCAAGCCAGGAATGGTCGGCGCCGGTCGGACAGAGCAGGAGTCCGGAGATCCGCCGCTGCATCATGCGCCCGATGACGTCGCGTTCCCAGTCATGATCACGCCGGGTGCTCGTGACCAGCACGGAACGACCATGATGGGACATCTCCAGTTCCACGGCGTCGATGACCTCGGCGAAGAACGGATCGGAGATGGACTCCACGACGAACCCGATCGCGGTGTCCGTTCCCGCGCGCAGCGACCGGGCCATCTCATCCGGCTGGAAGCGCAGGTCAGCCATTGCCTCCCGGACGCGCTGGCGGGTTGCCGCCGCGACCCGCGGATCGTCGTTCAGGACGCGCGAGGCGGTCCGGAGGCTCACCCCGGCGGCATTCGCGACATCGCGCAGCCTGGTGACCCCGCTCACAGGGCGGCCGACCGTTGAACAGGCGGCCGGGAACCGCGGGTTCCTGGTGGCTGAGGTGCCACTATCTCAAGGTTTGCCATCGATGGCATAGCTCGATTGTGCCAGGCTTTGCCAT
>JBEKHI010000122.1:0-19456 GCA_050012355.1 Streptosporangiaceae bacterium | reverse complement strand
CGCGGACGAACTCAACGACAGGCCCCGCAAACGCCTCGGCTACCTCACTCCACGCGAAGCATATGATAAACTCCTAGTAATCGAGCAAGCACGTGTTGCGACGACCGCCTGAATGTGCCGACAGCTAGTTTCCATTATCTTGCCGGCAGGCCAGTCCGGGCCGTCGGGTGGCCCCGCAGGCGCGGGCATATCGGGCAAGGTGCCGACCGGACGGCCGGACGGGTCAGCGGACGGTTACCTGGACCTGGGGGTAACCGCTCGCGCCGTTTGGCACGACTTGGGCCTGGACGGCTGTCTGGGTGTAGCCGGTCGCGTCGGTGGCCCTGGCCTCGATCAGGTGCGTGCCGGGCGTGGCGTCCCAGCGGTACTCCCACTGGCGCCAGGTGTCGATGCCAGGTACTGACGCCAGGGTGGCGACGTGCCAGGCTCCGCTGTCTACCCGTACCTCCACCGCGTCGATGCCCTTGTGCTGCGCCCACGCGACGCCCGCGATCGTGACGGTGCCCGCGGACAGGGTGTTGGCGCCCGTCGGCACGTCGATGCGGGACTCGGTCTTGATCGGCGCCTGCTGTGACCAGCCGCGCTGCACCCAGTACGCGCTGTTGGAGGCCCAGGTGCCTACCTCGATGTCGGTGACCCACTTGCACGCCGACACGTACCCGTACAGGCCAGGCACCACCAGCCGGGCGGGGAAGCCGTGCTCGACCGGGAGGGCCGTGCCGTTCATGGCCACCGCGACCAGCGCGTCCCGGCCGTCCATCACCACCGGCAGCGGCGTGCCCGAGGTAAAGCCGTCGGTCGACGTGCACAGCAGCTGGTCCGCGCCCGCCAGTGGCCCCGCCTGCCGCAGCAGCGAGGCCAGTGACGCGCCGAGCCATTTGGCGTTCCCTATATAGGGGCCGCCGACCGGGTTGGACACGCAGCACAGCGTGATCCAGTCCTCGATCAGCGGGCGGCGCAGCAGCTCGTCGAAGGACAGCGTCATCTCCTGGCGCACCATCCCGTGGATCCTGAGCTGCCAGTTCGAGGGATCCACCTGCGGGAGGAGCAGGGCGGTGTCGACCCGGTAGAAATTGTTGTCAGGCGTGACAAAAGGAGAAATGCCCGGGACGTTCAGCTGGACGCCGGCCGGCAGTGGCGGAGTGGTTACCGCCGGGCGGGGGAACCGGATGGCGGTCCGCGCGGCGCTCACGTTCGTACGGGTCGCGAGCTCGCGACCCACGAGCGTGGCCACCGCCGCCCCGGCGACCGCCACACCCGAGGTGACAAGGAATTCCCGCCGGATAGGCGCGTCCGTCTGCGAGCCGAACACGAGGCGTGACTCATCCGGCGCCGCCGGACGGGCGAGACGGAGCAGCCGGCGGAGGGTGAGCGCGCCCGCCCCGGCGGCCAGCAGCGTCGGGACCACGTAGGACGGCGATGTCGTGGGCCTGGTCAGTGCCGCCGCCAGTCCAATGGCTCCGAAAACGCCCAGCCCCAGGTAGCCGAACCGCGCACCCCAGCGCACCGCCAGCGTCCCGATCACCGCTGCCGCTATGAACAGCACGACGATGACCCCGCTGAGCAGAGCGGTCTTGTCATGGGAGCCGAAGACGGTGATCGCCCAGTCCTTGACGGGGGTGGGCGTCAGATCGATGGAGGCCTGCCCGACGGCGATGACGGGGGAGGCTTCCGGGATCGTGAATCCGGCGACAAGCTGCCCCACCCCGGCGGCGACCGCCCCGGTCGACACGCCAGCGACTATCCCCCTCACACGGTTCCCCACGGTGACGACCGTACCCGGTGAACCTGGGGAAAGTGCCGGTCGAACATTGCATCGCGATTACGGCTAGTGTGGGTGTCGTGAAAGCATCGCCCGAAGCGCAGCTGCGCCTGCTTGATCTCGCCGCGCTGGACACCGAGCTTGGCCGCCTGGATCACCGGCGGCGGTCGCTGCCCGAGATCGCGGAGCTCGCCGCGCTGAACGCTCAGTCGGGGGAGACCGGCGACGAGCTGGTCGGGGCGGAGACCGAGCTGGCCGATCTGGACACCGAGCAGACCCGCGCCGAGCGGGATGTGGAGCAGGTCCGAACCCGGATCGAGCGGGACCGGGTGCGGCTGGACGCCGGCCAGGTGTCGTCGGCTAAGGAGCTGGAATCGCTGCAGGGCGAGATCCAGTCCCTGCTGCGCCGCCAGGGTGACCTCGAAGAGGTCGTGCTGGAGCTGATGGAGCGGCGAGAGTCCCTTGAGGCACGCCGGGACTCGCTGACCAAGACCAGGGACGAGCTGGCGTCTTCGGCCGCCGCGGTGACGGCTCGGCGGGATGCGGCGCTGGGGGAGATCGACGAGCAGGCGGCCAAGGCGTTGACCTCGCGGGCGGCGGTCGTGGCCGAGGAGCCGACGGACCTGCTCGCCTTGTACGACAAGCTTCGCGAGCAGCACGGCGGGCTAGGCGCCGCCGCGTTGCGGCACGGCCGGTGCCAGGGCTGCAACCTGTCGCTGAACAGCAGTGACCTAGCCGTCATCAGGGCGGCCGCCCCCGACGAGGTGCTCCGCTGCGAGGAGTGCCGCCGCATCCTGGTGCGTACCCCGGAGTCAGGGGTCTAGCGTGCCGGGGGCCTGGAGACCCGCGAGCGACACGCCAACGGTGACGTTGCTGCTGCGGCACGGACAGACCCCATATTCGACGGACCGGCGATTCGCCGGGACCGGCGACATCGGGCTTACCGAGGCGGGTGTGGTCCAAGCCGCCGCGGCGGCCGAGCGGCTGGGAAAGCTCGGAACCGTGGACGCGATCGTCACCTCGCCGCTGCGGCGGGCCAGGCTCACCGCGGCCGCGGTCGAGGACTCGTGCGGCACACCGCTGGCGGTGGAGGACGGATTCGCGGAGACCGACTTCGGCGACTGGGAAGGGCTGACGTTCGCGGAGGCGTCCGCCCGGGACGCCGCCGGGGTGGAGGCCTGGCTAGCGTCGCCCGAGGTGGCGCCCCCGGGCGGGGAGTCGTTCACCGCGGTCCAGGCTCGCGTGCTGGACGGGCTTTCCCGGGTGCTGGAAACCTACCGGGGCAAGACTGTGGTGATAGTGAGCCACGTCACCCCGATCAAGATCTTGCTCGCGCACGCGCTGGAGGCGCCGCTATCGTCGCTGCACCGGATGTTTCTCGACACCGCCTGCCTGAGCAGGGTGGACTGGTATCCGGACGGACCCGCCGTCGTTCGATCACTCAACGACACCGCGCACCTGTCGTAGGCGATAAGCTTTCCCCTCGTGGCGGACGTTAAAACCGGACAGCTCACGACTGCCGGACAGCTGAGCGCTCCGGGCGCCTTCGAGACCGGCGTTACGGTCGTTCCCGAGGCGCCGAAGGTGCCCGATGGCTCGCTGGGCCAGTACGCGCTCGAACACAACCTGATCCCGTCGGGAACACGCCCGACGCTGGTCAGGTACCTCAAGATGCTCTGGTCGCGGCGGCACTTCATCATCGGCTACGCGACCGCCCGGAACGTCTCGATGTACACCGAGGCCAAGCTCGGCCAGATCTGGCAGGTGCTGACGCCGCTGCTCAACGCGCTGGTCTATTACCTGATCTTCGGGTTCATCTTCCAGGCGGATCGCGGCGTCGCGAACTACATCCCCTTCCTGGTCTGCGGAGTGTTCATCTTCGCGTTCACCGAGCGGTCGATCGTGACCAACGCGAACGTGATGCGGGTCAACCTGCCGCTGATCCGCGCCCTGTACTTCCCGCGGGCGTCCCTGCCGCTGTCGTACGTGATCGTCGAGCTTGAACAGACCATGCTGTCCCTGATCGTGCTCGCCGCGATCATGCTCGGATTCGGCGAGCCGCTGACGGTGTACTGGTTCCTGATGGTGCCGGTCATGCTGCTGCAGACCATGTTCAACGTCGGGGCGGCGCTGCTGGTGGCCCGGATGGCCGGGGCGGTGCAGGACGTCGGGGAGCTGATCCCGTTCATGCTGCGGATCGCCCGGTACTTCTGCGGCGTCATGTACATGGTCACCACGCTGGCGCCGGTGTATCGCCACCCGGTGATCGAGCGGATCCTGATGCTCAACCCGATGGCCGTGTACATCTCGCTGGCCCGGGTCGCGCTGATGCAGACCTACCGTCTCGATGCCCCGGGCAACCTCCCGTACAACGCGGCGGCCTGCAACACGTTCCGTAATCACGAGGCTAGTGTGAATCCGGTCTTGCAGGCGCACTGCGCCGCGGTGGTCACCAACCCGCAGCTGTGGATCGCCGCGATCGGCTGGGCGGTAGTGACCTTGATCGTCGGCGGGGTGTTCTTCTGGCGGGCCGAGCACGTGTACGGCCGGGGGTAGACCAGGCGATGGCGGAGGAGGCCGGCTTCACGCTGGTACAGCTCCGCTACTTCGTCGCCGCCGCGGAGTCAGGCAGCATGACCGCGGCGGCCGAGCGGCTGGTGATCGCTCAATCGGCGATCTCCGCCGCCGTATCCAACCTGGAGAAGGAACTCCGGGCCCAGCTGTTCATCAGGCGGCGGGCCAGGGGGCTGACGCTGACTCCGGCCGGGGAACGGTTCCTCCAGCAGGCCAGGGACGTGCTCAACCACGTGAACGAGGTCGCGGAGGAGGCCAGGGGCACCGGCGGTGACCTCAAGGGCCCGGTCACGTTCGGCTGCTTCGTCACGCTGGCCCCGCTGCACCTGCCGCCGCTGCTGACCGCGTTCGCCGACGCGCACCCCGAGGTCGAGGTCGGGGTCTTCGAGGCAGAGGCGGACGAGATCGCCGCGGCGCTGCGCGGCGGGCGGATCGACTTCGCGCTCGCCTACGACCTCGGCTTCGACACCGATGACATCGAGCGGGAGAAGCTGGCGAGCGCTCCCGCCCACGTGATCGTCCCGGTCGGCCACCGGCTGGCGGGCCGGGGCGCGGTGGACCTGGCCGCGCTGGATGGCGACCCGATGATCCTGCTCGACCTGCCGCACAGCCGGGACTATTTCTGGTCGGTGGTGACCGCCGCGGGGCTCAGCCCCGTCGTCCGCTACCGGACCCGCAGCTACGAAACAGTCCGCTCACTCGTCGCGCAGGGGCACGGCTTCTCGGTGCTCAACCAGGTACCGCTGACCGGGCAGACGTACTCGGGCGGCGAGGTCGCCGCGCTGGACATCAAGGGCTCACACCCGCCACTCGACGTGGTGCTGGTCCGGCTGGCCGGGGTGCGGCAGACGGCGCGGTCGAGCGCGCTGGCGGCCATCGCGCGCCGGGTGGTGGCGGACACCGCCCAGCGCCATCGCATCGATGCACATCGCGAAAAACGATGAAGTGCACCGAATTCCGCTGCTTGCGTGATGTATGAGGGCCGGCTGACACTGGATTCGTGACCGAGTTCATCGCCGCGATGGCCAACGCCGCGACGGGCGTGACAGTGGTCGTGACGGACGGACCGGGCGGCCGGATGGCCCAGACGATCAGCGCGATGTGCTCGGTGAGCGCGGACCCGCCGACGTTGCTGGTCGCGGTGAACCGGCGCAGTCCTCTTACCGGCGTTATGGCGATAAATAAGGTTTTTTGCGTCAACGTGCTCGCCGAACACCAGGCGTACATCGCCGATACGTTCGCGGGGCGGCGCGGGGAGCGGTCCTACGACTTTGGCGGCGCGTCCTGGCGCGACCCCATGCTGCTGGCGGAGTCGGCCGCGTCGTTCAGCTGCGTGCTGGCGCGGACCATCGCGGTGGGCACCCACCTGCTGTTCGTCGGTGAGGTGACCGGCAGCTCCGCGAGCGGCCACGCGCCACTTGCCTACCACGACCGCGGTTACCGGCGGCTGACCACTAGCGAGGAGACGTACAGGTGATTCGGACCGGCGAGGAATACCGCGACTCGATCAGGGACGGCCGTGAGGTGTGGATCGACGGGGAGCGGGTAAAAGACGTTACCGAGCATCCCGCGTTCAAGCCGGCGGTCGACATCCGCGCGCGCATCTACGACATGGCGCTCAGCTACACCGACGACACGGGGGAGCGGAACAGCATCGCGCATAAGCCGCCCCGGACCCGTCAGGACTGGGCGGACAAGCGGGCCGCGGTGGACGCGGTGCTCGACGACGTCCGCGGCGTCGTCACCAGGGTCGGCGACGAGACCATCGGGGAAATGTGGTCTCTCTATGACGGCCAGGACGTGCTGAACGAGGTGGACCCAAGGTTCGCCGCCAACATTCGCGACCACGTAGAACAATCAGTCCATAACGACGTGTTCCATGTCTCCGCCAACACCGATCCCAAGGGTGACCGCTCCAAACGGCCGCAGGATCAGGATCCGGACATGCTGCTGCACGTGGTGCGGGAGACCGACGGCGGGATCGTGGTGCGCGGCGCCAAGTACGAGACCGCGGCGGCGTACGCGAACCAGGCGTTCGCCAAGCCCACCATCGCCAACTGGGGAAACGACGCGCTCTCGGACTACGCGGTCGGCTTCATCGCCCGGATGGGCGCGCCGGGAATGAAGTACATCTGCCGGTCCGGGTTCTCAGGCAGGTCGGCTCTCGACTATCCCTTGTCGACGCGGGTCGACGAGATCGACTCGCTGGTGATCTTCGACGACGTGGAGATCCCGTGGGAGGACGTGCTGTTCTACCGGCATACCCGGGCCGCCGCCTTCATCAGGTCCACGCTGCACCGGTACAGCGCGTTCCCGTACACCCAGCGGGTGCTGCGGCTCGCTGACCTGCTGATCGGCGCCGCGTTGTGGAACGTGCGGCAGACCGGGCTGCAGCACCAGCAGGCGGTCCAGGAGAAGCTGGCCGAGCTGGCGATCTACCGGGAGAGCGTCAACGCGCACCTGACCGCGTCGATCGCGCTCGCCGAGCCGAGCCCCGGCGGCCTGCTGATGCCGAACCAGTCGCTGCTGTACACCGGCCGGGTACTCGCTACCAGGGGCCTGCCCGGCGCCATGCACATCGCCAGGGAGCTGTGCGGCGGGCAGATCTGCCTGACGCCGGACGCCGCCAGCTTCGACGCGGCCGAGCCGGGTGCCTGGCTGGCGAAGTACTACACGGTCAACGAGCAATGGGACGCTTCCGATCGCCGCAAGCTGCTCGCCTTCGCCCGTGACCTGCTGAACAGCGACTACGCCGGGCACCGGCTGACGTTCCAGCTGTTCGCCCAGTCCCCGCCGTTCGCGAACATGGCGGCGGTCTACCGGTCGTTCGACTTCGACGGCCCGCTGGATCTGGTGCGCAGCGCCGCCTCGCTATCGGACAAGGTGATCGGTTCGTGATCCGGCGACTGCGGAAGTTCAACACCAGGGACACCTATCCGGAGCAGAACCTGGACAACGACCTGTGCCAGGCGGTCGTCGCCGGTTCGACGGTGTACCTGCGAGGTCAGGTCGGGCAATCGCTGGATACCGGTTCGTCAGTGGGCATCGGCGACCCGGCGGCCCAAGCCGACCAGGCCATGCGCAACATCTCGGTGCTGCTCGGCGAGGCTGGCGGCTCGGTGGCGGACATCGTGAAGGTCACCATCTACCTGACCGACACTCGCTACCGGGAGCCGGTGTACCGGACCATCGGTCAGTGGCTCCGCGGCGTGTACCCGGTATCCACCGGCCTGGTGGTGTCAGCCCTAGCCCGCCCAGAATGGCTGGTGGAAATAGACGCGATAGCGGTGCTGGACTCGTGACCCTCTCAGTGGCTGCTGTGTCGGGTGGGGCAATCGGGATGGTTGTGGCCTCGTCTAGCCCGGCGGTCGCGGCTCGGTGCCTGCACCTGCGGACCGGCGTCGGGGTTGTCGCCTCGCAGAACGTGACGAATCCGGCGCTGGGGTCGCTGGTGCTCGATCTGCTGGGTTCCGGGCTCTCGCCGGACGAGGCGGTTGACCGGGCCCGGGCGTCCGATCCGGCGTCGGCCTACCGGCAGCTCGCCGTCGTCGACGCGGCCGGACGGACCGCGGTGTATAGCGGTGCGAACACCCTCGGTGTCCACGCGGCCGTCGCGGGGGACGGGGTGGTCGCGGCGGGGAACCTGCTGGCCAGCGCGGGTGTCGTTGATGCGATGCTTGCGGCCTACGCGGCGTACGATGGCACGGTGTTTGAAGAACGGCTGCTTACAGCGCTGCGGGCCGGGCTCGCCGCCGGCGGTGAGCAAGGGCCGGTCAGGTCGGCCGGGCTCGCCGTGGCCGAGCAGGTGTCCTGGCCGGTGACCGATCTGCGAGTGGACGACCACGAGGACCCCGGCGGCGAGCTGGGGCGGCTGTGGGAGCTGTGGCGCGGGCAGAAGGCGGACTACCTGCGGCGGGCGCTGGACCCGGCCGGGGCGCCCGCGTTCGGCGTTCCGGGGGACCGGCGATGAGCACTACGGCGCCCAGCGGCCTCAAGGCCGCGGTTCAGTCCGCGGTCGCCGACTACGCGCAGGCGGCGATCGGGCTGTCCCGCGCGCTGCACGCCGAGCCGGAGATCGCCTGGCAGGAGGTCAAGTCCTCGGCCCGGGTGGCGTCCGCGCTGGCCGATGCCGGGTTCAAGATCGAGGCGCCGTACTGCGGGATGGCGACCGCGTTTCGCGCTGAATATGGCTCAGGGCCGCTGCATATCACGTTGTGCGCCGAGTACGACGCGCTGCCCGGCATCGGGCATGCCTGCGGACACAACCTGATCGCGTCGATCACCACCGCGGCGGCCGTCGCGCTGACCGGGCTGGCTGACGACCTCGGGATCACCATCGTGGTTCTCGGCACCCCCGCCGAAGAGGGCGGCGGCGGCAAGGTCGCGATGATCGAGGCGGGCGCTTTCGACGACGCGCACGCCGCCATGATGGTCCACCCCGGCCCGGTTGACGTGATCCGCGCCAACCCGTACGCGGTATCCCACCTCCGGATCGGCTACACCGGCGAGGCCGCGCACGCCGCCGCCTACCCCGAGCTAGGCCGCAACGCCGCCGACGCGTTCACGATCGCGCAGGTGGCCATTGGCCTGCTCCGTCAGCAACTCCCCAGCACAGCCAGGGTGCACGGCATCGTCACCAACGGCGGCGCCGCGCCGAACATCATCCCTGAGTCCGCCGAGGGCCGCTGGTACGTCCGGGCGTCCACGACGCAGGAACTGAACGGGCTCGAGGTGAAGGTGCGGCGGTGCTTCGAGGCGGGTGCGCTCGCCGCCCGGTGCGAGGTCACCATCGAGGAGGAATCCCCGAGGTACGCGGAGTTCCGCACCGACGAGGGACTGTCCGCCAGCTACCAGCGAAACGCGGTCGAACTGGGCCGGGTATTCACCGACCCAGCGGATCGCGCCGCCTCGATGGCGCGGGCTTCGACCGACATGGGCAACGTGTCGCAGATAGTGCCCGCGATCCACCCCTACGTGGGCATCGGCTCGCTGCCCGCTGTTAACCACCAGGCCGGCTTCACCGCGCACACCGTCACCCCGGTAGCCGAACGCGCGCTGCTGGAGTCCGCGACCGCCCTGGCCTGGACCGTGGTCGACGCCGCCACCGACCACGACCTCCGGTATCGCCTGCTGACCCGCTAACGACGACGGCGGTCTCCCCGGGCTCCGGCCCGCCGGGGACACCGCCGTCACTTAACGCTGGTCAGCCTGCGTTGAGCTCGACCTGGCCGACGACGTAGTCGGTGTTCACGTCGTTGTTCTCGACACCGGTGAACAAGAGCTTGATGGACTCGCCGGAGTCGGAGGACGGGACCGTGTAGCTGTGCTCGGTGTAGCCGGAGTTCGCGTTGAGGTTGGTGAACGTGGCGATCGTGGTGCCAGCGACCTGGATGGTGAAGGAGCCGTTGGTACCGCTGGTGTCATCGCTGTCGATGTGCAGCCACACCTCGAGCGTGCCGGAGCAGCCGGATGGAAGCGTCACCGACTGGGAGAGCGTGTCGGTATGCGGCGCGGCGTAGCCGTCGAGCCAGGCGTCGTAGTCGCTGCCGCTGATCGGCGGCTCGCTGCTTCCCCATTCACCGATGACGTCGGCCGAGGCGGTCCAGTCGGTCGAGCCGTCGGCGAAGTTGGGGTTCCCGACGACGTCCGCGGTCGAGGTACAGCTGCTCGTCGAGGAGCTGATCGTCCAGGTGAAGGATGCGGAGCCGGACGCGTCGGTGGTGTCCTCGGCGGTCACGGTCACGCTGTAGGTGCCCGCCGCCGACGGCGTGCCGGAGATCAGGCCGGAACTGGAGCTGATCGACAGGCCGGTCGGCAGGCCGGTGGCACTGTAGGTCAGCGTCTGGCCGGAGGCCGAGTCGGTCGCGGTGATCTGCAGCGAGGCCGCGGTGCCGACCGTGCCGGTCTGGCTGCCCGGGTTCGTCACCGTCACTGTGTTGCCGGTGGTGGTGCTACCGGTCTTCAGGCCGGCGATGCCGTCCGGGGTGCCGATACCGGTCGGACCGTCGTAGCCGGTCTCCGCGGTGCACAGGTACGCCGGGCTGCAGCTGCCGTCACTGCCGCTGGTGATGTCGTAGAAGTCGCTGGTGTGGGTGTAGATGTCGTCGGCCGGGGTGTCGCCGGGGTTGTCGGCGAGGGCGTACATGGCCGCGAGCATCGGAGAGGAGGCGCTGGTGCCGCCGACCTCGACCCACCCGCCGTTGTCGTTCGAGGTGTCGTAGACCGCGAGGCCAGTGTCCGGGTCGGCGTCGGCCGCGGTGTCGTTGTCGATCCGCTTGGAGCAGCCGGACGGCAGGTCGAGCGCGGTCTGCCAGGACGGCTGTGACTCGTACGCCGAGCAGCCAGAACCGGTGCCCTCGCCGCCGCCGTCGTTCCACACCGACTCGGTCCAGCCGCGCGAGTTCGAGGACGTGCTCAGGCTGGTGCCGCCGACCGAGACCACATTCGGCGAGGTCGCCGGGTAGATCACGCCATAGTCGGAGTCACCCGCGGAGGCGGTGATGACGTCGCCGGGGTGATCGAAGTACTCGGAGTCGTAGGTGGTGTCGGTTGAGGACTCGCTCCCACCCCAGGAGTTGGAGACGTAACCGGCTAGGCTAGCCGCGGTGTTCTCCGCGATGTACAGGCCGTCGCCGCTGTCGTTGTCCGCCTCGACCAGGACGATGTTGCACTCGGGACAGATCGAGGAGACCATGTCCAGGTCGAGCGACTCCTCAAGGGTCCAGTCGTCGTCCGAGGGAGCCTCGGCCGGCAGCGGAGAGGTCTCGCCTTCCTGGTTGACCTTCTCGAAGCTCGGGACGGTTGGCAGGCCCGCGGCCGACCGGTAGGCGGCCAGGTCGCTCGCTGCCGTCGGGTCGTCGTACGCGTCGACGAGCGCCACCGTCTCCCCGGAGCCATCCGAGGCGGAGGCTGAGGTCAGGTTGTACGCCGACTGCAGCTGCGAGGGCCCGTAACCGTAGCCAGACGGTATGGCGTCCGGCGTGGAACTCGCCGCCATCGGGTGGATGCCGCCCCGCTTGAGAGCGAAGCAGGACTGCTTGCCGACGACGATCACGGCGCGACAGGCGTGGCTGAAACCGGAGTTCGCCGCTGTCCGCGTTGGCTGTGAGGCGTGCGCGTCGTGGGTCGCCTCAGCGGCGATCAGACGGTCGGCCGCCGAAGGTGTCGGTGTCGCGGCGCTGGCAGTCGCCGCCGCGCTGAAACAGAGCGCGGTGCCAAGCGCTCCGACGGTCGCGAGGCGCGCCAATGCACGCATGCGGTCACTGAGTCTCACTGTCGGTAGTCACCTCTCGGATGGTTGCGGTCAGCACCGATTAGGTGTGGCCGCGTGGGGTGGGTGGGGGTGGTGGCCGTCCAGAAGCCCGCGGGATCACCATCGGACTTCCGGTCGGGCCAGGCCGGTGCCGGAGGTTCTTCGACGCAGGGGCGCGTCGGCAAGAAGTTACCACCCAGTATGGTGAATTTCTAGGAGAGATCTCGTTATTTTCTGATTACTTACACAGCTACCGATGTGCGGTCTATGTCCCGATGCTGGTCAGCTTGTGGTATCCGACGGTAATGTCGCAACCGCTCCGGGTCACTGACATCCGAGTAGCGAATATCTTCTGATGGGGTGCGAGTGCCTGCCCGGGCCGCCGAGTCCAGCGGCACGCAAGCGATGCGTCAGCGGGCTACCCGAGACTTGGTGCGAACCACCGAGACGAAAGGGAATCGCATGACGAAGATCAAGGTACGCAAGCTGGACAAGCTGGAGCCCACCAAGAGGGTGCCCTGCACTGAGTCCTAGTCGCTGACGGGGGCAGCTTCCGCCGCCGCGGCCCTGCCGCGGCGGCGGAAGCTGGCAGGCAAACGGTGGCCATGCTTGCGCCAGAAGGCCCGGATGAACAGCGCCTGGAACATGGCGGTGACGAGGATGAACGCCGTGCCGTCAGCGACGTGGGCCACGCTGACCGTTCGCACGCCGGCCGAGATCTCGGCCACAGCCGCGCGGATTCCGGTGACGGCGATCGGAAGCTCGTAACCGGCGAAGAACACCAGGGTCAGCGTGCTGCCAGCGAGTACCAGCGCGGCATAGGCCCTAACCGGACGACGTTCGTGCGGCGGGAGCGAGATCGTGGGGTCCTCGAAGAGCCGGTGAGACCGGTACCTGAGATAGTCCATCGCATCGCCGTACAGGTTCTTGCAGCGGGTGAGTTCCTGGATGACGTAATACACGTCGGTGCGCATGTAGAACGCGAACTGCTCGGCCACTCCCAGCAGCAGGAACAAACGGAACTCACTGAGCGCGGCGTGCGTCGCGCCGGTCGACGGAGTTAGAGCCTCCGCGAACGAGAGCGCCGAGAACGAGAGCAGGTCGAAGGACATTCCGGCCAGGTACACGCGTATCCGGATCCGGCGTTCGGCCAGCCATAGCCCGGGAACGGCGGTCTGCGCGACGAGGAAGACGAGCCGGGTACTCAGGCCGAACCACGCGTCGATTCCGGCGGCCCGGGCCGCCGCGAGATGCCAGAACTCGTGTAGTGCCACGAGCGGTATGAACGCGGCGACCGAGATCAGGATGTCCAGGCCAGGACTTTGCGTGACGAAGAACCCCTGGTAGCTGGGGAATCCGGTGCGGAAGGCGGAGACCGCGAGCCCCGCCACGATGATCGCCCCGATACCGCACACGACCGGCCAGCGGAACACCCAGGCCACGTGACGCGGCTTGAGCCAGCGCAGGTTCGGCGGGCGGGCCGGTGGCTCCTCGACGCGCTGGCCGTCGACCGCCGCGACGAAGCCGAGATCGAGCAGGGTGGCGACGAAGTCGGCCGCGTCTATGTCCTCGGCATACGCGAGATCGGCGTGTTTCTTCGCCTCGGCGACGGTCTCGCCTTCCTCAAGCGCGCGCAGGAACGCGACCGCCACGGCGGGCAGCGCGACGAAATCTCCGGTCGACTCCCGCCCGACGATCCATTCGTCATCTTCGGCGCGGTAGGAGAGCGCGTGCAGCCGAACCACTCCGGCGGCCGGTCCTGCTTCCGTCACCGCGCGAGCATTCCACCGCAGCCCACCGGGCAGTCCGCAAGGGGACCGGTCGCCAAGTAGTGCTGCTGCTCGTAGTCCATGACAAACCTGCTGAGCTCCCGTCCCGCGGTCTGCACCGGCAGCCCGGTCAGCAGGTTGATGGTCTCGAGCGCGAGATAGTGCCCGGCGATCTGAGCCACCGGAGCGATGATCGCCGCGGGCCCGCTGTCCACGTAGGGGACACCACGCGCCGCCACGCCCGAGTCCTTGCGGCGATCCTTGGTATAGCTGAGATGACAGGCGTAGCACACGGTACGGCCGGGGATGAAGCACGCGGTGGTGAACAGCGGACCAGCGTACCCCGCGGTCAGAAACGGGACTCCGACGGTGTACGCGGCCTCGTTCGTCCATAGCCCGATCTCGTCTGCGGGCTTGTCGGCGCACAGCACGATGGCGTCGCAGTCGCCGACAGCCTTCAGTACCGCCTCGGGGCCGTCGAGCAATAGATCAGCTCCAGTGACCTCGATATCGCTATTGAGCGAACGCAGATAGGCAACGGCCGCGTCGTTCTTGAGCTCGCCGATCACCGCCTCGCTGTACAGCAGCTGGCGGTTGAGGTTTGAGAGCTCGACCGTGTCATGGTCGACGCAGTGCAACTGGCCGATCCCGGACGCGGCCAGGCTCGCCGCCACGGCCGAGCCAACGCCGCCGAGCCCGAGCACCACCACTCTGCTCGCCTTGAGCTTGGCTTGCAGATCCAGGCCGCTGATTTTCGGATCGGTGCTCAGGGTGCTCAGGAACTCGGTTCCGCGACTGTACCGGTCTAGGTCGCGATCGGTCAGCGTGGGGGGAACCACCGGGTCCGCGTCCTGCACCCAGCCGGAATCGATCAGGAAAGCGATCATCTCCCGTACTTCCGCCTCGTCGGTCGGGCCGGGATGCTTGGCGACGACCTCGGCGGCCAGTTGCGCGATTGTCCGGGTCCCGTCCATCCGTTCGCAGATTGACCACAGCACGCCCGAATCCTCGACCAGCTCGGTGGCTCGCCCGTACATGCTGTGCCCGATCCAGATGGCGCCGTTCGGCCGCAGCTGCGGCCGCTGCGCGTGCTTGATCAGTGGCAGTCTCATGCTCTCCTCGTGATGATTGATGCCGAGCCGGCCGGGACGGTGGTCCCGGCCGGCGTCGACAATGGTTCAGCCTCTCGGCGCCTGCGTGCTGGTCTTAGTTGACTCGATCTTGTCGAGAGTGCGGACCTTGATCTTGGTCATGGCACAACCTTTCGTCGTCGGGTTGAGTGACTAGTCAACCTTGACGGGGTGTTCTGGCATATCGCTGGCGGACCGCTGGCGGTTGGCTGGCGGATGGCTTGCGCCACTGAACTCAGCGCCGGAGTATCTGACAGATGATGGAGCTTGGTCTGCTCGGCCCGCTGCTAGTCCAGCGAGATGGAACACCGATCGCGGTCACCGCGCCGAAGCAGCGCGCGGTCCTCGCCACGTTGCTGCTGCAGGCGGGCGTCGTGGTGCACGCCGAGCGATTGATCGACATCGTGTGGCAGGGGCGCCGCCGCGTGAGGCGCGGGCATCGATGCACACCTACGTGCTGAGGTTGCGCAGGACGCTGGGTGACCAGGACGCCAAGTCCCTGCGTACCAGCGGTTCGGGTTACGTCATGGACCTGACCGACGGCGTGCTTGATACCGAGCGCTTCGCCGCGCTGCGATCGAGCGCGCGCGAGGCCGCCGAGGCGGGCCGCTGGAGCGATGCGGCGGCGCAGAATCATGCGGCGCTGGCGCTATGGCGCGGCGAAGTGCTGTCCGACGTACCAGAGCTGGACGAGCACGACGAGCCGCGACGGCTGACCGAATTGCGCTGGCTGACGACCGAGGACTGGATCGAGACGCAGCTGGTCCTCGGCCGGGACGGTGACGTGGTAGCGGAACTGCGCGCGCTGACGGCGGCCCACCCGCTACGCGAGCGCTTCCACGAGCAGCTCATGCTGGCGTTGTATCGCACCGGCAGGCAAGCCGAGGCGCTCGAGGCCTACCAGCGGGTCAGGAAAACGGCGATCGGCGAACTGGGGGTGGAGCCAGGCTCGGCGCTACGGCGCCTGCAGGAGGCTATCCTCCGGGGAGATTCGCCCGACAGCCTGCTGGCCGGTCCGCGTCCCGAACCCGCAGCCGTCCCCTCCCTGGCGAAGCCATTCCAGCTGCCGGCCGATATCGGTGGCTTCACCGGCCGGCGGCCCGAGCAGGACACGGTGGCGGGGTGGTTGTCCGAACGCAGCGAAGAACCCGGTCGTGGCATGGTCGTCGCCGTGGTGACCGGGACCGCGGGAGTAGGGAAGACAGCGTTCGCCGTTCATGTCGCACGCCAGGTCGCCTCCTATTTTCCCGACGGGGTGCTCTACGCCAGCCTGCATGGCGGTACCTCGCGTCCTCGGTCGCCCGATGACGTAATCGAGGCGTTCCTCGCCGCGCTGGGCAGCGATATCGCGACCATCCCGGCGAACCTCGACGCCCGCCAAGCGGCCTACCGCAGCGCGCTTTCCGGTCGCCGGATGCTGCTCCTGCTCGGCCTCTGGCCCGGTCCTGACATCCACCTGCGGGCGGCGGCTGCCCTGTTCGGCACCGAGACACGTCCGGCTCGTACAGCGCTTGAGGCCCTGACGGACCTGAACCTGGTGGAGTCCGGCCCGGGGGACCGGTATCGCCAGCACGACCTCATCCGGGCGTACGCGATCGAGCGCGCGCAGGATGAACTGACGCACGCTGAACGCTCGGCGGCGGCACGCCGGATCGTCACCTGGTTCCTGTGGGGAGCCGATGACGCTAACGCCGCGGCGGAACGCATGCGCCGACGGCTCGACGCCAGCGAGCGGACCGCTACGGGCCTGGGCTTCGCGGGCGCGACGGATGCCTTCGAATGGCTGAGCGCTGAGCGGCTGAACCTGCTGGCGGCCGTCCAGATGGCCGCCGAATACGAGCACAATGACATCGCCTGGCAGTTGCCGTGGCTGCTTGAGGAGTTCTTCATCAGCCGGCTTCATCTGGCCGACTGGACCGGCTCATGCACGATCGGCCTGGCGTGCGCCCGCCGGGCGGGCGACGCCGCGGCCGAGGCACGGATGCTCGGTGTGCTGGCCAACAACCACTACAAGATGGGCGACGCCGCGCGATCCATCGACTGCCGCACGCAGGCCCTCGAGGTGTACCGCCGGTCGGGGGACCGGCGGGCGGAGGCGAACGCGACGGCCAGTCTCGGGATGGCCTATCTGCTCGCTGGCGACATCGCCGGCGCGATCACCTGGGGCGAAAGAGCCGTTCCGATGGTCAGGGCGGAGCACCGTGTACGCACTCTCGTCCGCGCTCAACTCGCTGGGCAGCGCCTATCACCAGGCGGGCAGGTACGACGACGCGATCAGGGTCTTCACTGGTTCGCTGGACGCCGCCCGCGAGGCGGGCAGTCGGGTGGCCGAGGCCGCGACGCTCGACGAACTCGCCCTGACGCTGCACCGGTGCGGCAAGCTCACGGAAGCGATCGGCTGCATGCGCCAGGCACTCGACCTGTCCCAGCAACTGGCCGATGCCAAAGGAGAAGCGGACATCCTCCAGCACCTGGCCGCTGCCCTAGACGATGCCGGCGAGCCCGCGGAGGCGCGAACCTGCCGGGAACGCTCGCAGGCAATCAACGCCGACCTGACCCGCTAGCCCGCCACGCCGCTGGGTTCCGCACCGACGCCGCGAAATCCCGCGGTTGTGGGTCGTGGCGCGCCGGGGTTCGCTGCCGTGTTTCCCGTCCCCGGGGCGCGTGTAGCGCTGTCCGGAGGCTACTTCTCCCGGGTTAGTGCACCCTGGCTGCTGGGCATATCCGGGCATTGCGGGCGGGAAATGTGCGCTAAGCCGGGAGAAGTCAGCTGGCTGTCAGCAGCTCGGTCCGGCTCCCGCACCCAGCTGAGGTGGAGGACTTTCCAGTCGGGTGGGCCGCGGCGTCGGCACCACGCTGATCGCCGCGCTAGTGACCGAAGTACGCCGCCGCCAATATTGCCTCGCGGCGCTTCCAGGGACCGTTCCGGCAACCACTCCGGTCAACTTCGAAGTTGAATCAGGTCCGCGGCGCGTTCGGCGAGCATGAGGACGGCTACTACTGGGTTCACCGTGGTCAGCCGGGGGAAGGCGGAGGCGTCGGCGACGCGCAGGCCCGAAACGCCGCGGACGCGTAGCAGCGGGTCGAGCACGGCCATCGGGTCGTCGGCCGCGCCCATCCGCGTGGTGCACGAGACGTGGTAGACCGTGTTGCACGCGGCGCGGGCCAGTTCGGAGATCTCGTCGTCGGTGACCGCCTCCCGTCCCGGGAAGATCTCGCGCGCGACCCAGCCGGCCATCGGCTCGGCCGCCGCGATCCGGCGGGCCAGCCGGATGCCGCGGATCAGCGTCCGCTCGTCATGACCGTCCGGGTCGGTGAAGTACCGGTAGTCGATCAGCGGCGCCGCGTCCGGGTCGGGTGACGCTAGGGACACCGCGCCGCGGCTGCGCGGCCTGGTGACGTTCGGAGTCATCGAGATCGTGTGTTCCGGCAAGACGCAGCCGAGATGTTCCGCGTGCACCGCATAGGTCATCAGCGGGATGTGGATGAGCACCTCGGGCACTACGACGGCCGCGTCCCAGTCGGTGGCGCCTTCCGGCGGAAGGGAGCGGGTGGCTTCCCAGACCAGCAGGCCCTCAACATGGTCCATCAGGTTCTGGCCGACACCGGGCAGGTCCTGGATCACCGGGATGCCGAGTCGCCGCAGGTCGTCGCCGGGGCCGACGCCGGACAACAGCAGGAGCCGCGGCGTGTCGATAGCGCCCGCGCAGAGGATGATCTCGCGACGCGCCTGGAGTGTCGCGGTGTCGCCACCCTCGCGCCGGACCAGGACCCCGCTTGCGCGCCGGGCGGCGTCGAACTCGATCCGCAGCACGCGGGTGGACAGCAGCACTGTGAGGTTCGGCCGGTGGTCCATGACCGGATGCAGGTAGTCGACCGAGGCCGAGGACCTGATGCCGGTATCCGGGTAGTAGCCGATGTCGAGGAACCCGGTGCCGTCGCGCCAGGGGGTAGCGTTCCAGCCGTCGATGACCGGTATCCCGAGTTCGCGTCCCGCCGTGGTGATGGCGTCTTCCAGGTAGGCGTTGCGGTGCTGTTTGGCGACCGGGAGGATGTTCGTCGCCAGCTTCCCGAAATACGGACCCATGGCGGCGGCGTCCCAGCCGCTCGCACCGGCCGCGGCCCATCCGTCAAAGTCCTCGTCTGGCGGCCGCAACGCGATCATCGTGTTGTGCGATGAGCAGCCGCCCAGGATCCGGGCCCGGGCCTGCCGGATGCCAGAGTTGGCCCGTTGCTGCGGGACGCTGCGATAATCGAGGTCGTACTCGCCCTCCATCATCTCCGACCAGCGGCGCACCTGGAGGGCCCTGGGCTCCGGTCGGTCATCCGGCCCCCACTCGATGAGCCCGACGGTGACCGACGGGTCCTCGCTGAGCCGAGCGGCGAGCACCGCTCCCGCCGTCCCGCCGCCGACCACGACGTAGTCGAAGATCACGGAAAAGCTCCATACAGTTCGGGGCGCCGTCCCGCCAGCATCGGCCCGCATTCTCGCGGCGGCTCGTCGAAACCGATCGTGGCGACCAGATGGCCGGGGGAGTCGTCGCCACGTGGCGCGGCGGCCACCACGCCTCCATCCGGAGCGATGATCTGGCTGCCGCCGAACAGGTCACCGCCGTGCTGGTTGGCCATGATCCACCATTGCCCGTTGGCCAGCGCGTTCGCCGGATACAAGATGTCCCACCAGCGGGCCGCCGCCGTCTCGTACGCGGCCGGCAGCAGCACCATCACGTTCACAGGGCGCCGCGTTGCCTGGCACGTCCGAGCCAAAGGGCGCCGCGCTGTCTGGACTGACGAACGAGGAGCGCCAGCGACGAGCGAGGAGGGAAGACAGCGCATCGGGGGCGCCCGGAGGCGAGGACGGAGACACTGTGTTATGGAGCGCGTCGTTCTGGTCCTCGGGAAGACTGCCTGCGCACAGCAGCACGCTTGACTCGCGCGCCAGTGCGGCGAGGCGTTCCAACCTTGGGCC
>JBEKHI010000121.1:0-19545 GCA_050012355.1 Streptosporangiaceae bacterium | reverse complement strand
ACCGCTTGGTGGCGAACTCAGAGAACCGGCAGCCAAGCGCCAGGATCACGTCGGCGTCGCGTACCAGCGAGTCGGTTACCTCGACGGCGCCGTACCCGAGCGACCCGCAGAACAGCGGCGAGTCGTTCGGGAACACGTTCTTCCGCAGCCAGCTCGTGACGACCGGCGCCGAGAGCCGCGAGGCCAGCTTGACCAGGCCCGGGTCGAACCCGCGGACCCCTCCCCCGGCGATGATCACCGGGCGCCGGGCTCCGGCCAGCGCCGCCGCGGCCGTGGCCACCGCCGCGGAAGACGGCGCGGGCGCCGTCGGCCGGAACCGCGGGAAGACCTCCGCACCGGTAACCGACGCCGTCTGGACGTCCAGCGGCAGCGAGAGCAGCACCGGACCCGGCCGGCCCGACTCGGCTACCCGCATCGCGCGCTGCGCCAGCTCGGCGATCCGGGCAGCGGAATGCACCTCGAACGCGTGCTTGGTCACCGGTTCGAAGAACCGGACCAGATCCATCTCCTCGAAGGCGTCGCGGTAATAGATGTCGTCCGCGACCTGGCCGAGCAGCACCAGCATCGGAACCGACTCGGCATGCGCGTTGTGCACGCCGATGGTGAGGTTCGCCGCTCCCGGCCCGCGCGATGCCATGCACACTCCGGCCGACCCGGACGCGCGCGCGTACCCGTCCGCCATGAACGCGGCGACCTGCTCGTGCCGGGCCGAGATGTACCTGACCGGCGAGTCGTACAACGCGTCGATCAGGTGCATGATCGTCGTCCCCGGCAGCCCGAAGACGTGGGAGACGCCCTCACGCCGCAGCGCCTCGATCAGCAGATCGGCTCCGTTCACATCATCACGTTCACGGCTTTGATCTGCGTGTAAGACAGCAGCTCGTCCAGGTTCTCCTCGCGGCCGAGGCCGGACAGCTTGAATCCGCCGAACGGCACCCCGGTGAAGTGCGCGGACGAACCATTGATCCAGACGAACCCCGCCTCCAGTTCGCGCACCACCCGGTGCGCCCGCCGCACGTCGTTGGTCCAGACGCTCGCGGTGAGCCCGTAGTCCACCGAGTTGGCGATGTCGATCGCCTCCTCCTCGGTCGACCAGGTGATGGCCGACAGCACCGGGCCGAACACCTCCTCTTGGGCGATCCGCATGTCCGGCCGCACGTTATCGAACAACGTCGGCGCGAGGTACAGCCCCGGGTCATCCTCCAGGCCCGCCGGCCGCCCGCCGCCGGTCCTGAGCCTGGCCCCCTCGGACTTGGCGATCTCGATGTAGCGCAGCGCCTTCTCGTACTGCCCGGGGGTGGCCAGCGTGCCCATCTCGGTGCCAGGATCACGCGGATCCCCGACCTTGATCGCCGCCATTAGCGCCACCACCTCGTCCAGGACGGCGTCCGCGATAGAGGAGTGCAGCAGCAGCCGCGAGGTGGACCCGCAGGACTGCCCGGCCGACCGCACGAAGTTCATTCCCCTGACCACCGACCCGGCCACCTCCGATGGCGACGCGTCCGGGAACGCGATCATCGCGTTCTTCCCGCCGAGTTCCAGCGTCACGTCCTTCACTCCGACTTCGGCGGCGTCGCGCTGGACGGCCCGGCCGGTGGCCTCGCTGCCGGTGAAGCCGATCCGGCGGACCAGCGGATGCCTGACCAGCGCGCGACCAGTACCGGGACCGTCGCCGACCACGATGTTCAGCACGCCGGGCGGCAGTTCGCTGGCGAACAGCTCCCCCATCCGCAGCGCGGAAAGCGGAGCCGTCTCCGGCGGCTTCAGTACCACCGTGTTCCCGGCGACCAGCGGGGCGGCGATCTTGGCCGCCGCGAACATCAGCGGGTGGTTGAACGGGATGATCTTCGCAACCACGCCGAATGGCTCCCGCACCGTGTAGTGCAGGTGCTCGCCGCTGGCCGGGATCGTCTCCCCCTTGATCTCACCGCCGAGCCCGGCGAACAGCCGCATTCCCTCCAGTGCGATGTCAACATCCTGGAGCATGCTGACCAGCGGGTGGCCGCCATCGACCGAGTCCAGCTGGGCGAGCTCGTCCCCGTGCTCCGCGAGGATGTCCGCGAGGCGGCCGACGAGCGCGCCGCGTTCTCCGGCCGGGAGCCGACGCCAGGCCTTGGCGGCCGCCGCCGCGGCGTCCACCGCGCTGGCCACATCGGCGTCGGACGCATCCGGGACCTGAGCGATCACCTCGCCCGTCACCGGGGAAACATCGTCGTAGGTCCGGCCGCCAGCGGCGGGGACAAGTTCCCCGCCAATGAGCATGTTCGTCATGAGAAAAAAACCTTCTCCGTTGTCTGGTTGTATCGGGTGACGTGCCGAATGAGCCGCCCGATTCCTGCGTTGATCAGTACAGCGGCAAAGAACACGAATAGCAGAAGTGCATACATGTCAGTAATGCGTAGATTGTCATAGTCCTGCATTGCCTGCCAGCCAAGTCCGGCGGATGCGACCGAGGTCTCAGCCAGCAGCACGCCAGTGATCGCGACCGCCAGCCCCAGCCGGAGCCCGGACAGCACCGGCCCGGCCGCGGCGGGCAGGTACACGTGGGTGAGCAGCTTCCGGCGCCCCGCGCCGAGCGTCCTGGCCGCCCGCAGCTGAACCGGCGGCACCTCGTGCAGCGCCTGCGACGCGGTGATCGCGACCGGGAAGAACGCGGAGACCGCACCCATCCCGACCTTCGAGTAAATGCCGGTCGACAGGTAGAGAAGCAACACGGGGAACAGGATGATCTTCGGCAGCGAGCTGAGGTAGTACAGCACCGGCTCGCTCGCCGTCCATAGCACCCTGATCACCGTGGTGATCGCGGCGAACACCAGCCCGGCAGCGGTCCCGATGGCGAACCCCACCACGATTGCCCAGGCCGACACGTAGGCCTGGTACCAGGTGTTGTGCTCCCCCAGTTGCCGCACCAGGCTCACCAGCACCGAGCTGAACGGCGGGAGCACCGTCGCCGATATCCAGCCGGAACGCGCCGCGATCTCCCAGCCGCCCACCACGATGACCAGGGCGATCAACCGCGTCCTCACCGGCGGACCACCACCTGGAGCCTGCCGATCGCGGCCAGCAGCACGGCGGCGACCACGATCACCAGCACGACCGCCGAGTACACCCCGGGCATATCGAACGCCAGGTAGTCGAAGCTGATCGTCTTGCCGAGGCCGTCGATCTCGGCGAGGTACTCGACCGAGATCACCCCGACCAGGATGTAGGTCAGCCCGAGCCGCAGCCCGGTGAACAGCGTCGGCGCGGCCGCCGGGCCGAGCACGTGCCGGATCGCCTGCCGCTGGGTGAGCCGGAAAGCGGCCGCCACCTTCAGGAACTGCGGTGGAATCGCCGCCAGGCTCTGCCTGGTGTACAGGATCACCGGCGGCAGCGCCATCACCGTCGCCTGCGCGATGATCGCGGTCGAGTCCCGGCCGAAGATCACCAGCGGGATCGGGTACAGCAAGATCAGCGGCGCCGCGAACAGTCCCGCCACCCACGGCTCGAACGCGAGCCCCAGCCCGCCGTAGCGCCACAGCAGGTAGCCGGCACCGACCCCGATAACACTGGCCATAACGACGCACACCATTGTCTCGTACAACGTGACCAGCAACGGTCCGCCCAGGGTTCCGTTGAACAGTCCGCTGACCGCCCCGCCGATCGCGTCCGAGGGCGGCGCGACGAACAGCGGGTTGATCACCCGGGTACGCACGCCGACCTCGAGAATGGCGAGGAGCAGGACGATGAAGATCGACGTTATGGTCAAATTTTTCATGGAACCTTGGCGGCGAAGCTGGTGTCGGTGTAAGAGGCGATCTGCGCGGTGGTCAGCGTCGACTTCAGCACCCCCATGGCCGCCGCGTCGCTGACGTCGCGGCTCAGTCCGTCGATCGGCAGCAGCCGCTGGGTCTGCGCGGTGTAGTAGTCGAAGCCGGTTTCCAGCACGCTGACCGGTTCGGCGAGGTTCGCGCCGTTCTTCCAGTCGGTCATTGCCTTGACGTGGTTCGCGAAGGCGAACGTCCACGCGTCCCGCCACGCGGTCAGGAAGCCCTGGACCTGCTTGGGGTGCGCGGCGATGAACGAGCCAGAGCCGAAGATCACCCGGACCGCGACGTTGGTGTAGGCGGGATAACTATTGATGCTGGTGAGGAGCTTGATGCTTCCGTTGTCGACGTCGGTGAACAGGTTCGGCGCGGCCGTGAAACCGGCCGCGATCTGGCCGGTTTCCACCGCCGTGTACTCCTGCGGCGGTCCGCCGATGGCCTCGCCGACGGCCGGGGCCAGGCTGTCCGCCTTCAGGTCGTCGTTGACCTGGTCCAGCGCCACCTCGCTGGAGGAACCGGGCGAGCTGTAGCCGACCTTCTTGCCGGACAGGTCCTTGATCGACGTGATGCCGCTGCCCTGCTTGGCGAAGAAGAGGATGTCCATGCCGGTGGTGTCGGCGGCGAGGATCTTCAGGTTCGCACCGTGCAGGTCGGCACTGAGCACCGAGACCGGGCCGGTGTCGACGCCGATCGAGCCCTTGCCCGCGAGCGCGGCGGCCACGTTCGTCGCGCCACCGGTGGTGTTCACCACCGTGACCGAGAGGCCTTCCTTCTTGAAGAAGCCCTCGGCGATCGCCACGTAGACCGGCATGCCGGAGGTGAAGTTGCCCGAGTCCGGCACGATGACGTTGATGCTGGTGAGACCGGGCTGGCTGCTGCTCGTGGTCGTGGGGGCCGAGCAGGCGGCGGCTGTCAGCGCGAGCACTGTCGCGGACATGAGGTATCTGAGCCGCATAGGTGTCACTCCTGTCGCGGTGATTCTTCGCGTATCGAGCCCCAGATGCGGGCGGACTGGACGCCGTATTCCGGCGTGCTGACCAGGTCCGGCTGCCGCGGCCGGGGGAAACCGACGGCGATGACGTCCTTGATCCGGCCCGGGCCGCGGCTCATCAGCGCCACCCGGTCGGACAGCATGATCGACTCGCTGATGCTGTGCGTGATGAACAGGACGGTCTGCCGCAGTTGTTGCTGAATCCGGAGGAGTTCCTCGCCGAGCAGCATCCTGGTCTGCTCGTCGAGCGCGCCGAAGGGCTCGTCCATCAGCAGCAGCGCGGGCTCGGTCACCAGGGTGCGAGCGATCGTGACCCGCTGCTTCATGCCGCCGGAGAGCTGGCTGGGGTAGTGATCCGCGAACTTGTCCAGTCCGACTAGGGCGAGCATGTCCATTGCCTGGCTTTTGCGGGCCTTCTTCGACATGCCCTGCATTTCCAGGCCGAATTCGACATTGCGCAGCGCGGTGCGCCACGGAAACGTCGAGTCTTCCTGGAAGACCACGCCGATTTTCGGGTGCGGGTTTTTGATCAGTTCATTCTTGAAGGTGATGGTGCCGTCGTAGCCGCTGATCAGGCCGGCGGCGGCTTGCACGAGGGTGGACTTCCCGCAGCCGGACGGACCGACCACCGAGACGAACTCGCCCTCGTGCACGGTGAGGCTCACGTGATCAAGCGCGTGGGTGTGCGTCGTCGGGTAGGTGTAGCTGACGCCAGCCACCCGCAGCAACCCGGGCTCATCGGCGTCGCTTCCCGCGGTGGCGTCGCTAGCCGCGCGCGCTGACTTGCCTGCCATCAGTCCCGCCTCCGGCTGCCTAGGCGCCTGCCTCGGTGACGTGTTCTGCCCGCCGGGGACAGTCACGATATAACTATGGCGATACCGAAACAATGAGCCCAAAGCCGACAATTTACAACCCCATGGATGGCCCATCGCTGGTGCTGTGGCGCTATCGATGGGCCATCCACGGGGTCGCGCGCGGGGGTGGCACGCACTGGGGTCGCGCCCGCGGGGCTAGCTGACGGTGGCTTGGGCTTCTAGCTTGTCGACCAGGGCGAGGCCGGCCCGGGCCCACTCGACCTCGTCGCGGGCCCGCTGGGCGAGGCCGCGGTAGGCGTGCACCTTGTAGCCGACGACCGCCGCGTGCATGTGTTCTGGCCACTGGGCGAAGCGGATCTTCAGCAGCGCGGTCGATCCGGCCTCAAGCTCGACGACGTGCGCCTCCCAGCGGCGCTCTTGCTGCTCGTAGTGCAGCAGGTGGGCCAGGAACTGCCGCCGCGCGCTGTCGAAGCTCCCGTATTCGAGGAATGTCGTCTTCAGGTAGGCGGGATCCCGTACCGGCGCGAAGGCCACGACCTCCTCCACCCAGCGCCGCAACTCCGCCCGCCCGGCTTCGGTCAGCCGGTAGGTGCGCTTGGTTCCCCGGCCGCCCCGGTTCTCGAGCGTTCCCTCGATCAGCCCGTCGGCCTCCATCCGGCGCAGTTCCGGGTAGATCTGCGAATGCGGCGCGTGCCACACGTAGGCGGCGGAGTGGTCGAAGTGCTTCGCCAGGCTGTAGCCGGTCATCGGCTCGGCGTCCAGCAGCCCGAGCAGAGCGTGGCGCAGCGACATTAAGATCACGTACCCCTCGGTGGTCTCCGGGGCGAAGATGCTCTCCGGGGACAGCAGCTCACGAGCGAGACCCTGCTCGTAGGAGTAGCGCAGGAACGTGCCGAGCGCGTTCTCGTTACCCGCCACCCCGTACGTCCAGAAGTCGCCGCCCATGAGCTGGGAGGTCCGCTCCGCCTCCGCGTACAGCCACGGGAGCATGGACTGGGACGCGGCGGTCTCCCCGATCCGCTGGACGGCATGGCGGCGGGACTCCTCGAACGCGTCGAACAGCGACCGCGCCAGCCACGGCCGGGCCGCGTACAGTTCGCTGCGCAGCACGACGACGTGCATCACGGGGAAGATGCCGGTCGCCGCGAAGTACCTTTCTTCCTCGGCCCGCGAGTCGGCGAACAGCCGGCGGGCCCGGCCCTCGAGAAACGCCCGCGGGGTCCGCGGGCTGTACACGGCGTCGATCTCTCCCGACGCCAGCAGGCCGGACAGGGTCGCGTCCGGTGCGATGGGGGCGATGTCCACGCCGGGCGGGATGTCGTGGGCGACCTTCGCCTCCCGGCCGGGTGCGTGCAGCCCGCCGGTGCGGTAGCGCACCGACTCCACCGGCACGTCGTAGTGCTCGGCGAGGATGCCGCGGATCCAGACGTTGGCGGTGAGCTGGTACTCGGCCACGCCGACGGTCCGTCCGCGCAGGTCCGCGGGGTCGTCGATGTCAGAGCCCGCGCGCACGTAGATCCCGTTGTGCCGGAACGCGCGTGACGTGAACGCCGGGATCGCGATGAACGGCTTGGGATCCGCGCCGAACCGGCTCAGCACGTACGACGAGAGTGACATCTCCGCCGCGTCGAACTCGCGGTACCGGAGCATCCGGAAGAACGTCTCCTCGACCGGCAGCGTCAGGTACGTGAGGTCGATACCGACGGGGCGCACGTCCCCGCTGGCCAGCGCGAGGGTCCGGTCATAGTCCCAGCACGCCACGGTCACCGGCACCCGTCCAGTCATAAGGTCACCATATACGTATATTTCGACCTATGGCGGGCTGGCCTCTACGGGGTGTCGAGGTGACGCTCCTCCGGTCCGTTGTAGGCGGCCAGCGGGCGGATGAGGCTGTTGGCGGCTAGCTGTTCCATGATGTGCGCGGTCCATCCGGTGATCCGCGCGACGACGAAGATCGGGGTGAAGGTGGGGGTGTCGAACCCGATCAGGTGGTAGGCGGGTCCGGCCGGGTAGTCAAGGTTCGGGTGCAGGCCCTTGGCCTCGTACATGGCGCTCGCGAGCGCCTCGTACATGTCAATCAGCGACTGGCCGTCGCGGGCCGCGGAGATCTCTTCCAGAGCGGCGCGCATCGTCGGGACGCGGGAGTCGCCGTTCTTGTAGACGCGGTGCCCGAAGCCCATGATCTTCTTCTTCTGCGCCAGCGCGTCGGTGAGCCACGCGGCGGCGTTGTCGGCGGTGCCGATCTCCTCGAACACGCCCATCACCGCCTCGTTGGCGCCACCGTGCAGCGGGCCCTTGAGCGCGCCGATGGCCGCGACGACCGCGCTGTACAGGTCGGACAGGGTAGAGGCGACGACGCGGGCGGTGAACGTCGAGGCGTTGAAGCTGTGCTCGGCGTACAGCGTCAGCGAGGTCTCGAAGGCCGAGACGATCTCCGGCTCCGGCACCTCACCGAACGTCATGTACAGGAAGTTGGCGGCGAAGCCGAGGTCATCGCGGGGCTGGATCGCGTCGAGCCCATGGCGGCGGCGCTGGTCCAGCGCGACGATCGTGGGCAGCACGGCGAACAGCCGCAGCGACTTGCCCTGGTTCGACTCCCGCGAGATGTCGTTCTCGTCTGGATCGGCGGCACCGAGCAGGCTCACCGCGGTGCGCAGCGTGTCCATCGGGTGCGCGGTCTTGGGCTGGGCGTTCAGCACCGCGGCGATGTCGGGGGCGAGGGCGCGGTGCGCGCGTTCGGCCTCGTTCTGGGCGCCAAGCTGTTCCTCGGACGGAAGCTCACCGTGCCAGAGCAGGTAGGCGACCTCCTCGAAGCCGCGGCTGCGGGCGAGTTCCTGGACCGGGTAGCCCCGGTAGGTCAGCGAGTTGCTCGCGGGGTTGACCATCGAGATGGCGGTCGTGTCGGCGTATACGCCGGCCAGCCCCTTGTGGACTTCTTCGGGCATGGGGCCCCCTACAGATCGAAGTTGTAAATGCTGGTGTCGAAGGTGTTGTACGACTCGTAATCGAGCAGGTCGTACAGGTCGCGGCGGTGCTGCATCCGGTCCAGCACCCCCTCCTGGCTACCGAGCCGGGAGATCTCGGACAGCCCCGCGTCGGCGGCGCCCATCGCGAGCCGCAGCAGGGTGACTGGGTAGATGACGATGTTGACGCCCAAGTCCCGCAGCGTCGTGACATCGAGGAGCTTGCTCTTGCCGAACTCGGTCATGTTGGCCAGGATCGGCACGTCGATGGCGGCCCGGAACCGCTCGAAGCCGGCTTCGTCGCCGACCGCTTCCGGGAAGATGAGGTCGGCGCCGGCATCGGCGTACGCCTTGGCTCGTTCGATGGCGTCGTCGATGCCGTTCACGGCGGCCGCGTCGGTCCGGGCGGCGATGACGAACGCTGGATCTCTCCTGGCCGAGACCGCCGCCTTGATCCGCCTGACCGCCTCACCCGGTGAGACGACGTCCTTGCCGTCGAGGTGCCCGCAGCGCTTGGGGTTGACCTGGTCCTCGATGTGCATCCCGGCGACGCCCGCGTCCTCGAGGACCTGGACGGTGCGCGCCACGTTCATCGGCTCGCCGAATCCGGTGTCGGCGTCGACCAGGCTCGGCAGCGCGGTGACGCGGGCGATCTGCCCGGCTCGGCCCGCTACCTCGGTCAGGGTGGTCAGCCCGATGTCGGGCAGCCCGAGGTCAGCCGAGAGGACCGCGCCGGAGATGTAGACCCCTTCGAATTCCCGCTTGGCGATGAGCATCGCCGACAGCGGGTTGAAGGCACCGGGGAATCTCAGCAGCTTCCCGGACGAGAGCCCGGCTCGAAACGCGGCGCGCTTGTCAGCCACCGAAGTCGTGCTGTGCAGCATCAGAGAATCCCCCGGGTCCGCGGCTCTTCGGCCGCCTCGGCGATGCCCGGCAGGGATAGCGTCGCGAGTTCGGCTGCCTCCAGGTCCGGCAACCGCACCGCCAGTTCGAGGAACCGGTCCCGCACACCGGGCGCGATAACACCCTCGGTCAGGGTCCGGAACTTCGCGATGTACTGTTCCCGCGCGAACGGGCGCGCCCCGGCCGGGTGCGCGTCCGCCACCGCGATCTCGTCGCTGATCACGGTCCCGTCCGTCAGCGTGACCTCCACCCGGCCGCCGAAGGCCCGCTTGGCCGGGTCGGGGTCGTGGTAGCGGCGGGTCCATTCCGGGTCCTCGGCCGTGCTGATCTTGCTCCACAGCTCCACGGTGTCTGGCCGTGCGGCCCGCTCGGGGGCGTAGGACCGGACGTGGTGCCAGCCGCCGTCCTGCAGCGCCACCGCGAAGATGTACGGCAGCGAGTGGTCCAGCGTCTCGCGCGACGCGCTCGGATCGTACTTCTGCGGGTCGCCGGAGCCGGTCCCGATGACGTAGTGCGTGTGGTGGCTGGTGTGGATCACGATCCGCTCGACGTTGCTTGTGTCACCAATCTTGGGCCCCAGCCGACGGGCCAGGTCGATCAGCGCCTGAGCCTGGTATTCGGCCGAGTGCTCCTTGGTGTAGGTCTCGAGAATCGCTCGCTTCGGCTCGCCGGGGGCGGGCAGCGGCACCGTGTATATGGCGTCCGGCCCGCTCAGCAGCCAGGCGATGAATCCGTCCTCGCCCTCGTAGATGGGCGCGGGCGCGCCCTGGCCCCGCAGCGAGCGGTCAACGGCCTCGATCGCCACCTTGCCCGCGAAGGCGGGGGCGTAGGCCTTCCAGCTGGAGATCTCGCCCTTGCGGGACTGCCGGGTCTGGGTCGTCGTGTGCAGCGCCTGGCCGATCGCCTGGTACACGATCTCGGTGTCCAGGTTCAGCAGCGCGCCAAGTCCCGCGGCGACCGACGGGCCCAGGTGGGCGATGTGGTCGATCTTGTGCTCGTGCAGGCAGATTCCCTTGACCAGGTCCACCTGGACCTCGTACGCGGCCGCGATCCCGCGCACCAGGTCCGCCCCTGACCGGCCCGTATGCTGAGCGACCGCGAGCAGCGGCGGGATGTTATCGCCGGGATGGGAGTAGTCGGCGGCCAGGAACGTGTCGTGAAAGTCAAGTTCGCGGACCGCGACGCCGTTGGCCCAGGCCGCCCATTCCGGCGCCACCCTGATGGCTGGCGACGCGCCCCAGACTGTTGCCCCGGGCGCCACCGGGCGCCGCAAGGCCTGTTCCCTGGCGGCCCGCACGGGTTCCCTGGACAGCGAAGCGGCAGCGACCGCAGCGTCGTCAATCAGCCGACAAATCACCATTTCGGCGACCACAGCGGGGATTGCCACGCTATCGGTAGCCACGGACGCCAGCTTCCAAGCCAGCTGATCCTCCCGCGCGAGACGCGCCGATGAAGGATGAGTCCGTACCTCGTGATCGATCACCAGCGCCGCCTCCTTGCGGTACTCAATTCCGTTCTTAGGGTATTCAGTACCCATACCTGCTGGCAAGTAGCGTTCGGCATCGAGTTCAGGTAAGGATGGGCCGTCATGAGCAAGGAATCCGCGCGCGAGCGTCTCGCACAAGCCGCGTTCGACCTGTTCGACGAGTGCGGGTACGAGCAGACCACCGTCGATGACATCACCGAACGGGCTGGTCTGGGGCGGACGACGTTCTTCCGGCACTACCGTTCCAAGGAAGATGTCATCTTCCCCGACCACGATCAGATGCTCCAGCAGGTCAGGGACCGGCTAGCCGCGTCCAGCCAGCGGACCGCGCTGGCCGCGGTGTCGGATGCCGTCAGCCTGGTCCTGCTGCACTACGTGGAGGAAGGTGATCTGGCTCGCCGCCGCTACGCGCTCACCAGCACCGTGCCCGCCCTCCGCGACCGGGAAATCGTCAGCGTGGCCAGGTACCAGCGGCTGTTCAGGGAGTTCATCTCCGACTGGATGGGGAATCCGGCCGAGCCGGCTCCGTTGCGAGCCGAGATCATGGCCGCGGCGGTGGTCGCAGCCCACAATCACGTGCTGCGGCGCTGGCTCCGCGGCGAATCTCCCGATCCGGTCCGTGAGGTCGACGAGGCGCTGCAGCGAGTGATCAGCCTGTTCGCGTCCGCCGCCGCCGACGGCGAGACCGGCACCGCCATCGTCGCGTTCCGTACGACCCGGGACATCGACACTCTGCTGCCCGAACTACGCCGCCTCGTCGAGGAAACCGGCAACTGACGAGTAACTTTGCCTGTTAGTTTGCATGTAACCTCGCCTGTTCGTTTCTCTCCGTTTTCTCAATACTGGATTGGGGCCTCGAAAGCCAATCTGAAAGGAGAAAGCATGAGGGATTCAATCCAGCTACCGCTCCTGCTTGTTCTCGCTGCCACTGTGGCCAGCTGGAACAAAGCGCAGCTTCCCTAGTATCCGCTGCGACCGCTCGTCATGGACGTTCTCCAGCGCGTCAACCGCCTCACGCCACGCATCGGACGCGGCGTCACGATCCCCCGCCGCGAGATAGGCGTCGCCCAGGATATCGAGTGTCTCAGCGATAGCTGAACGGTCGCCGAGCTCTCGCACCTTAGCCAGCGTTTCCCGCAGTAGCTCGATGGCACCAACAGGGTTTCCCCGCCGGTACTCGATATATCCCAGGCTATTGAGAGCGTTTGCCTGAGCGTACATGTTTCCGATTTCCACGCTCAGGTCAAAGGCTCGGCGGCAATGCTTCCGGCCGCTTTCGTAGTCGCCGCTCTGCACGTAGAACCAGCCGACACTGTTCAGCGCGCTCGCCTGTCCTGGCAAGTGACCCGACTTCCGGAACAGGCTAAGGGCTTCCAGCGAACTCGCCAGCGCCTCCTCGTACCGGGACTCAGCCCCGAATACCCACGCCTCGCTCACGTAGGTATAAGCCTCGGCGGTCACGTCGTTCATGCGCTGGCACAGGCCGCGAGCTTGCCGGATGTGCTCAATGGCACGGGCGTAATCGCCAAGCCTCGCGTAAACGTGGTCCAGGGACCGGTGAATGCTTATCTCCCCCGCCTGGTCGCCTAGCTGACGGACCGCGGACAGGCCCGCCGCGAGAACCGCCCGCTCATCGGGCCAGAAACCACGCCAGCTCAGGTACGTCTTCAGCGCCAGCGGCAGACGCCAGGCATGCTCAAGGAAACCGCTATCCGCCGCCAGGGTGACCGCCGCGACCAGCGCCTCGCGTTCGGCCTCGAACCAGGCCAGGGCCTCGTCCCTGGTGCCGAAGCTGAGCCGCGCCACTCCCGGGCCCGGCGACGGGGCCGGGACCGGCTCCAGATGCGGGTACAGCAAGGTGGAGGCCGCCACCGCCGCGTGCAGGTAGTGGTCGAGCAGCCGCTGGGTCGCGGCCCGGACGGATTCCTCACCAAGTACCTGCCTGGCTCGCTCCGACAGATACAGATGCAGCAGGTCGTGACAGGCATACCGGTGCGACGGGTATTCGGTGAGCAAGCTCGCCCGCATCGCCTCACGCACGGGCTCATCCGTCTCGGGCAACGTCAGGCCGGCGATACTGGCCGCGGCCGGCCCTGAGATGTCCGGTGTCGGATGAATGCCGACGCCATACAGGAACAGCGCCGCGGCTTCGCTGAGCCGACGGCACGACCAGGAAAAGGTCGCGCGCAGGCTCGACTCCGTATCCCCCGTGTCCAGCGCGCTGAGCCTGCTCCGCGCTTGGGTCAGCTGAGCACTGAACGTCGCGAGCGGAAGGCTCGTGTTGCCCGCTGCCCGGGCCGCGACGATGGCCAGGGCCAGCGGATGCCCGGCACACAGCCGGATGAGACTGTCGGACGCGTCAGCATCCGTCCGCATCCGGTCCTTCCCGAGCCTGGATAGCAGCAGGTTGTGAGCCTCGTCGAAGCTGAGGGTATCGAGATTGACCAGCTGAGCGCTGTGCGTGGCGGCGAGCCCGTCCAGCCGCATGCGGCTGGTGACGATCACTCTCGAACCACCAGCCCCGGGCAGCAGCGGCCGTACCTGGGCCTCGTCGAGGGCATTATCAAGAATGACGGTCATTCTCCGGTCGGCCATCATGCTTCTGTACAGGCCGATCCTCGAGTCAAGGCTCTTCGGGATGTTCCCGCCAGCAACCGGAAAACCACCGGTCAGCAAGCTGTCCAGCAGGTAACCGACGGCCTCTTCGGCCCCTACCGGGCCGGCCGCTGAGTCGAATCCGCGGAGGTTGACGTAAAGCTGCCCATCCGGAAACTTCTCAGCCGATCGATATGCCCAGTAGACCGCCAGCGTCGTCTTACCGATACCCGCTGTCCCGCTGATCAAAGAGATGGAAGGACCGGCGCCGAGCATCGCGTCAAGATTCCTCAGCTCCGCTGATCTGCCAACGAAAGTGGGCGGCGCGGGAGGCATCTGACGAGGGATGATCGCTTGCTCTGCTTTGCCCGGCAGTGGTGCTGAGCGCTGGCCGGACGGCCGCCGGTAACTCGCGACGAGCTGATCAGTCACGTGTTGCGGCAACCCAAGCGCGTCGGCGACAGCACGAATTGACCGCGGATATGGCTTGCTGGTCTTGCCGCGCTCAAGATCGCTGATAGCCCGCACGCTCAGGGCGGATAGCTCAGCGACGTTCTCTCGTGTCAGTCCCGCGATTTCCCTCTGGTGTCTTAGCCAGGCACCGAGCTCTTCGACGGAACCAGCGCTAGGTCTGGCTGAGCTATCGCCCTCGCCACTCACCCCAGCCGCTCCAGCAAATGCTCGCCGACCCGGATGGCGTTGGCCATAACGGTTAGTCCCGGATTCACCGCGCCGATGCTCGGGAAAAAGCTCGAGTCGGCCACGTACAGGTTGTCGAGCTCGTGCGCCTTGCAGTTCACGTCGAGTACCGAGGTGGCCGGATCCGTGCCGAACCGGCAGGTGCCAGCCTGGTGCGCGACGCCGGCGACCGGGATGCTCATGTGCATATAGAAATTCTTCTCAAGCACGTTGTGCGCGGCGATCCCGATGTGATTCATGATCTTGCGCAGCTCGGCGTAGAGCCCGGCCGCCTCGCTGGCGTTGGTCTCCTGGTAGGCGAGGTGTATATGCCCGTCGCGGTCGACCGTTACCCGGTTATCGGGTTTCGGCAAGTCCTCCGTTGTCAGCCAGAAGTCAACCGCGTGCCTGGCGACCTCTTCCAGGCTGAGTTTCGGCGCGAGCGCGGTTAGTTTGGGCTCCTCGCCCTTCATCGCCGCCGCGTTCGACTTGCCGACCATCTGGATGTTCCCCAGCGGCCACTCACGGCCATCGCCGGCAAAATAGAAATCGTTCACGCCCAGCGTCTTCTGGAAAAGGGTGTCGTTAGGCTCTTTGTCGATGCCCACCACCGCGTTGCTGTTGTGGAACATGTAGTTCCGCCCGACCTGGCCCGATCCATTCGCCAGCTCGGACCGCAGCAATATGCGCGCCGTATTGGCCGCACCGGCCGCGACCACAACGAAGTCCGCCGAATACTTCTCTCCATTGACCATAACGACGCTAGTGACTGTCCTGCCACTCGCGTCGGCCTCCAGCCGCTCGACCTCGGCGTTGGTCACGAGCGTCACGTTATCCAGTTCAAGGACGGGCCGGACGGCGATGACCTCCGCGTCGGATTTGGCATGTACCAGGCAGGGGAAGCCATCGCAGGTGTTGCACCGGATGCAGTTGCTCTTCGGCCGGTCCGCCTCGTCCAGCAGGACACCGCACGGGGCGGAGAACGGGCGGTAGCCGCTGGCCTTGAGGTCGTCGGCGATCTGCTGAATGCGCGGTTCGTGCGAGACAGCGGGCCACGGGTACTGCTTGGACCAGTGGCCCTCGGTGGGATCCTCGCCGTGCGCTCCGTGAACCTGGTAGAGCCACTCCGCCTTGGTGTAGAAGGGCTCGAGGTCGTCGTAGCTGATCGGCCAGGCTGGGGAGATCCCGTCAACGTGCTTGATCTCACCGAAGTCCTCGGGGCGGAGCCGGTACAGCGCCGCGCCGTACATCTTGGTCGCCCCGCCGACGAAGTAGTGCACCTGCGGCTGGAACGACCGGTCCTCGGCGTCGTACCAGGTGTCTTTCGAGATGTACCGCCCGTCGATGAAGACCTGGGCCGCGTCCCAGTTGGCCTTCTCTCTCGGCAGGAAGTCGCCGCGCTCCAGCAGCAGGATCCGCTTGCCCGCCTGTCCGAGCACGTTGGCGAGAGTGCCGCCGCCCGCGCCGGATCCGACAATGATGACGTCATAGTGTTCGGCCACTAAGGCAGGATAGAGGACATGACTTCAGATCAAGTCGACGCATTGGTAATTTTCGGAGCAACCGGAGACCTAGCGAAGCTGGAGACGTTCCCCGCCCTGGTCGGGCTGGTCGAGCGCGGCGTTCTCGACGTGCCGGTGATCGGGGTGGCGAAGAGCGGCGGCTGGAAAGTTGACCAGTTCCGTGACTACGCGACCGCCTCGCTGAAGCTGAACAATATGGACCCGTCCAGCCCGGCGGCCGTCAAGATGCTGAGCCTGCTGCGCTACGTGGACGGCGACCTGGACGATCCCGCCACGTATCAGGCCATGTCGGACGCCATCGGGACGGGCAAGCGGGCGCTGTTCTACCTTGAGGTGCCGCCGCCGCTGTTCGGCCGCATCGCGCAGGGGATCTCGGAGGCCGGGCGCGCCGCGAACAGCCGGGTCATGGTGGAGAAGCCGTTCGGCACCGACCTCGCGAGCGCCCAGCAGCTCAACACGACCATGAATAAGTACTTCCCTGAGGACGCCATCTACCGGGTCGACCACTGGCTGGGCCTGGATCCGCTCGAGAACCTGATGTTCACCCGGTTCGCGAACTCGATCATTGAGCCACTGCTGAACCGCACCTACGTGCAGAGCATCCAGATCACGATGGCGGAGGCGTTCGACGTCGCCGACCGGGGCAGCTTTTACGACAAGACCGGGGCGATAAGGGACGTCCTGCAGAACCACCTGCTGCAGGTACTCGCCACCGTACTGGCCGAGCCGCCGGACGGTAACGGCCTCGACTCCTGGAGGAACTCCAAGTCCCAGCTGATCGGCGCGCTGCGGCCGCTGACCCCCGCCGATACGGTCAAGGGCCAGTACGAGGGCTACCAGCAGGTCGCCGGGGTGGCTCCCGGGTCGAAAACCGAGACCTACGTGGCTGTCAGGATCGCGGTCGACTCCTGGCGCTGGGCGGACGTCCCGGTGCTGATCCGGGCGGGCAAGTGCCTGCCGGTCACCGCGACCGAGGTCAACATCAAGTTCCGGCGGCCGCCGCATGACGTCTTCGGCTGCGGCGACGCCACGTCCAACAGCCTCCGGTTCCGCGTCAACCCGGAGAGCCGCGCCGTGCTGACCCTGACCGGCAAGAAGCCGGGCGGCGGCTGGCAGCCAGAGACCCAGGAACTCGCCTTCGCCGAGCATCCCGGTGCCGACATGCGGCCGTATGACCGGCTGATCGGCGCCGCGCTGAACGGCGAACGCTGGCTATTCGCCCAGCAAGACACGGTCGAGGCCGCCTGGCAGGTAGTAGACCCGGTGCTATCTCAGGACGTGGTCCCGGTCCACCCCTACGCCCGCGCCACCTGGGGCCCCACCGAAGCCGCAGGCCTGCTCCCCGCCGCCGACTCCTGGCACGACCCCGCCGCCTAGCCCGCCCGCGGCACTGCCCCCATGGATGTCCCACCGCTGGTGCTATAGGCCCAGCGGTGGGACATCCATGGGGTCGGGGGATGCGCCAGCGCGGGGCTGCGCCGGGCGCGGATGTACGGCCGCAGGGGACGGGCGACCGTGGGCGACCAGTAGCGACAACCCGCCCATGGCTACCGCTACGGCGGCGGTGGCTCCGAAGATGGCTGGGAGGGTCGCCCCAGCCGCCATCAGCGGGCCTACGCCGAAGGCCGCTAGGCCGTATCCGGCTTGGTAGCAGGCGATGATTCCGCCGGAGACCGTCGCGGGGTCGCCGGTTAGCTTCTCCTGGCCGAAGCTGATGGTCAGCGGAAGCAGCGCGGAGCAGCCGAGTCCGGCGAGGCAGAACGCCAGCACGGCGAGCGCGGGCGCGTTCCGCGGCAGCACGGCGGTCGCCACGAAGGCACCGGCCACCAGGAACGGCAGGACGTGGTAGGCGCCCCGGCTGGGGAGCCACCGCTGGATAGCCGCGAGCAGCACCCGTCCCGCGGTCACCGCCGCCCAGAATCCGGTGAGCGCGAGCGAGGCCGTGGCCGTCCGGACGCCGAGCGAGGTGACGTCGAGCTGCGACCAGTTGCCGTTCATCGTCTCGCAGAACCCGTACAGCACCGCGAACGCCGCGAAGACCCAGAACCCGGCGGGCACGCCAGGCCGGGTCCGCACCGCCTGGCGAGGCCCCGGATCGAGCGGCAGCCGGACGCTGACGGCGATCAGCCCGGCGAGCAGGCAACCAGCCAGGATCGGCAGGCCGATCCAGAACCCGATCCCGTTGAACACCGCGACGAAGACCGGCGCGAGGGCGGTGCCGAGACCGAGCAAAGCATTCAGCACCAGCACCGAGTTGTCCACCGCCTTCGGGTGAAACGCCGCCGTCAGCGTGTTCAGCGACGGGACGGTAAGCCCGAAGCCGGTGCCCAGGCAGGCGGTCGCCACCAGCAGCAGCCCGTAGGCAAGCGGGTGGTTGTGCACCACCAGCCAGCTGATGACGAGCAGCGTCATCGCCGCGAGATCGGCCGCGAGCCCGGTCAGGTAGACCGTCTTCTCGGTCACCCGCGCGAGCAGCCCCGGCCACAGCAGCCCGGCGCCGAGCAGCGAGGCGACGATCGCCGCGATGAACTGCGGGACGAACATCAGCCCGTACTCGCCGCTGCTCAGGTCGTACGAGCCGCGGGCCGTGAAGATCGTGCTCGCGGCCGGAAAGGTAACCAGAGCGATGCCCTGGACCAAGCCCGCGATGTTAATGGTGATGCTGTTGGCGCGACCAGCCACGGCGGACAGGGTAACAAGCTCCTCATATCACCCTGACGTCGCCTGCACCGTACCGCGATCGGTGACCAGGAGGTAGCCGCCGAGCACGATCGCGGACAGCACTATCTGGGCGACGATCGTCGCGGCATGCAACTGGCCGACGTGAATCGCCTTCAGCACCGGGTAAGCGGCGATGATGGCGAGGACGATGCTGAGCACGCGGGTCATCATCCAGGGCGGTGTGCTGCCAAGCGCGGTGTTAGGTCCTTCTTCGGTGGGGTTGATCGGGGCGGTCCTGGCCATCCGCAAGGCGGCTGCCGCCACGCCAGGTCCGGCGAAGAAGCCGGCCAGCGGCCAGAGCCAGCCGTGCAGGACGCCGACCCCGGCGAGCACCACGAACGAGAGCGCGAGCCAGACGGCCGCCAGCAGGGCCGGAAGCACGGCGCGAGCCGCGAGCGCCGCGCTCGCGTCCACGCCGAGCAGCCTGCGCAGAGCCGGGTCGTTGAGATCGCGCTTGCTCGCGGCGGTGCCCTGCGCGGCGGCGGCGATCGCCCCGGCGAGCAGCACGGCGGCGATCGGGTAACCACGCCCGTGGCCGGTGATAGCCGCGCCAACCAGCGCGGGCGCGAGTGAGCTCGCCGCTATGACGCAGAGCGTCGCGGGGCGTCGGCCGAGCCGGCGCCAGTCAGCCCACGCGAGGACCATGGCGGGCGGCAGCTTAGGCCAGCGCCTGGATGGCAGCAGCCGGCCCCGCCAGTAGTTGTCCTCGGCGATCCAGGTCAGCAGTTGCAGGTTGAGGAACGCGGCCGCCGTCAGGGTCCGCCCGGCCCGCGCCGAGTCGGTCCGCAGGACGCCGGCGGGAAAGCGAGCCAGCAGCAGCCAGACAAATATGCATGCGACAACCGCGAGGACCAGCGCAACCACGGTGGCGGTGCCGAAGTCCGAGGTGGTCAGGCCGCCGAACCCGCTGGTGATCGCGTGCGACACCGCGGTCCATCCATCGCCGGCCACCGCGGCCGCCATGGCGATCAGGGCGACGACGCCGCAGCAGGCGCGGACCACGACGCGGTAACGCTCGTGCGGCTGGACCAGCACCACGACCTGCACGGCGGCGAGCGAGAACC
>JBEKHI010000120.1:0-19546 GCA_050012355.1 Streptosporangiaceae bacterium | reverse complement strand
TGACGACGATACGGCGCATGAGCTGGCATCCGAGGCTTTTGTCCGTTTGTTGTCGCGGTGGACTAAGTTGGACAACCCACAAAGCTACTTGTACATGATCGCGACCAACCTGGTGCGCGACCACTGGCGCAAGCTCGAGCGGGAGCGCCGCGCTATGCGGACGGTGACGGCGGGCATTGACCCCGACCCGTCCGTGAACCCCAGCCAGGACGTGGACGTAAAGCAGCTCATCGCCGGCCTGCCTGAAAAGCTGCGTAGCCCGTTTCTGCTTCACTACTACGGGGGGTTCGGGCTGAAAGAGATCGCGATCTTGCTCAAGCGCCCTGAGGGCACGATCAAGGCCGATCTGTATCATGCGAGGTCGCGCCTCCGGGAGGCGCTAGGAGCACCCGATGGCCGGTAACGACGATCTGGACCAGTGGCTCGACGAGAAGATCACGCCGCTCCCCCCGCCCGACGGGACGTTCGACCTGATCAAGCGCCGCGCCAGAGGCCGCAAGCTGCGCAAGCTCGCGGTGACGGTCTCGGCTGCCGCCGCGGTGGTGGCCGCAGCCGTAGTCATACCGCGCGTGACGTTGCTGCAGGTCAGCGGGCCTGGCGACCATGGCATAGCTGCCGGGGACACCAGCCACCCGAACGGCAACGCGAGCGGCCAGCCGGATGGGACCGGAACCAAGGCCGCGTCGGCAGCGGCAAGCCCGTCCGCTGGCGGCGGCGCCCTCCCGGCGGCTCCGGCGAACTTCGAGCCCTCGTCGGTCACCTACATCGGAGTGAACACCGGGTGGGTCATCGGCCAGGCGGGCACTCCCGGCGACTGCGCCACGCAGTACTGCACCTCGATCGCGGGCACCGACAACGGCGGGCAGACCTGGTACGGCGTCCCGGCTCCGGTGACCGGGGCGGCGTCGGGTTCGACCGGCGTCAGCCAGATCCGGTTCCTCAACGACGAGGACGGCTGGGCGTTCGGCCCGCAGCTGTGGGCGACGCACAACGGCGGGAAGACCTGGACCCAGCTATCCACCAACGGACAGCGGGTCATCGACCTGGAAACGGCCGGGACGAGCGCGTTCGCCATCCTGGGCACCTGCACCGGCAGCGGCTCGAACTACGCGAGCGACTGCACCAGCTACACGCTGGAGCGCACCCAGGCGACCTCCGATGACTGGACCGATGTCGGGTCAGCCACGACGAACATGGCGGCCAGCACGGCAAGCGCCGTCCAGCTCGCCCTGACCGGCACCGAGGGGTACCTGCTGGGGCCCGGCGGCATCGTGCTATCCGGCTCGCTCACCGGGACCTGGCAGCAGGTCGGCACCGCGCCATGTGCTCCGACCACTCAGCTGTTCGGCGCGGAGAACTCCAGCACGCTCGTCATCGCGTGTCCCAGCCAGAGCGAGGTCTACGAATCCACCAATAGTGGGACGAACTGGCACGTCGCGGCAAGCTACACGACCTCGGCGACCGTGACCTCGGTCGCGATCTCTCCGGCCGGCGCGCTCGTGCTCGCCACCACCGACGGGATCGACGTCTATAACGGGACAGGCTGGCAGCAGGCCACGTTCAGCAGCACGGCGCCGGACGGCGGCTTCAGCTACGTGGGCATGACCACCGACGATCAGGGGGTCGCGCTGCCCGCGGACACCAGCCTGCACGAGATCTGGATGACGTCCGATGGCGGAGCGACCTGGCGGGCGTATCCCGTCGCTAGCTGAAGTCTCCGGCCGATATCCGCAGGCTGCGTAGCAGCGCGAATAGCTCGGTGAGTTCGGCTTCGCTGTAGCCGGCGAAGCCGAACTCGGCGGCCATCAGGTCGCGGGTGGCCACCCGGACCGCGTCCCGCCCATGCTCGGTGATCTCGGCGAGCCTGCCCCGGCCATCCTCCGGGTTTGGCCGCCGGACGACCATGCCTTGCCCCTCGAGACGGTCGATCGTGTTGGTCACGCTGGTCGGATGCACCATAAGCCGCTCCCCCATCACGCTTAGCGGCAGCGCTCCGGCGCGACTGAAGGACAGCAGGACAAGTGCCTCATAGCGGGCAAAAGTCAGCCCGTAGGGGCGCAGGATCCCGTCCAGCTCCGCGATCAGGATCTGCTGCGCCCGCATGATCGAGGTGACGGCGGCCATCGCGGAGGAGGCCCCGAACCGGTTCTCCCAGATTCGCGCGGCCCGGTCGATCGGGTCAAACGGCAGCTCAAGCGGCTTACGCACAGCTCCAGCCTAGGCCCAGCGGATCAAGCACCGTCGTTATGGTCTCAAAGGGGTGGTAGTCCTTGGGCGGCGAGTAGCTCGTCGGCAGCCTCATAGGGGCCGAGCGTACCCTCGGCTACCCTGGCCGCGAGGTCCGGCAGCAGCGGTGCGGCGGCCAGCCGTCCGGCAGTGACGCCCGCGGCCATGGCCAGCACCTCGTCGCGCGCCCGGGCGGTGCGGCGGCGGTCGCGCTCCCCCGAGTCGCCGAGCCAGGCCCAGTGCCGGTCAAGCTGGCGGACGACCTCGTCCACCCCCTCGCCCGCGACGGCGACGGTGGTCTCGACCGGCGGCTTCCACCCTCCGTCGGGCGCCATCGCGACCATGTTGCGCAGGTCACGCACGGTGTGCTGGGCGTCCGGCCGATCGGCCTTGTTAACGACAAACACATCGCCGACCTCCAGCAGGCCCGCCTTCGCGGCTTGCACCGAATCACCCATTCCAGGCACGACCATAACGACGGTGCTGTCGGCCATTCCGGCCACCTCGACCTCCGCTTGGCCGACGCCGACGGTTTCCACCAAGATCACGCCGAATCCGGCGGCGTCCAGCGCCCGGATGGCCTGCGGGGCGGCGGCGGACAGCCCGCCCAGGTGGCCGCGGCTGGCCATCGAACGGATGAACACGTCCGGATCTGTGGCGTGCTGCTGCATCCTGATCCGGTCCCCGAGCAGCGCACCGCCGGAGAACGGCGAGGTCGGGTCCACCGCGAGTACCGCCACCCGGTCGCCGCGGGCGCGGAAGGCGCCGGTCAGTGCGTTGGTGAGCGTCGACTTCCCGGCGCCGGGGGCGCCGGTCAAGCCGATGACGCGGGCGCCGCCGGTCAGCGGTGCGAGTTCTTTCATGACTGAGCGCAGGCTCGGCTCGCCGTTCTCGATGACCGTCAGCACGCGGGCGAGCGCCCGCGGATCGCGCAGGTCAGGCACCGGGCACCGTGAGCAGCAGCGCGGAGCCCTGTCCGCCGCCGCCGCACAGCCCGGCCGCGCCGAATCCGCCGCCGCGACGGCGCAGTTCGTGCGCGAGCGTGAGCACGATGCGGGTGCCGGACGCGCCGAGCGGGTGGCCGAGGGCGATCGCGCCGCCGTTGACGTTGACCTTGTCGAGACCGACGCCCAGTTCGCGCATGGACTGGATCGCGACCGCGGCGAACGCCTCGTTGATCTCGATCAGGTCCAGGTCGGCGGGCGACCGGCCGGCCTTGGCGAGGGCGGCGCGTATCGCGTTGGACGGCTGCGAGTGCAGCGAGTTGTCCGGTCCGGCGACCGTCCCCCAGGCGCCTGGTTCCGCCAGGATCTTGGCACCGAGCTCAGCCGCCTTGGCGCGCGAGGTCACCACGACCGCCGCCGCCCCGTCGGAGATCTGCGACGCGTTGCCGGCGGTCAGCGTGCCGTCTTTGGCGAACGCCGGGCGCAACCGGGCCAGCGACTCCGCCGTGGTGTCTGACCTGATGCCCTCGTCCTCGGTGATCTCCGCGTCGCGGAACCGCACCGGGACGATCTCCTCGGCCAGCTTGCCGTCCTTGGTGGCCGCGGCCGCGCGCTGCTGTGACCGGGCCGCGAACTCGTCCTGCTCGGCCCGGCTGATGTCCAGCTTCGCGGTGAACCGTTCGGTTGACTCGCCCATCAGCACCTCGTCGAACGGGTCGGTCAGCCCATCGAGCGCCATCGAGTCCTGCAGCTCCGCCGTGCCGTACTTGAACCCCTTGCGCGAGCCCTTCAGCAGATGCGGCGCCTGGGACATCGACTCCATGCCGCCCGCCACCACGATGTCGTATTCGCCGAGCCGGATCAGCTGCCCCGCGTAGGCGATCGCGTCCAGGCCAGACAGGCAGACCTTGTTCAGGCTGATGGCGGGGACGGTCATCGGGATGCCCGCCTTGACTGCGGCCTGGCGGGGCGGTATCTGCCCGGTGCCCGCCTGCAGGACCTGTCCCATGATGACGTACTCGACCTGGTCCGGCGCGAGCCCCGCGTCCGCCAGCGCGCCCGCGATGGCGAACCCGCCGAGGTCGGCGCCGCTGAATCCAGACAGTGACCCGAGCAGGCGGCCGATCGGGGTCCGCGCGCCACCGATGATCACTGGGTCCGTCTGGTTGCCGCCCATTCCGCCTCCTCGTATACGCCCTTGTTTGGGAGGATACCCACGTGGCCCCGGTCACCCGCATCGGCCGGGCTGGGGAAATCCATCGAGATCCGTGAGCCAGCGTCCGGTAAGGCGGTTGTGCCCGTGTACGGGCGCGGAGCAGCCCGGACATGACCTCCTGGACGAAACAGACTTAGCAGGGTCCATAGGATAGAGAACTCGGAAGGACACCCGTACAGGGCGGAGGCGGAGTAGTGTTCCAATCACTGGGCGGCGCTCGCCATGGTCAGCAGCGCCCCGCCCACCCCGCACCTTGCCTGCCGACCCCGTCTATCCAGGATTAGGCCCCATGCAATCGGACATTGACGCTCAGCTAACGAACTTCTTCGAAGAGGCCCCGCCGCGCGATTTCGCCACGGTCATGCGTGGCTACGACCGAGCACAGGTCGATGAATACATCCGTCAGCTCGCGACCGAGGTCAGGCGGCATCAGGAAGACGCCGTAACCTCCCGTCGCGAGCTCACCGACGCGCAGCGTCAGATCCAGGAGCAGGAACGGCCCACCTACTCCGGTCTAGGCGCTCGCATCGAGCAATTGCTGCGGCTCGCCGAGGAACAGGCGACCGAACTGGTGCAGGCCGCGCGCGCCGAGGCGAACGAGATCAAGGCGGCCGCGAAGGTTGATGCCGCCGAGCTGCGGGCCGGCGCTGAGAACGAGGCGGCGGAGCTTCGCGCGAATGCCAAGCGGGAAACCGATGACATGCGCGGGGCGGCCGAGCGGGAAGCCGATTCCATCCGGACGACCGCGCGGCGTGAGTCGGACGAGCTAACCTCCACCACCGAGCGTGAGGTCGCCAAGCTCCGCGCCACCGCCGACCACGAGGTCGCGGAGAAGCGCGCCGCGGTGGAGCGCGACATCGCCAAGCTGCGCACCACGGCGGAGCGCGAGGTCGCGACCCTCAAGGCAAACTCCAAGCGCGAGCGCGACGAGATCCTCACCACGTCCAAGCGCCAGGCCGACGAGATGCGCAGCCAGGCGCAGCGGCTGCTCGAAGAGTCCGAGGCGCAGCGGGCGCAGGCCGAGGCGGAGTTCGAGATCCAGCTCGCTTCCCGTCGCGAGGAAGCCGAGCGCCAGGAGGCCGAGCGGCTCGCCGCCGCGCAGGCCGCCACGCAGAAGCTGGTGTCCGAGGCCGAGCAGCGGGCGGCCACCGCCGAGCAGCGGGCAGCGAAGGCGTCGGCGCAGGCCGACCAGACCCGTCGCGACGCGGACGCGCACTCCCGGCAGCTTGTCGGCAACGCGAAGAAGAACGCCGACCAGATCGTCGCGCAGGCCAAGGCTCAGTCCGAGCAGCTGGTCAGCGAGGCCAAGACCGATGCCGAACGGCGCCGGACGGCGGCTCAGCGCGAGGTCGAAGAGCTCACCAGGCAGAAGGAATCCATCGCGACTCACTTGGCGCAGGTCCGCCAGCTCCTCGGCGGCGGCGCGATCCCGACGATGGACCCCTCGCTCGCGGCCGCAGCGGCCGCGTCGGCCGCACCGGCGCCCCCGAGCAAGCCCGCCATCAGCGAGCCCAGCGGCTCGAATGGCGGATCCGCTCAGTCGGCACCGCCCAAGTCCAATGGCTCGGCTCAGGCCGCGGCCGTCCCGCCAACCGTCCAGGCTCAGGCGCAGCCGACCGCCCAGGCGTCGGCCCGTCCGTCCCAGGCGCGTCAGGGCCAGGCTCCGGCCGGGAAAGACGACAAGGACGCCGACGACTGGTGGACCGAGTAACCCCGGTTAACCGATCGTGAGAATGTCCCGTCGTGGAAGTTCACGACGGGACATTCCGCGTTTCTGAGGGCGGATGGATTATGCGGTGGCGGTGAGGCCGCCGTCGATTACGAGGACCTGGCCGGTCATGTAGGACGCGGCGTCGCTGGCGAGGAAGATCGCGGGGCCGCCCATCTCCTCGGCCCGGCCCCAGCGTGCCATCGGCACTCCCGCGATGGTGGCCTGGCCGCCATCGGGGGCGCCCCAGAGGTTGCTGTTCAGGTCGGTGGCGGTCCAGCCTGGGCAGAGCGCGTTCACCCGCACGCCGGACGTGGCCCATTCCACCGCGAGGGTCTTCGTCAGCGAGATCACCCCGGCCTTGGCCACTCCGTAGGCGCCGAGAAACGGCGCGGCCGCCAGCCCGGCGACCGAGGCGATGTTGATCACGGAGCCGGAGCCCTGGGCGGTCAGGTACTTGCCCGCCGCCTGGCACACCAGCAGGGTGGCGTCGAGGTTCAGCCGCAGCACCTTGTCCCAGCCGGACAGCCGCAGGTCGCTTACGGGAACCATGAAGTTCGAGCCGCCGGCGTTATTCACCACGATGTCGAGCCCGCCAAGCTGGGTAACCGCTTCGCTGACGGCCATCGGCGCGGCCTCAGGGGACAGCAGGTCGGCGGGAATCACCACCGCACGCTGCCCGGCCTCCCGGACCGCGCTGGCGGTCTCCTCAAGCCCGTCCGCGGACCGCGCCACCAGCGCCACGTCGGCGCCCGCCTGGGCGTACGCGGTGGCGATCACCCGCCCGATCCCCCGCGACGCACCGGTCACCAGGGCCTTCTTGCCGTCGAGGGAAAACATCAGATCCCCACCACCCGTACGCTCTTCCCGCAAAGCTTGTTCATGTCCTTGGGATCGGACGTGAACACGGTCCGCGGGCCGGGGGCCTCGATCGCGGTGGCCGCGAGCATGGCATCGATCGCGTGCTGGTGGCCGTGCATCCCGCGCTCGGCCAGGAGCCGGGACGCAGAACGCGCGATGTCTTCGGTAACCGGCATTACCTCAAGCCGAGAGACCGCCCAATCGAAACGCGCCTGGTTCACCTTCGGATCGCGTGCCTCTACCAGAGTCGCGGCGCTCGTCATAACCCGCATACCATCCTGCCGAGCGACCGTCACCTGAGACATGACCCAACGATCCTTATTGACGATCGCGGACAGCCCTTCGCTGTCAAGCACGACCGTCCCCATCATGCGACGCTCCCCTCGGCAGGACCGGCCGTACCGTACAGCGAGGCGCGCGCAGCGGCGAGTTCCTGCTCGGTGAACTCGCCATGCTCATCCGTGTAATCCTTGATGAGTTCGTCTAGCTTTTCGAACGCGATCTTGCGTTCCAATGCTTCCTCCACGTACGCAGAGAATTCGCGCTTGCCGGTGCGCTCGCGAATCCATTCGACGGTACCCCTGTGCAGTGAGACACTTACCGTGATCGTCGGGCCCTCGCCAACCGACCACATGACGTCCGGGTTGCCTCCTGAGCCGCTCATAGCGGCCACTCTAATAGATCGTCTATTAGAACTCAACTGGCAGCGGCAGCGGGATCCTCGGGTTCACTACGCTGACGATCTCATTCAGGACGATCCGGACGTACGGCTCGCCTACCCACAGGTGCTTGGCGTTGTGCACGCCGATTACGGTGGCCTTGGGCACCCGGGCGAACCGCTGGGTAGCCTCGTCGGGCCGCAGATAGTCGTCCAGCTCTGGGACCAGGGCGGTCAGCGGCTTACCCGAGGCCGCCCACCGGTCAAGGTCGGCGTCGCCGGCGCGCTTCAACGCCGGTGACAGCAGGACCGCGCCCGCGATCCGCGGATCCGTCTCACCCCACTTAAGCGCGACCTCGGTGCCGAACGACCAGCCGAGCAGCCACAGCGCCGGCAGGCCCTGGCCGGCGGCGAAGTCCACCGCGGCGGCTAGGTCGAACCGCTCCGCCTCCCCATCATCGAACGTGCCCTCGCTGGTGCCACGGTCCGAGGTGGTGCCCCGGGTATTGAACCGGAGCACGGCGATGTTCGCTAGCGCGGGCAGCCGGTAGGACGCCTTGCGCATCACGTGGCTGTCCATCATCCCGCCCTGGGTCGGCAGCGGATGCAGGCAGATCAGCGTCGCGTCCGGCTCGCGCTCGGCCGGGAGCGCTAGCTCGCCGACGAGGGTCAGCCCATCCCGCGTGTGCAGTTCAATATCGCTGCGGCGGGCGGGCAGCACGGTAGAGGCCTTGATTTCGGTCACGAGTTCTCCCTGTCAGCGACGCTATCTGGTGCGACGGCGCAGCCGGTTACGCCAGCAGGCGGTGTGCCAGTGCCGTCGCTCCGCCACTCCGGACGGCCGCGTCGGCCAGACGACGACATGAGCGGTACCTGGCACTATCTCCTGGTCACAGCCGGGGCAGCGGTACATCTTGGTCGCCGCGGCACCAGGTACCGGGCGTACCACCCAGTCATCGTCTGGCCACTGTTCGATACGTTCTGGGCCCAACGGAGCACGCGGACCGGCGGGGCGGTCCCTGCGTACCTTTCGCGGGCTCACAACTCTTCACGATAGTGTTACTTCCCGTGCGGCTCGTCATCGCCCGGTGCACCGTCGACTACGTCGGCAGGCTCACCGCTCACCTTCCCAGCGCCCTCCGGCTGCTCATCGTCAAAGCTGACGGCTCGGTGCTCGTTCACTCAGACGGCGGCTCATACAAGCCGCTGAACTGGATGTCACCGCCTTGCCGGCTCGCCGAAGGCGAAGGCGTCTGGACCGTCACCAACAAGGCCGGTGAGACGCTCTTGATCACCCTCGAGGAGGTCGTCAGCGACACCTCGGTCACGTTGGGCGTCGATCCCGGCCTGATCAAGGACGGCGTCGAGTCGCACCTGCAGGAACTGCTCGCCGCGCAGCTTCATCTGCTCGGCGACGGCTGGCGACTGGTGCGGCGCGAGTTCCCGACCCCGATCGGACCGGTCGACATCATGTGCCGCGACTCCGACGGGGAGTCGGTGGCCATCGAGATAAAGCGACGCGGCGAGATCGACGGAGTGGAGCAGCTCACCAGGTACCTGGACCTGCTGAACCGCGACCCGCTGCTGGCACCGGTGCAGGGCGTATTCGCCGCGCAGGAGATCAAGCCGCAGGCCCGCGTGCTAGCCGAAGACCGCGGTATCCGCTGCCTGGTGCTGGACTACGACGCGATGCGGGGCATCGAGCGGACCGACGTCCTGTTCTAGCCGCGTCTTCTAGCCCGGTCGATTTCCAGCCCTGTCGATGTGACATCGACCGGCATAGAGCCCGGTCGCTGTCACATCGCCCGGGGGGCGAACGGACGGTTAGCCGAGCAGGCGGGAGTTGATGGCTTCGGCGCGGGGGGCCAGGTCTGGGATCTGGATGACCTCGACGCCGGCCGCGCGGAGCTTGTCAGCGCCGTCGCCGGGGGCGAACAGCGGTGGCTCATCCCAGGCGTAGACGACGCGCGGGATGCCCGCCGCCAGGATGTGCTCCACACAGGTGACCGGGCGGGACTTGCGGGTGCCGCACGGAACCAGCGAGCTATACATGGTGGCGCTACGCAGCCGGGGGTCAGGGTCCACACCGAGCTTTCTGAGCGCGACCTCCTCGGCGTGGTCGTGCAGCTGCTGCTCCCGGGAGTAGCCGGTGGACAAGACCTCGCCATCGGCGGAGACGATGACCGCGCCGACCGAGAACGCGGTCTCCGACGGCGGGCAGAGCCGAGACAGTTCCACCGCCCAGGCAAGGAACCGGCGGTCGGGGCCACCAGGACCGAGCAGGTACCTGGAGACGGTCACGCTGCCGAGACGCCGAGCGTCCGCCAGGGTCATGGGGTTGTCCGGTCCCTGCCGGTAGCTGGCCGGCGGGGCGAACCTGGGCGCTCCCGGATCACCCACGAAGAACGGCGCCACCGCGAGACGCAGTTCGTCGGCGAGATCCGCCTGCAGTGTCTCGGCGAGCACCTGGGCACCGCCTTCGATCAGCAGCCGCGCCACGCCACGTTCTGCTAGATCGTGAAGAATGGTGCGGAGGGTCAGCGGATGGCCAAGCCCAGCCACCTCGGCGCGATCCCCGTACTTGACCCGCAGCCGGGGTGCGACTGACGGCGGGCAGTAGACCAGCGCCGGGCCACCAGGACCGGTGAAGATGTGCGCGCCAGGGTCTAGGTCCTCGGTCACGGTGAGGGTAACCCGACGCGGATGCGGGGAGAGCCCGCGGGCCATACGGGCCTTCTGACGGCTCGGGTCGCGGATCAGCAGATGGGGATTGTCGGCCCGGACCGTGCCAGCGCCGACGAGGATAGCGTCGACGGTAGACCGCAGCTCATCCACCGCGTCCAGGTCCTCGGGGCCAGACAGGATCAGACGTTCCGGAGAGCTGTCGTCCAGGCAGCCATCGGCAGAGATGGCGCAACTTACCAGCGTGTACGGTGCGGGCACAGGCTTCAGTCTAGGGGCGGACATCCCTTACCCATCGGTAGCTTTAGGTGATTTACTGGGCGCATGACAGTGCCATCAACGGCTGATGGAGCTCTGACCTTCGAATCGGTCAATCCCGCGACCGGCGCGATCGTTGCCACTTTCCCGATACAGGGCGAGAAAGAGGTCAACGAGGCCGTAGCGCGGGCACGCGAGGGCGCCGCCTGGTGGGCGGGGTTGCCCTGGCGAGAGCGCCGAATTCGGCTGCTTGCCTGGAAATCGCACATCACACGATACATGGAGCGACTCGCTCAGCTCATGCACGACGAGGGCGGCAAGCCGGTCGAGGACGCCACCCTCGAGGTCGTGCTGACCGTCGTGCACCTGGACTGGGCGGCGCGGCACGCGCAGCGAGTGCTGGAGCCCCACCGGGTGCCCAGCGGTATCGCGATGATCAACCAGGCCAGCAGTTTGTCGTATGAGCCGCTCGGCGTGATCGGCGTGATCGGGCCGTGGAACTACCCGCTGTTTACCCCGATGGGGTCGGTCGCGTACGCTCTCGCGGCCGGCAACGCGGTGGTTTTCAAGCCAAGCGAGCTCACCCCGGCGGTCGGCTCGTGGGTGGTCTCGTCGTTCACCGAGGTATTGACCGAGGCGTTCGGCGACCCGGCGGACAAGGCCGGCGCCGTCCTGCAGCTCATCACCGGTAACGGGTCCACTGGGGACGCGCTGGCGCGTTCGGACGTCGACAAGATCGCGTTCACCGGATCACCGGGAACCGCTCGCAAGGTCATGGCGGCCGCCGCGGCCAAACTCACACCCGTGCTCGCCGAATGCGGCGGCAAGGACGCCCTCATCGTCGACTCTGACGCCGACCTGGATGCCGCCGTCGACGGGGCCGCGTGGGGCGGGATGTCCAACGCTGGGCAGACCTGCATCGGAATCGAGCGGGTCTACGTCCACGCCTCAGTTTATAATAGCTTTGTCGAAAAACTTCGCGATAAGGTCGCTACCTTGCGGCCGGGCGACGACCCCGGTGCGTCTTACGGCCCGATGACGCTGGCGTCGCAGGCGTCGGTGATCTCGCGGCACATCTCGGACGCGATCGACTCCGGCGGGCGGGCCGACGTAGGCGGGCCGTCGTCGGTGCGGCCGCCGTATGTCGACCCGGTGATCCTGCTGGACACTCCAGAGACGTCGGCGGCGGTGCGCGAGGAGACGTTCGGGCCGGTTCTGACCGTAACGCCGGTGTCCTCGCTGTCCGAGGGCGTCCGGCTGGCCAACGAGTCCGGATACGCGCTCGGCTCGTCGGTATTCACCCGGTCGCGGGCCGCCGGGCTGGCGGCGGCGCGGTCGTTGCGGGCGGGCATGACCTCCGTCAACTCGGTGCTGACGTTCGCGGCGGTGCCGTCATTGCCGTTCGGAGGGGCAGGAGAGTCCGGGTTCGGGCGAATTCATGGCGCGGACGGGTTGCGGGCGTTCGCGCGGGCCAAATCGGTGACCCGCCAGCGGATGCGGCCGCTGATCACCAGCATGTCGTTCTCCCGCTCTCCCTCGGACATGACCCGCCTTATCCGGCTTATCACCCTGCTGCACGGAAGGCAGTACCGCCGGCGCCGGTTAGTTATGGCCGCCGGCCAGCGCTAGGTGGTCCGCGGGATCGGCCGGATCGGCCGGGGCAAGCGGTGCGCGGCCCGCGATGAGATCGGCCGCGCGTTCGGCGATCGCGATGACCGGCGCGTTCGTGTTGCCGCGCGGCACCGAGGGCATCACGGACGCGTCGACGATCCTCAATCCGTCCACGCCGCGGACGCGGAGCTCCGTGTCGACGACGCTGCGGGCGGTGCCGCGTTTGTCGCCGCCCATGGCGCAGGTGCCGACCGGGTGGTAGAGGGTCACGATGTTCTGCCGCACATCCGTGACGGGGACTCCGATCTCGCCCGTGCAGATGGCGGCGAGCGGCGGGGCCGCGGCGATCTCGCGGGTGATCCTGACCCCCTCGGACAGAGCGGCCGCGTCGCGTGGATCGCTCAGGTACGCGGGGTCAATCGCCGGGTGGCGTCGCGGATCGAGGGATGTCAGGCGCAGCCGGCCCCTGCTTCGGACATCGACCAGGGTGACCAGTACCGACACGGCCTCGCGGACCGGATCGGTGAGCCCCTCGTTCATATACGGTCCGGGGATCACGTGCCATTGCAGGTCAGGAGCCGGCAGTGACGAGTCCGAGCGGATGAAGCCGCCCGCCTCGGCGACGTTGGAGGTCAGCGGGCCACGGTGGGTGAGCTGCCAGCGAATGATCCCGGCGGTGCCACCGTGCTCCCATAGCCCGCCCACGCCGGGGGTCGACCAGACCAACGGCACGGCGGGGTGATCGATCAGGTTGGCGCCGACGGCCGGGATGTCCACGACCGGCTCAATGCCGATGTCGCGCAGTTCGTCCGCTGGACCGATGCCGGACAGCATCAGCAGCTGAGGTGTATTGATCGCACCGGCCGCCAGGATCACCTCGGCTTCGGCCCGCGCGGTGCGCTGCTCACCGTCGCGCATATAGCTGACCCCGACGGCGCGTCCAGCCTCGATGATCAGCCCGGTCGCGAAGGCCTCGGTGACGATCACCAGGTTGGTCCCCCGCTCTTTCAGGTACGCGTCGGCCGCCGATGCACGTCGGCCGCCGCGCTGGGTGACCTGGTAGAACCCCGTCCCGTCTTGCCGCGCGCCGTTGAAGTCGGCGTTCTCCGGGACGCCATGGTACCGGGCGGCCGCGACGAACGCGCGGGTCTGCGCGCTCTGGTGCCGGACGTCGGCCACCGGAAGCGGTCCCCCGGTGCCGTGGTAGGCGCTAGCTCCGCGTTCGTTGTCCTCGGCGCGGCGAAAGTACGGAAGCAGGTCGCGGTAGCCCCATCCGGCACACCCGTAGATGTCGCGCCAACCATCAAAGTCGAAACGATTCCCCCGGATATAGATCATCGCGTTGATCGCCGACGAGCCGCCTAGCGCCCGGCCACGCGGCCAGTACACCCGCCGACCGCCCGCGTTGGACTGCGGCACGGTCGTGTAGTTCCAGTCAAACCGGGTCTTGAACAGCCGAGTCAGGGCCGCCGGGATCATGACCATGTCCTCGCCCTTCGGGTCGGATCCGGCCTCGAGCAGCAAGACGCGGGACTGCTGGCTCAGCCGCGCCGCGAGCACGCATCCGGCGCTGCCGCCACCAACAATGACATAGTCAAACACGTCCGCCATGCCCGCCTCCCACGGTCCGTCCGCCCAGCACACTTTCCCAAACGGTACATCTGGGGCGTGTCGGTGCGCACGCCAAGAGCAGCGATGAGTCATCGACGCGCTTTGCGGCCGGGGCGGGGGCGGGGGCGCGGGGCGGACGGGGCGGGCAGGGGCGCGGGGCGGACGCGGAGGTGGGGCGAGGCCGGGGCGCGAGGGCGGGAGCGCGGGAGCGCGGGAGCGGAGCGGGATGGCAGGCCATGGATGGCCCATCGCTGGCGTTCTAGCGCCTTCGATGGGCCATCCATGAGGGTTCGGCTGGGGGTGCGCAGCCCGTTTTGAGGCTTTTGGGATCCTCGGGGCCGCGATCGCCGCCTGCTGGGGCTAATGGGTCCAACGGGGCTGCTGCCCTGCTGGGGCTCCTGGGTCTGCCAGGTCTACTAGGGCCATTGCGGCTCTTCAAGATTCCTGGGACTTCAGGGGTTACCGTCGCGCCCTGCTGGGGCCGCTGAGGCCATGTCGGACTGCTGGGGCCATGCCTGGCTGCTGGGGCTGCTAGGGACGCACCGGGGACGCACCGGTCGGTGGGGGCTACGGGCGTGACGGGGGGAAGATACCGGGGTCCGGCGGGCCCCCGAGAACCGCCGGACCCCGGAGCTTTTGAGTGGCCGTTACGGTCACTCTGTGTAGTCACCTACCATGCCACACAGCCGGACTAAAAGGAATACCCCAGGTCAGCGCGTTGATCACTTTTTTAATTCATGTTTTTTGTGAGAGGTGACTCAGAGCAACGAACCACGGGCGTACAGCGATCTTAGGCGACTGTGACGCATGAGGCGAAACGGGAGAATCGGGATAGGGCGCGGATCGGCCTAGGCTAAGACCATGGGAAACACGGATCGAGAGAACCCGGTGGTGCTCTCGCGGATTTACACTCGCACCGGTGACGACGGGAGAACCTCGCTGGCGGACGGGAGCCGGGCCAGCAAGAACGACCCGCGGATCGTCGCGTACGCGGACGTGGATGAGACCAACGCCTCGATCGGCGTGGCGATCGCCCTCGGCGAGCTCGATGAAGACATGCGAAAGCTGCTCACCCGGGTGCAGAACGAACTGTTCGACGCGGGTGCGGACCTGGCGAAGCCGCTGGATGACCAGCCCGCGCTCCGGATTACCCAGGAGTACATCGACCGGCTGGAAGCGGACTGCGACGAGTGGAACGCGCCGCTTGAGACGCTACGCAGCTTCGTGCTACCCGGCGGGACCAAGGGCGCGGCGCTGCTGCACATGTCCAGGACGATCACCCGCCGGGCGGAACGATCCGCGTGGGAGGCCACAGAAACCGATGGAGTCAGCACCTCCGTTATGGCCGCCAAGTACTTGAACCGGCTCTCGGACCTGCTGTTCATCCTCGCGCGGCGCGCCAGCTACGGCGAGGGTGATGTGCTCTGGATTCCCGGCGGGCAACGATAAGTAGGAGGCGGGCGGGACGGCTTCCAGCCACGCTAGGAAGCCAGTGAGAGCGTCAGCCGGGAGAGCTAGCTCAACCGGATCGCCCGCGGACGAGACCTCTAGGACTACCCGGTCGGGGCCGAGGGTGGTCTCCTCCCCCGGACTTGGAACGCGTCTGGAGTCCACCGTGAGGGTCCGGCGGCCGAACACCTGCTCCGGCCTCAGCCGGACGCCGAGCGCGTCGTACCAGTAGAGGTCATCCCGCTGGTACGACGCGACGCCGAGCCGCCAGGGTCCGCGCTCGGCGGGCAGCCGCAGGCCGCACTCGACCGTGCCGCCACCTCTTTCCAGCAGATAACGGCGAGAGGCGAGCACCGCGGCGGCGAGCAGGATCAGGATGAGAAGGACGGCGAAGAGCCAGGCAGCGTCGAGCGTCAGCCCCTCACCGTGCACAGAGTCAGGCCTGCTCGCCTGCGGCACGCAACCGTGCCCTGGCGTATCGAGCCTCCGGTGAGTCTGGGCCCTCCTGCGCCGTCGCGGTGTCCTCCTCTTGCTTCGCCGCCGTCGTGTCGACCTCCGCGCCGAGCAAGGCGTCGGCGGCGAGCACGGTCACCTTCTCCTCGGTGACCGACAGAAATCCGCCGGTGACCGCGGCACGGACCTCGCCGCTGGAGTCGCCGGAAGCGTCCGAACCGCCGGACGGGCCGAGGATCCGGACCAGGCTGCCCTCGACGAGCACGCCGAAGACCGGGGCGTGACCACCGAGCACGCCGATGTCACCGTCCAGGGTCTTCGCGATCACCTGGTCGGCGGTGCCGGACCACAACGAGCGGTCCGGCACGAGCACCTCCACCTGGATCGTCACTAGCGCTCCAGCTCCTTGGCCTTCTTCTCAACGTCCTCGATGCCGCCGACCATGTAGAAGGCCTGCTCAGGAACGTTGTCGTACTTGCCCTCGGCGATCGCCTTGAACGAGGAGATCGTGTCTTCCAGGCTGACAAACTCACCGGGCTGGCCGGTGAACTGCTCCGCCACGTACATCGGGTGCGACAGGAACCGCTCAATCCGGCGCGCACGCTGCACGGTGACCTTGTCCTCTTCAGACAGCTCATCGATACCGAGGATCGCGATGATGTCCTGCAACTCCTGGTAGCGCTGCAGGATCTGCTTCACCGTCTGTGCCACATCGTAGTGCTCCTGGCCGATGTAGCGCGGGTCCATGATCCGGGACGTCGAGTCCAGCGGGTCCACCGCCGGGTAGATGCCCTTCTCGGTGATCGCCCGCGACAGCGTGGTGGTCGCGTCCAGGTGGGCGAACACCGTGGCCGGCGCCGGGTCGGTGATGTCGTCGGCGGGAACGTAGATCGCCTGCATGGAGGTGATCGAGTGACCTCGGGTCGAGGTGATCCGCTCCTGGAGCTGGCCCATCTCGTCCGCCAGGGTCGGCTGGTAACCCACAGCCGACGGCATCCGGCCGAGCAGCGTGGACACCTCGGAACCGGCCTGGGTGAACCGGAAGATGTTGTCGATGAACAGCAGCACGTCCTGCTTCTGAACATCGCGGAAGTACTCGGCCATCGTCAGCGCCGAGAGCGCGACCCGCAGCCGGGTGCCCGGCGGCTCGTCCATCTGGCCGAACACCAGCGCCGTGTCGTCGATGACGCCGGTGTCGGTCATCTCGAGGAACAGGTCGTTGCCCTCACGGGTCCGCTCGCCGACGCCGGCGAAGACGGAGACGCCACCGAAGTTCTTCGCGACCCGGCGGATCATCTCCTGGATGAGGACGGTCTTGCCCACCCCCGCGCCGCCGAACAGGCCGATCTTGCCGCCTCGTACGTACGGGGTGAGCAGGTCGATGACCTTGATGCCGGTGACGAACATCTCGGTCTTCGGCTCGAGCTGGTCAAGCGGCGGAGCCAGCCGGTGGATCGGCCAGCGCTCCTCGATCTTCAACGACGAGGTCGGCACGTCGAGCGTCTCGCCGAGAGCGTTGAACACATGGCCCTTGGTCACGTCGCCGACCGGGACCTCGATCGGGGCACCGGTGTCGGTGACAGCCGCGCCGCGAGTCAGGCCGTCGGTGGGCTCCATGGAGATCGCGCGGACGATGTTGTCGCCGATGTGCTGCTCGACCTCGAGGGTGAGCGTGCGGGCCTCGGTGTCCTCGGTGGACGCGATGTCCACATGCAACGCGTAGTAGATCTCCGGCATCTGGTCGGCCGGGAACTCGACGTCAACGACGGGCCCGATGACCCGCGCGACCCGCCCGGTCGCCGCCGCGGTTGCGGCCCGTGGTTCGGTGGCCTGCGTCATTATCCTTCACTCCCTGCGTTCGTCTCAGCCAGCGCGTTGGCACCGCCGACGATTTCGCTGATTTCCTGGGTGATCTCTGCCTGCCTGGCGTTGTTCGCCTCGCGAGTGAGGCGGCCTAGCAGGTCGTTCGCGTTGTCGGTCGCCGCCTTCATCGCGCGACGGCGGGCGGCGAGTTCGGACGCCGCCGCCTCTAGCATCGCGAAGTAGACACGGCTGGCCACGTACTGCGGTAGCAGCGCGTCGAACACGATGTCCGGCGACGGCTCGAATTCGTACTGCGGCAGCGGTCCCTGCGGGGGCTGCTCGGAAGACTCCTCGACCTCCAGCGGCAGCAGGCGGCGGACCACCGGCCGCTGGGTCAGCATGCTGACGAACTCGGTCGCGACCAGGTAGATCTCGTCCGTGTCACCTTCGGGGCCGAAGTTCTGCAGCACCCGCTCGGTGACCTTCTGCGCGTCTGGGTAGTGCGGGCGGGCCGAGAATCCGCTCCACTCATCGGCGACCGCGATGTCGCGGAACCGGTGCCAGCCGATGCCCTTGCGGCCCACCACGTACAGGTCGACCGGGGTGTTCTCCTCCGACAGCCGCTGCCGCAGCCGGGACGCCTCACGCAGCACGCTGGCGTTATACGCGCCCGCGAAACCGCTGTCGCTGGTGAGGATGATCACCGCCGCCTTGCGTATCGTCGCCGGCCGGGTCACCATCGGGTGGTTCACCGCCGTCGTCCGGCTCAGCAGCGCGCTGACCGCGTCCGTGAGCCCCCGCGAATACGGCTCAGCGGCGCGCATCTGCTGCTGGGCCCGGACGATCCGGGACGAGGCGATGAGCTCCTGGGCGCGGGTGATCTTGGAGATCGACTGGACCGCCCTGATCCGCGCCCGTACCGCTCGAAGCGTTGCTGCCATGGCTCTACTTAGCCTCTGTCTTCGGCTTATACGTGGTCACGGTCTCCTGCCGGGTTTCGCCCTCGGCGAGCGCGTCGGTGGGCTCCTCAGAGACCAGCAGTTCGCCGCTTGAGGTCTCGAAGCCGCGGCGGAACTCGCCGATGGCCTCCTTGAGCGCACCGACGGTCTCGTCCGGCAGGTCCTTGGTCTCCCTGATCGCGTTCAGGATGCCCTCGTGGGCCCGCTTGAGGTAGTCGAGGAACTCGCTCTCGAACCGCCGGATGTCCTCGACCGGCACGTCATCCAGCTGGCCGGTGGTGCCGGCCCAGATGGACACGACCTCTTCCTCGACCGGGAACGGCGTGTACTGGCGCTGCTTGAGCAGCTCCACCAGCCGCGCGCCGCGGTCAAGCTGGGCGCGCGAAGCGGCGTCCAGGTCGGACGAGAACGCGGCGAACGCCTCGAGGTCACGGAACTGGGCCAGGCTCAGCCGGAGCTGGCCCGCGACCTTCTTCATGGCCTTGATCTGCGCGTTGCCACCGACTCGGGACACCGACTGGCCGACGTTGATGGCTGGCCGGACACCCGAGTTGAACAGGTCGGTCTGCAGGAAGCACTGCCCGTCGGTGATCGAGATCACGTTGGTCGGGATGAAGGCGGAGATGTCGTTCCCCTTGGTCTCCACGATCGGCAGCCCGGTCATCGAGCCGGCGCCCAGCTCATCGTTCAGCTTCGCGCAGCGCTCGAGGAGCCGCGAGTGCAGGTAGAAGACGTCACCGGGGTAAGCCTCACGGCCCGGCGGGCGGCGCAGCAGCAGCGAGATCGCGCGGTACGCCTCGGCCTGCTTGGACAGGTCGTCGAAGACGATCAGCACGTGCTTGCCCGCGTACATCCAGTGCTGCCCGATCGAGCTGCCAGTGTACGGGGCGATGTACTTGTAGCCAGCGGGGTCGGACGCCGGAGACGCCACGATCGTGGTGTACTGCAGCGCGCCGGCCTCCTCGAGGGACTGGCGCACGGACGCGATCGTGGAGCCCTTCTGGCCGACCGCCACGTACACACAGCGCACCTGCTGCTTGGGGTCGCCGGAGTCCCAGTTCTGCTTCTGGTTGATGATCGCGTCGATGCAGATCGCGGTCTTGCCGG
>JBEKHI010000119.1:0-19617 GCA_050012355.1 Streptosporangiaceae bacterium | reverse complement strand
GCCGGGCTCTCGCTGGCGTTCGGCTACCCGCTGGTCGGCGCGATCACGCACCTGGCCGACCGGCTGCCCTCGTACGTCGCGAGCGCCCAGCACGGGACTGGCTGGATCGGCAAGCTGGTGCGCAAGTACCATGTCGAGGCGTGGGTGTCGCAGAACGCCCAGAAACTCGTCAGCTTCGGCCAGTCGCTGAGCGCTCCGGTGCTGCGCATCGGCAAGGGCGCGGCCAGCCTCGTGATCGAACTGCTGACCATCTTCGTCCTGGTGCTGCTCCTGCTGCTGGAGGGGCCGAAGCTGCGCAGGGGCCTGCTGTCGCTGATGAAGCCGTCCGTGGCTTCCGAGGTCACCACGATGTCCAGCGAGGTGTCCCGCGCGGTGACCGGCTATATGCTGGGCAACCTCCTGACCTCGCTGATCGCCGGGGTGGTGGTGTTCGTCACCCTGATGGTGCTGAACGTGCCGTTCGCGCTGCTGTGGGCGCTGTGGGTCGCGCTGGTCGACTTCCTGCCGATGATCGGCGGCGCGCTGGCCGGCATCCCGACCGTGATCTTCGCCTTCTTCGAGTCCACCACCGCGGGCGTCGTCACCCTCGTGGTGTTCCTCGCCTACACCCAGATCGAGAACCACGTACTCAATCCGGTCATCATGAGCCGCACGGTCAGGATCAGCCCGCTGCTCGTCCTGGTCTCGGTGCTGGTCGGTGCGTCGATCGGCGACTGGGTGGGCGGCACCTTCGGCGGGTTCGTCGCGGCGCTGCTGTCCATTCCGCTCGCTGGTGCCGCGCAGGTCGTGGTCCGCGAGCTCTGGCGGATGACGGCCGTGCCTCCGTCGGCACCCGATCCGCCGCCCGAGAGCGCGCTGCCGGGGAACGGCGAGGTGCTGGAGCGGGCCACCATCGTGCACTGGGAGACCCTGGAGCGATGACCCCGGACGACGCATGCGAAGTGGCGCACGGGACGGCGGAGCCGGATTCCGTCGCCGCCCGGCTGCTCGTCGCGGTGTTCGCGTCGCCGATGGCCCGTTTCCTGCTCCGCTACGGCGCCGACGTCGGCTACACCGGGGTACTGGTCGAGCCGGATGAGCGGCGGGCCGCCAAGGCCGCGGTCACCGGACTCGACATCCTTGAGGCGGTGCCCGGCGGCCTGTCGGACGCGGACGTCGTGGTGACCGATCACCACCGTCCCGAGCTCGGCATCATGATCGCGCAGGTCCTCGCGGCCGACCCTCGCTGGGTCGGCGTCGTGGGCAACCCGCGGCACGAGGCACCGCACATCCCCGCCCTGGAGTCCCTCGGCGTCCCCGCGGAAAAGATCGCCCGGGTACACCGCCCGATCGGCCTCAACATCGGCTCCCGCCGCCCGCCGGAGATCGCCATCGCCACCCTGGCAGGCCTGCTAGCCGACCGCAACGGCCGCCCCGGCGGCTTCGACTTCACCTAGCCGCCCGCCCGAACCCCCAGCGGGTCCCCATCAGCCCCCAGGTCCCCATCGGCCCCGTCGCGCGCCCGAAATGCCCGCAACATCCCCACACGCGACACCATCGATGGGTCATCGATAGCGCCAGAGCGCCAGCGATGGGTCATCGATGGCGGGCCGCAGCCGGGCGTTGCGCCGGGTTACAGGGCGGTTTTGGACTGCCAGGTGGCTAGCAGGTCGGGGTCGCCGAAGATCTCTAGCCGGGGATGATCGGGGGAGTAGCGGCCGTAGGCGAACAACAGCAGGTCGGCGACCGGGCTGCGGACCGCGACGTCGCCCTTGCCGTGACCGCGTTCCCACGTCATGCCGCCCGGGGTGAGCCGGATCATCCACTCGCCGTCGGAGTCCGTGGCGTGCAGGTGCAGGGTCTGCCCATCGGCCGGCAGCTCCGCCAGGCTCGCCTTGGTCCTGCGCCCGTGCGGCAGGAAGGCGAGGAGTTCGTCGATGCCGTCCGCGGACTCTTCAGGGTCGAGATCAGGCTCACGGCCGAGGGCCAGCACCAGGTCGGCATGATGCAGGATCGTCTCGTGAGCGCCCCGGCGAGCCCACCACCGCACATGCTGGTCAGGTCCGTACGCCCAGCACGCCGCGCCGGCTCCCGCTTCCCGCATCGCCTGAGTGAGCGCGTCCGCGCCCGCCGCGAGCCAGTCCCCGTAGTCGCCCACGTCGGCAGGCAGCGTCGCGTCAATCGACTGCTGGTCGAGCCGCTCGGTGGCCCTGGTCCTGATGATCCGTTCCACCCAGCGGTGCACCCTGCCGGTGTGCTGGATCAGGTCCGCGGCCGACCAGCCGGGACACGATGGAACCTCGAGTCCCGGGTCGGTGAGAGGTTCCCGGCCTAGCTCCCCGGCCGCCGTCCTGATTCGTCCGCAGTACCAGTCGAAGTCCCGTGTAGCCACGAGCGCAAGCGTAGCCGCGCGGTCGGCGGGATCCCCTGGCGGTCAGCCCAGGAACGCCAGCAGCCCGGCGGTGAACCAGGCCGGATCATCCAGCCACGGGTAGTGACCCGCGTCGGGCTGTACCGTGAGTTCCCAGCCGGGGAAGAGCCCGGCCGCCTCGGCCGCGAGTTCGGAGGTCGGGCCGATTTCGGTCTGGCCGACGTACATCATGACCGGCGCGGTGAGCCGGGCCAGCCCGGCCCGGATGGCCGTCGGGTCGAACGCTCCCTGGACCGCTGCCGCATCGCCGCCTGCTGCTGCCCATCAGTGACGTTCAGCCCGAGTGGACCCATCCCGGGGCTGAGCAGCACCAGGCGATCGACCCGCTCCGGGTAGGCCGCCGCGTAGAGCAAGGCCACGCTCCCGCCCGCGGAGTGGCCGAGCAGGTCGAACCGCTCCAGCCCCAGTTCGACGCGTAGGGCCTCGACGTCACGGGTCAGCCGGTCAGCGCGATAGGTCGTCGGATCAGCGGGCGCCGCCGATTCTCCAGTTCCCCTGGTATCGGGCAGGATCAGTTCCCGCCAGGCGCCGAGCCCGCCGAGATCACTCAGGTAGTCGGGGGTCCGGCCAGGTCCGCCCGGGAGGCAGACCAGCGGGCGCCCGGCCCCGGCCCGGCGGAACGCGAGCTTGGTGCCGTCATAGGACGTGAACTGCGCCATGGCAGCATCTTGGCCCCGGTGCCCCGCCACCGCCAGGCTAGTTCGCTGCTGGCCGACCGGAATGCCGGTAATGCCCGGTGCGGTGCCGCTCCGACGACCCCATGGATGGGTCATCGAGGGTGCTAGAGGCCCAGCGGTGGGCCATCCATGGGGCCGGGGCTCGGGGCGGGCGTAGCGGACTGGTTACGGAGTGGTACGGTGCGGCGTGGGAATTGCCGGCGGGTTGGGGGACGTTGCCGGGAGTGGACATGGGTAACTGGGCTCTGGGCCGGGGATTCTTCCAACACCGAGGGCTGATCGCGATCGCAGCGGGCGGCGCGGCGGCCGAGACGGTGCTGCTCCTGATCCTGGCACCCGCCGCGGTGGCACTCGCACCGCAGGTCACCGCGATGCCGTCGATCGCCGCCTACCACGATCTGCGCTGGTTGTTCGCCGGGCAGCAGTCCGCGCTCACCTTCGCGCTCGGCAGCCTGATGCTGCTCATCATCCGGGGCGCCATCGACGCCGTGATGCTCCGGGTGGCGTGGCCCCGGGTGTCCAGCGCTCAGCCCCCACCGTCGATGCGAACCGCGTTCTTGTCCTGCGCGGGGCTGACCGCGGTGGCGTGGCTGCTGCTTACCCCGGCGGTGACGCTGACCTTCGGCGTCGCCGTTCTGCCGTTCTCCTGGCCGTTCCTCGCGGCGCTTCCGCTGGTGCTAGGCATCACCGGCGCGCTCAGCCACGGCGGCGTGACGGCCGCCTGGTGGCATCGCCTGCCGCCGCCCGCCACCGTGGGCTGGATGCTGATCAGCTTCGTGGTGCTGTCGGCGGCCTCGGTCGTCATGCTGCGCTCGGCCGCCGTGATCGCGGTGCTCGTCGCCGTGGTGGCCGGGCTGGTCAACGCGCGTGCCTGGTACGCGATCGCCGCGACCGCGGCCCGGCTGCCGCACCACGTCACCAGCGAAGACTCCGCCTGGCGGCACCTTGGGCGATTGGTCAGCTGGGTCCCGGCCGCGCCGATCGCCGCCGTGCTGGTGGTGGCGCTCGCGGTCGGGGTAGCCCGGCTGATCTTCACCGGCGCTATTCAGATCCCGCAGCCCGCCAGTGGTGCGGTCGGCGCGGCCGCGCTGGCGTCCGGCGACAGCCAGGTGCACGTCCCGATCGCGCACGCGGCCACCGATCCCGTCCTGGTGGTGGACGGGTTCGGCTCCAGCTGCTGCGACGACACCGGCAACCTCAACAAGGCCGGGCTGACGGTACGCCAGTTCTCCTACGCCGGGCTGAACACGGCGGGCAAGCCCATCCCGCAAGGATCGTCGGCCGACGACGTGCCGCTGCCCGAGCTCGGCGACCGGATGGCGCAGCAGATCCTGCGGCTGCAGGCGATCACGCACCGGCCGGTGAACGTCGTGGCGGAGAGCGAGGGCACGCTCGGGCTGTACTCGATGCTGGCCAGGCATCCCCGGCTGCCGATCTCGTCGGTGGTGCTGCTCAGCCCGATCATCGCCCCCGGCCAGTACGGCTCGGACGGCGGCCAGGCGATACCGCAGGACGCGCTCAACGAGCTGAACGGCCTGATCGGCCGGATGTCCCCCTACGGCAGCGCCGGCGCGCGCGAACTGATCGGCTCGGTGGCCAAGTACAGCGCCGAGTACTTCACCAACGTCACCCACTTCCGCGGCATCAAGTGGCTCGCGGTGATTCCGCTGGCCGACGCGACGACCATGCCCACCTGCCCGCTCCCATCCAGCGTGCTGGTCGTCCCGGCGTTCCACGGCGGTCTGCTCGGCGATGACGCGGTCCAGGCCACCGTGAGCAGCTTCCTGACCGGCGGGGGAGTGCCGCCGATGGCGCGGAGCGAAAGCGACGGGCTGCGAGCCGCCGCCGACGCGATCAGCGACGCCGCGGCGGCCTGGCGGATGCCGGCCTCGTACTCGGTCTGTCCGTGACACAGGCCGCCAGCAAGACCGGGCTCTGCTATGCTTCGGCTCATGAGTCGAGCGAAGCAGTGGTGGCGCCGCCCGTAGGCGGCGACAAGCTGACGCTCATTGGTGAAGCGACCGCCCGGGGGAAAGGCGGTCGTTTTTCATTGCGGCCGGTTCCGGGCACGAAGAAGGGACCTGGCGTGGATTTCGTGACCGGGCAAGGGGTGCGGGTTAGCTGTACCGTCACGCCGTTCGATCCAGCTGAGCTCGATGGCCTAGCCGCGCGGATCGACACTCGTCGCGGCGGAGTGCTCAGCTCCGGCATGGAGTACCCAGGTCGTTACAGCCGATGGCACATCGGGTACGTCGACCCGCCCATCGAGATCACCAGCCGCGGCCGTACGGTGACCGCCCGCGCGCTCAACGAGCGCGGCCGCATCCTGCTTCCCGTGATCGCCGAGGCGATCGGCGCAACAGCCGACCAAGACACCGTGCGGGTCACTATCCCGGAGGACGACGCCGCCTTCGCTGAGGAGGAACGCAGCCGCCGGCCGACGGTGTTCACCGCGCTGCGGGCCATCACCGCCGCGTTCGGCTGCGACGACCCGCACCTGGGCCTGTACGGGGCGTTCGGCTACGACCTGGCGCTGCAGTTCGAGCCGCTGCGGACCCGGCTTGAGCGACCGGACGACCAGCGTGACCTGGTGCTGCACCTGCCGGACCGGATCTGGGTCTTCGACCGGCGCCGCGAGGAAGCCGAACGGTACGACTACGAGTTCACGGTAGACGGGGTTTCGACCGAAGGCCTGCCGAGGGAGACGGCGGAATCGGGGAGACCTGACAGCGCCGTTATGACCCTTCCTGAACAACCTCAGCCGGGCAAGTACGCGAGCGTGGTGCGCGACGCGCGGGAGCGGTTCGTCCGTGGTGACCTGTTCGAAGTGGTGCCCAGCCACATTTTCTACGGCCGGTGCGCGTCGCCGGCCGCGTTCTACCAACGGCTGCGCCGCCGCAACCCGGCGCCGTATGAGTTCGGCTTCAACTTGGGTAACGGCGAATTCCTGGTCGGAGCGTCACCCGAGATGTACGTGCGGGTGACGGGCGACCGGGTGGAGACCTGCCCGATCGCCGGCACCATCGCCCGCGGTGAAGGACCGCTGGAGGACGCGGCCAACATCGCCACGCTGCTCGGCTCGGCTAAGGAAGAGTCCGAGCTGACCATGTGCACCGACGTTGACCGCAACGACAAGGCCAGGGTGTGCGTGCCCGGCTCCGTGCGGGTCATCGGCCGGCGGCAGATCGAGATGTACAGCCGCCTCATCCACACCGTGGACCACATCGAGGGGCGGCTGCGGCCGGGCTACGACGCGTTCGACGCGTTCCTGACCCACATGTGGGCGGTGACCGTCACCGGCGCGCCCAAGGCCTGGGCCATGCAGTTCATCGAGGACCACGAGGAGGCGCCCCGCCGCTGGTACGGGGGAGCGGTCGGCTGGATCGGGTTCAACGGCGCGATGAACACCGGCCTCACCCTGCGCACCGCGCACATCGTGAACGGCGTGGCCGCGGTACGGGCCGGCGCCACCCTGCTGTACGACTCGGACCCCGACGCGGAGGAAGCCGAGACCCACATAAAAGCCCGCGCCCTGATCGAGACTCTCGCCGAGGCGGATCCGGAGGTCCGCACCGCGAGCGTGCCGGACACTACGGCCACGCTGCCTGGCGATGGGCTCCGGGTGCTGCTGGTGGACTGCCAGGACTCGTTCGTGCACACGCTGGGGGACTATTTCCGGCAGCATGGCGCCTTCGTGACCACGTTGCGGGTGGGGTTCCCGGTGTCCTTGCTAGACGAGCTCGCCCCGGACCTGGTGGTGCTGTCGCCCGGGCCTGGCCGGCCGGACGACTTCGGCACCGACACGCTGCTGGACGAACTCGACGCGCGCAAGCTGCCAGTCTTCGGGGTGTGCCTGGGACTGCAAGCGATGGTGGAACATGCCGGCGGCGAGCTGTCGCTGCTGCCGGAGCCCTCGCACGGCAAGCCGGGCCAGGTGATCGTCCGCGGCGGGAAGCTGCTCGCGGGCCTGCCGCCCGAGTTCACCGCGGCCCGCTACCACTCGATCTACGCCCGCGAACCCGAGATCAAAGCGGGTTTCACCGTCACCGCCGCCACCGCCGATGGCGTGGTGATGGCGATCGAGAATAACGACGCGAGCCGGTGGGCCGTCCAGTTCCACCCCGAGTCGATCCTGACCGCCACCGGACGCGCCGGACACCAGGTCATCGCCAACGTCCTGGAGCTGGTCCGGGCCCGATGAGTAGACTCGCGGACGTGGCGGACACCCAGTACGAAGACCTGTTGCGGCTGGTACTCGCGTCGGGGGCGGCTAAAGCGGACCGGACCGGCACCGGCACCCGCAGCGTGTTCGGGCACCAGCTGCGCTACGACCTCGCGCGCGGGTTCCCGCTGATCACCACCAAGAAGGTGCATCTGCGGTCGATCGTGTACGAGCTGCTGTGGTTCCTGCGCGGCGACTCGAACGTCGGGTGGCTGCGGGAGCACGGCGTCTCCATCTGGGATGAGTGGGCCGACGGTGACGGGGACCTCGGCCCCGTCTACGGCGTGCAGTGGCGTTCGTGGCCCACCCCCGAAGGTCGGCACGTCGACCAGATCAGCGAAGTCCTGAACACTTTGCGCTCCGACCCGGACTCCCGCCGGATGATCGTCTCCGCCTGGAACGTCGCCGCGCTGGACAAGATGGCGCTCGCGCCGTGCCATGCCCTGTTCCAGTTCTACGTGGCCGACGGCAAGCTGTCCTGCCAGCTCTATCAGCGCAGCGCGGACCTGTTCCTGGGGGTCCCGTTCAACATCGCCAGCTATGCCCTGCTGACGCACATGGTGGCGCAGCAGGCCGGGCTGGAGCTGGGTGATTTCGTGTGGACCGGCGGTGACTGCCACATCTATGACAACCACGTCGAGCAGGTGACCGAGCAGCTCGCGCGCACCCCGTTCGAGTTCCCTGAGCTGCGGCTGAAGCAGGCGCCGTCGCTGTTCGACTACGACTTCCCGGACGTGGAAGTCGTCGGCTACCAGCACCACCCGGCCATCAAGGCCCCGGTCGCGGTGTGAACGTCGGGCTGATCTGGGCGCAGACGCCCGACGGCGTGATCGGCGCCGGTAACACGATCCCGTGGCGGGTGCCGGAGGACGTGGCGCACTTCAAGGCGACCACCCTCGGCCACACGGTGGTGATGGGACGCAAGACCTGGGAGTCACTGCCACCGCGGTTCCGCCCGTTTTCCGGTCGGCGCAACATCGTGGTGACCCGCGACCCGCGCTGGGCGGCCGAGGGCACCGAACGGGCCGGGTCGATCGCCGGCGCCTTGGAGCGGGTGACCCCTTCTAGCACGGCGTGGGTGATCGGCGGCGGTGAGATCTACCGGGCCGCCTTGGAACACGCCACGATGCTATCGGTGACCGAAGTCGACACGACCGTCGAAGGCGACGCCTACGCTCCCACAGTGGACGCGTCGTGGACGGTCAGCGAGGACACCGGCTGGCAGGCCTCAAGGTCAGGGCTGCGCTACCGCATCCGCCGGTACAGTCGCTAACTGGTCGCAGTGCAGTCGGCCGCGCGGCGCCCCGGCCTCGGTCAGGGCACGGAGCGTCGCGGTGATCATCTGGTCCGGGCCGCTGATGTACACGTCGCGGTCCGCCCAGCCAGCGGCGGCGGCGATCTCGGGGATGGTGCCGTGCATCATGCCGGAGACGGACTGCTGCGAGGTCACCGGCAGCACCTGGAGCCACGGGTAGTCGAGTTCCATCCGGCGCAGCGCCGGCAGGTCGTACAGGTCCGCCTCGGTGCGCGCGCCGTAGTAGACCACGATTTCCCGGCGGTGCCCCGGAGTCGTCGACCGGCTGACGGACTCGGTGATGGCCTTGAGCGGGGCGAGCCCGGTGCCGCCCGCCAGGCACAGCACGTCGGTGCCAGTGCCGGCTGGGCTTGTCATCTTGCCGGCCGCCCCGCCGAGCAGCAGCGTGTCGCCCGGGCGGACGTGATGCACCAGCGCGTTGCTGACCAGGCCGCCGGTCACCGCGCGGACGTGGATGGTGAGCGCGCCGTCCTGCCGGGGCGCGTTGGCGATCGAGTAGCTCCGCCAGAGCCGGGGCCAGCGCGGGGTCTGCACGCTGGTGTGCTGCCCTGGCAGGTACGGGTATGGCTGCTCAGGAACGACGGTCAGCACCGCGACGTCGGGGCCGCGGACCTCGTGGCTGGTGACCTCGCAGACCCACCAGGCGGGGGACCGCGCGGAGTCGCCGTCGGCGGCGCGGTTCATCACGCTCGCCGCCCAGTCGAACGACTCGGCGATCGCGGCGGCCTCGTCGCCGCCGCCGTACCGCAGCGCCGTGGCCTCGAGCGACTGGCGGAACGCCGCGAAGTGCTCCTCACGGACACCGAACTTCCGGTGCGCGCGTCCGAGGTCCGCCAGCGAGTCCGCGATCCCGGGGTCTCGCGCCATGATCCGGGTCAGCGCGGCCGCCAGCCGGTGCCGCTGCGCGTCCATCGCGGCCGGGAACATGGCCCTGATCTCGGGCTCGGCCGCGAACAAGTGACCGTAAAAATACGTCATCGCCGCATCCGAGAACGCCCCAGTCAGGGAGAATGGCCAATTAGCGGGATGTACCTCGGGGTCTTGACGATCTGTCATAACGCACAGTGTTCCATCCGAGGCGTACCGTTACAATCGATTTCGCACGAAGTTGACAACGGAGGATGGATGGGCCGGCCGATCATCGGCATCACCGGCGAGCTCGAGGCGGCGCGCTGGGGTAACTGGATAAAAGTGGCGGCGCTGTCGCCAGTCAGCTATGTGCGCGCGGTAGAGCGGGCGGGAGGCGCACCGGCGGTGCTGCCTCCGGTGCCGCTGGACAGCGTGCCGTCGCTGGTGGCCGCGATGGACGGTCTGGTGTTCACCGCCGGCGGTGACATCGACCCCGCGCTGTACGACGAGCAGCCACACGACGAAACTGAACAGCCAGATCAGCGACGGGACCGGTTCGAGCTAGCGCTGATGCGGGCCGCGATCGACGCCGACGTTCCGTTCCTGGCGATCTCCCGGGGCCTGCACCTGCTGAACGTCGCTCGCGGCGGCACCTTGCTCCAGCACCTGCCGGAGAAGCTCGGTCACGACGGGCACCGGCCGGACCCGGTGAAACTGGCCCCGCATCCGGTCCAGATCAGCGGCGAGAGCCGTCTTGGGCGGCTGCTCGGCCCGGCGGTCTCTCCGCCGGGCGGCCACCACCAGGGGCTGAACCGGGTGGGCAGCGGACTGCTCGAGGTGGGCTGGGCGGCCCAGGATCAGCTGGTGGAGGCGGTGGAGCTCACCGGCCATCGTTTTGCTATCGGGGTGCAGTGGCAGCCGCAGGAGGGCGAGGACAACAGCCTGTTCGCGGCTCTTATCGAGGCGGCGTCAGAGGGGCAGACTGTAGCCGTCAAGCCAGTGCTGCTTAAGCCAGATAAGCGCCGCTGACCACGCGCCGCTCACCTCCAGCACGCCAACCACGACCAGGAAGGCCCCGCCGATCCTGCTGATCAGCCGGGCGTTGCGGCGGGCGAAGGCGAGCGCCCCCATGACGCGCTGGAACGCGAAGGCGACAAGCAGGAACGGTATGCCGAGCCCGAGGCCGTAGACGAACGCGAGGAACGCGCCGCGGGTCGCGCCGCCCGACAGCGCCGACAGCGCCAGCACCGCCGACAGGGTGGGGCCGATGCAGGGCGTCCAGCCGACGCCGAACAGCACGCCCAGCAGCGGTGCGCCGGCCAGCCCAGCCCGCGGTCTGGCTGATGGTTTGACTATCCGGCCCGCGAACGAGAACCGGTCGAAGACCCCGGCGAACAGCAGGCCAAGCAGGATGGTGACGCCGCCGAGTATCCGGGTGAGCACCGAGTGCTGGCCGTGCAGCAGCGTGCCGAGGCCGCCAAGCGCGAGCCCGAGAGTGGCGAACACCGCGGAGAACCCGATGACGAACAGCAGCGTGCCCAGCATCATCCGGCCACGGGCCGGCTCGGCCGCCACCGGAGCGCTCACCTTGGTGCCGACCGCGACTCCGCCGCCCGCCTCGGCCGCGACGGCGGTGGTGGCGGGCTCGGCGGTCGCCGTTCCGGCGCCCGCCATGCCGGTGATGTAGGACAGGTATCCGGGGACCAGCGGCAGGCAGCACGGCGACAGGAACGTGACCGCCCCCGCCGCCGCGGCCACCGGGATGGCGAAGATCAGCGGTCCGCTGACGACAAGCTGCCCGACGCCGCTCACGTTCGCGGCGCTCGCAGGTTCATCACGTAGGCGGCCAGGGCGATCGCGGTCGCCAGCGCCATCCCGAACGAGGCACCGTTGTCGCCGGCCTTAAGGAACGACGTTCCCGTGCCCGCGGCGGCGAGCAGCGCGACCAGCCCGATCACCGACGTGATGATGGGCGCCCGCGCCCCGGCGCGGATGGCGCGCACCAGCAGGTCGATGGCGGCCAGGATCACCAGGATGCCGAAGATCACGTGGATCGCCAGCAGCGGGCTGGAGAACATCCCGATGGACTTGCCCGACGACGGCATCTTGCCCCAGAGGTTGTACGCCGTTCCGAGCACGAACTGAACGATGAGCATCATGACGAGGCCGAAGCTGGCCCGGCTGATCCGCCCCGCCTGCCGGGCATCCTGGCGGTTCGTCGTGGGGGTTGTGGCGGTGGACATGCCCACCAGTATGCCCCGCCTGTTTGCCGGGTGGGCAGTGGGTGGGCATCGGGTGGCGCCGGCGCTTCGCGGCGCATAGCGGGCCACCGTGCACTAAGGTAGGCGCCGTGTATCCGCGTTTGTCAACCCGCCAGCTGCTGACCGTCGGGATAGCCGCCTTTGTAGTCACCGCCGGTCTGTGGCTGCATTACGCCCTGACCCATTCGGCGATTTACACCCAGGACCCGGTGGACCTGGGCGTCTACCTGGACGGCGGCAAGATCGCGCGGCACACGTCGCCGTACAACGGCGCGCTCCAGTACCCGCTCTATCAGTGGGGCGGCTCCACCTCGCTGCAGCTGAAGTTCACCTACACGCCGTTCGCCGCCGTGGCGTTCGTGCTGGCCTCACTGGTGCCGTGGAAGATCGCCCCCGACCTGTCGCAGGCGTTCAACGTCATCATGCTGGTAACGGCGCTGTGGTTCACCTTCCGCGGGCTGGGCATCTCCGATCGCCGGGTCAAGGCCGGCGCGGCCCTGCTGGCGGCCGCGGTCACGCTCTGGCTGCAGCCGGTGCTGCGCACCATGTACCTGGGGCAGGTCAACCTGTTCCTGATGGCGCTGATCATGTGGGACCTCACTCAGCCGGACACCTACCGCGGCGGCAAGCCGCGATGGTGGAAGGGCTGGGGGACCGGTGTCGCGGCGGGCATCAAGCTCGTCCCGCTGGTCTTCGCGCCGTACCTGCTGCTGTCCCGCCGGTACCGGGAAGGTATCGGGGTCATCGTCGGCTTCGTCGCCACCGTGCTGATCGGTTTCGCGGTACTGCCCAAGGACTCGTTCTGGTGGTGGGTCAAGCTCAACGTGATCTCCGGTTCCGGATCCCGGACCGGGTTCATCGGCTGGACCGGCAACCAGTCGCTACAGGGCCTGATCGTCCGGCTGTCCGGCTCGATCGCCGCCGGTCACCACGTCTGGCTGGCCGCCGACGCGGTCGCGCTGATCCTCGGCGTGGTCGCCGCCGCCATCGTGGACCGCGCCGGGTACCAGGTCCCAGCCATCCTCACCGCCGCGCTGACCGGCCTGCTGGTCTCGCCGATCTCCTGGGACCACCACTGGGTATGGGCCGCCCCGGCCATCGCCACCCTCGCGTTCTACGGGCTGCGGTTCGCCGACACTTTCCGGCTGCGGGCGCTGGCCTGCTTCGGCGCCGCCGCGGTGCTGCTGGTGGCGTTCTGGGCCTGGCCTGACCACTGGTTCCAGAAGATCATGCACTTGGGTAAGGACTCCTTCGGCCTGCTCTGGCTGGCGCCGAACACGCAGCCATCGGAGTACCTGGCCCGCGGAGACCAGCCGTACTACGTGGAGTATCACTTCCACGGATTGACGCTGATCACCGGGAACATCTACATCCTTGTAGGAATAGCGGCTTTTGTCGTGATGCTGCTAGTCTCGCTGCGTATCTGGACTGGCCAGCGGGGCCGGTCCGCCGACGTGAGCAGCGAGGAAGCCGCATGCGTACCAGCCCCCCATTCCGCGCCGACCACGTAGGAAGCCTGCTTCGCCCACAGTCTCTGCATCAGGCCCGGTCGGATTTCGCGGCGGGCTCCGCTGAGCTTCGAGCGGCTGAGGACGCCGCGATCCTGGACGCGATCCGGCTCCAGGAGTCAGTCGGGCTCCAGTCGGCTACCGACGGCGAGTTCCGCCGGGCCACCTGGCACATGGACTTCATCTACGCCCTAGGGGGCGTGTCGAAGGCACCCGGTCAGCTGGCGGTGAAGTTCCACAACGCGAACGGTGACATTGAGTGGACGCCGGCGTCGATCAAGGTTGACGGCAAGATCCACATTGACGAGACGATCTTCGCCGACGCGTTCACCTTCCTGCGCGATCACGTCACCACCGCGGTACCGAAGCTCACCATCCCGTCGCCGAACATGGTCCATTACCGTGGCGGTCCCGCGTCCATCGATCCGGCGGTGTACCCGGACATCGAGGAGTTCTGGTCCGACCTCGCCGCCGCTTACGCCGACGAGGTGGCCAGGCTGGGCGCGCTTGGCTGCACCTACCTGCAGTTCGACGACACCTCCCTCGCGTACCTGAACGACCCGGCCCAGCGCGCCGAGATCGCCTCCCGGGGCGAGGACGCCGACCACCTGCACCTGCGCTACATCAAGCAGATCAACGCGGCGGTGGCCGGGCGCCCGGCCGGGATGGCGATCACCACGCACCTGTGCCGGGGCAACTTCCGGTCCTCGTGGGCGGCCTCCGGTGGCTACGACTTCGTGGCCGAGGCGCTCTTCTCGTCGCTAGACGTGGACGGCTTCTTCCTGGAGTACGACGACGAGCGTTCCGGCGGGTTTTCGCCGCTGCGTTTCGTGCCGCCCGGCAAGCAGGTCGTCCTCGGCCTGGTCACCACCAAGCGGCCTGAGCTCGAATCGAAGGACACGTTGAAGCGCCGGATCGAGGAGGCGTCCAAGTACGTCCCGCTCGACCAGATCTGCCTGTCCGGGCAGTGCGGCTTCTCCTCGACGGTCGAGGGCAACGCGCTCACTTTTGACCAGCAGCGCGCGAAGCTCGAGCTAATCGTGGAAACCGCCCACGAAGTCTGGGGCTGAGCCGCCCGCGTCCCCGGCTGCCTTTCCTGGTTGGTGCTGCACTACCCACACTCTTTGGTGGTTGGTGTCACACTGACCAGCAAAGCCTGGGCCGGAAGCTGTTCGTCTCCGACCCGAAAGCGCTGCTGGCGGCCAGCCATCCGAAGAAGTTCCCGGCCGAGCGGTTCCCCGCCAGCTGACGCTCGGTACTCTGGCCGGTATGAACGAGGCCGTGGCGGCGCTGCTGCGGGAGTACGCGGAGCTGACCGTCATCACCGGGGGAGACCCGTTCCGGGTGCGGAACTACGAGCGGGCAGCCAAGTCGGTAGCCGGACAGCCGTCCGAAGTGTCCGCTATGACCGACGCGGAACTACGGCGCGTTCCGGGCGTCGGCAAGTCCATCGCCGCGAAGATCGCCGAATTCCGCGACACCGGCTCGATCGCGGCGCTCGAGGAACTCCGGGCCCAGGTACCGCCGGGGGTACTGGAGCTGACCAAGGTGCCCGGCCTGGGCCCGCGCCGCGCGCTCCAGCTGAACCGCGAGCTCGGCATCACCGATGCCAGCCAGCTGGCCGACGCCATCAAGGCGGGCAAGCTCCGCGGCCTGGACGGCTTCGGGGTCAAGAGTGAAGAGCGCATCCTGCGGGGCCTGTCGGTGCTGAACACCGACCGCGTCACGCTGAACGTCGCGCTCCCGGTCGCGACCGAGCTCGTGGACGCCCTGACGCCGTTGACCGAACGCTGTTCTTACGCCGGCTCGTTGCGTCGCTGGCGGGAAACCATCGGCGACATCGACATTCTCGCCGCCACGACCGAGTCGGCACCGGTTGTGGAGAGATTCATCGAGCACGCCACCGAGGTGGTGGTCAGCGGACCGACCAAGACCACCATCAGGACCGCGAGCGGCCTGTCGGCTGACCTGCGGGTCATCAAGCCCGACGTGTGGGGCGCGGCCGAGCAGTATTTCACCGGCTCCCAGGCGCACAACGTCGCGGTCCGCGCCCTCGCGGTGCGCAACGGACTCAAGCTGTCGGAGTACGGCCTGTTCCGCGGCGAGGAACTGATCGTCTCCCGCACCGAGGAGGAGGTGTACGCCGCGCTCGGCATGCAGTGGGTGCCCCCGCCGATGCGCGAGGACACCGGCGAGGTAGCGGCGGCGCTGCGCGGATCGCTGCCGTCGCTGGTGTCGGTCGAGGACTTGCGCGGTGACCTGCACACGCACACCGACCTCACCGACGGGGTGGCGTCGCTAGCGGAGATGATCCACGCGGCGGAGCGGCACGGCTACTCCTACTACGCGGTGACCGACCACGCCCCGAACCTGGTCATGCAGCGGATGACCGACGAGAAGATGCTCGCGCAGCGCGCCGAGTTGAACATGTTCAAATCGTCGATGGAGCTGCTTCATGGGACCGAGCTGAACATCGCCCCCGACGGCTCGGTCGACTGGGACAGCGACTTCCTCGCCGCGTTCGACATCCGGGTCGCCTCCGTCCACTCGCACTTCGACCTAGACCGCCGTGCCATGACATTTCGTTTCATAACGGCGTGTGAGAATCCCTACGTCAACATCATCGGCCACCCGCTGACCCGCAAGTTCGGCCGCAGGCCCCCGGTAGAGGTGGACCTAGCCGAGCTGCTGCGCGCCTGCGCGCGAACCGGCACCGCCCTGGAGATCAACGCCTCGCCCGAGCGCCTGGACCTGCCATCGGATCACATCCGCGCCGCCCGCGACGCCGGGGTCAAGTTCGCCATCGACACCGACGCCCACTCGGTGCCGCACCTCGACAACATGAAGTACGGCGTAGGCCAAGCCCAACGTGGCTGGCTAACCCCCGACGACGTAATCAACACCTGGCCGCTAGACCGCCTCCGAGAGTTCCTAGCAAAACGCGGCTAGGACCTCGCGCCTGCGGCGTTGCGTTCGGCTGGCCTTCTCGAACAGCTCGCCGCCTCCGGGCTCGAGGTGCACGATGACGGGGACCTGCCTCACCAGGCGTGGAGCCCGGACCGCGATCACCCGCTAGCCCAGAACGCCGACCAGGTGACCACGTCTGTGCAGCAACTAGCGGACCGGGTCTACCCGCTGCTGGCGCGTGGCGATGTTGTCTTGGTGCTCGGCGGGAACTGCACCATCGCGCTCGGGGTAGTAGCGGCGTTGCAGCGCCTAGGCACCGGGGCGCCAGGATTGCTGTACGTGGACCGTCATTACGACATCAACACACCAGAAAGCACTACCGACGGGGCTCTGGACTGGATGGGCCTAGCGCATGCGCTTGCCCTGCCGGGCTGTCTAGACACCCTGGCCGATGCAGAACCTCGTTGCTGATCCGGCGGGCACTGCCCTGGCCGCGCTTAGCCAGCTTCCTCCTGGGCCGCTCGCCCTCCACCTCGACGTCGACGTCCTGGACTTCATCGATGCTCCGCTGGCGGAGAACACCGATTGCCGTAACACGGGACCTACCCTCGACCAGGTCGCCGAGGCGCTTACGGCGGCGGCCCGAGATCAGCGGATGCGAACGCTGTCGATCGGAGAACTCAACCCGACTCGCTGCGCGGGTGACCATGACGCGCTTCCCCGCTTCGTCAGCAGCATCGCCCGCATACTCGCGGCCACGACTCGCTGAGCAGCTTCCGGGCACGATAATCCGTGCCGACGCGTCGGCGGCCCGAGCATCACCCGTCCACGTCCGCGGCGTCGACACTCGCCAGGTCACGCACGACAGGCAGCATTAGCCACATTGGCACCATTGGCCGTATACTTCGATTACAGGATCTAGACCCTCGTTCTGCACATACGCAGGATCGGGGGTCTTTTTCATTATCAGAGAGGCATACGGATGCCTGCTTACAACACGCGTCGATTATGGCGCTTATCGTGGCTTACCCGGTCAAAGAGGGGTGTTCGGTAACGCCCGATCCTCATGCCGCCATCATCCTCGACCACCTGACCCCACCAGAGCTCGATCGAGCCAGCGGGCAGCGCCACGGCCAGCCGACCAGGCCAGAGCCAGGCCAAGCCGCAACGCCAGCAAGGTGTCTTCGTCGAATAGGAGAAAATGAAATGTCACTCATCGGATTCTTCGTAATCACAATGCTTCCTCGGCCCCCGGAACCCGTACAATGTTCGGCCGGCTGACATCGGTAATCGGCGCGGTAGTGATCGTTCTAAACGTCTCTGCCGCAGCCCACGCGACCTCAACGGGGGTTCGCTGGTCTTGCTCCAGTGCTTCTGCACAAGGCTATTGCGGGCCCTTCAACTTCATCAGCAGCTATCCTAGCGCATCGGTGATCCAAAACGACTGGGACGCCGGGAGCAACGACGTGACAGCTCTAGACGTCAACGGCCCAGGCGACTGGCAATCGGTACTGAATAAGGCAGAGGGACTGGGTTACCCGGACGCCGAGCAGTCTGTGAATGACGTTCCCACGACCGATTACAACACGCTGATCAGCAACTACAGCGAGAACGGGAACTACAACAAAAACACAGTAGCCGAGGCAGCATACGACATCTGGCTAGTGGACCCGGCCCATACAGCGGCCGACCGGTCAGGCGGGAATGGTTACTGGGAACTCATGATCTGGGAAGATAATCACGGCTCGGTTCCCGCGCCAGGTAACGACCGGATTAAAGAGATCAACATCGGCGGAGTCGAATATTGGCTTTGGGTTAAGAATCCTAGCCTGACCGACGGTATCAAGAATGGTTATATCGCGTTTGTCCGCGTGCGGAACTCCCAGTCTGGTACTCTGCATCTCGTTGACTTCTTGAATTATCTGCGGGGTGCATATTACCCGGACGATGTGCAGTATAGTCAATGGGATTTCGGATGGGAAGTTCATTCAACTGGTCATCTTCTCGAAGGATTCCAGTGCAAGAGCTTGAGTTGGTCGGTGAAAGCGTCATAAAAAGCGGCCCGCATCCGCCTCGCCGAGCCGATCACGCTCGCTGCCATCCTCATCACCTCCATACACTGGAACACTTTTGGCCGCATTGTCCGTGTCCCGTGCGGTCCGCCGCAAGGCGAGCGCGACGACAGGCGGGAACAGGCACTGAACCGTGGCCGTCAGCCGTTCGACCATGCCCAGGTCACCAGCGCCGTTTCGTGCCGCGATCAGAAGCCAGCACGACAGTCCGGCGAAGATCACGGTCGCCGTCGCGCAGCCGTAGGCACTGAGGATCCAGGATTGCCCCGGCGTGCGCCTGGCGATGAGTACGGGCCAGACCGCCGTCGTGGCGACGCAGCTCACCGCGAAGGCGAGGTGGCGGGGCGTCGGGCCGGTGACCGGTTCCGGAGTGGCGGCGACGCCTAGAGTGGAAAGGCCGGTCAGGATCAGCAGGATGCGGGCGGGCATGCGGACGGCGATCAGGCCCGCGCCGGTCGCGATCTGGCAGCTGCCCACCAGCACGAAGGCCACGGTCATTACCCACCGGTCGGCTCCCGAATGACCAGCCAGCACGCTCATAGTCTGCTGCATCGGGCTGTACGAGGCTGGCTGCAGCGCGCCGGCAATCAGCCAGCCCGCGACCAGTATTACCGGCGTAAGCAAGGCTGTGACTACCGCCCAGCCAGGGACAGGCCGGCCGACTGGCAATGGTTCAGTCGTGGCCGAAGCAGGGCCGGTGCGTACGTGATCTCGTCCTGATCGGTTGCGCGCGAGGTCTGGACGCGCGAGCTGAGTCATGGCGCCTCCATGGCCACATCGACTCGGGCTGCCAGAAGGAGGCGCTGTTCGTCTCTAAGCGGGTCGCCTGCCCCGGATTACCGTGGGCCTCGCTTCGGCAACAAGCTAGCGTTCGGGACAGCACGACACGGGCCCGGGCTATTCCCTGGGCCGAAAGGGAACGTCAGGCCAGCCGGAACAGCGCCTCCGCGTTGCCGGCAGCGATCTTTGTGCGGTCAGAGGGGTTGGTGATGGCGTCGAAGAACAACTTGATTGCCGCCGCATCGGGCTGATGGAAGGGGTAGTCGGTGGAGAACAGGACCTGGTCGACGCTGGTGAAGTCGAGGGTGTGACGCAGCAGGCGCTCCTGGAGCATTCCGCTGCTGGTGATGTGGATGTTGGTCGTGATGTAGTCCGACACCCGGCGTTCGAGGTGCTTCGCGACGCCGGAGAGGCTGTCGGCCCGGTCCATCCAGAACAGCAGCATCTCGCCCCAGTGGCCGAGGACGAGCTGAAGATCGGGGTAGCGGTCGAACGTGCCACGCAGGATCAGCCGCAGCGCGGACAGGCCCGCGTCCATGTGCCAGCCCCAGCCGAACGTCGCCAGGCCAAGGTCGATCAGCGGATCCAGTCCTCGGTACGCGGCGTCGCGCAGCTC
>JBEKHI010000118.1:0-19688 GCA_050012355.1 Streptosporangiaceae bacterium | reverse complement strand
GCTGCGCACGATCGCGGGCGCGATAGCGGCCCGCGACTCCGCGGCGGACGTGCACCTGTACGGGATCGACTGCGGCGCGGGCGCGCTGCTGCCGCTGACCGCGCTGCCGCACTGCGGCGCGGTGGTCACCCGCGACCAGACGGACCGGATCGAGCGGCTGCTCGCCAAGCTGCGCGGCGAGATCGGCCGCCGCCAGCAGATTCTCGCCATGGACGGTTTCGCCGGGCTCGCCGAGCAGCGGGCGCGGGCCACCGACCCCAGTCAGCGGCTGCCCTGGATCGTGCTGATGCTCGACTGGTGGGAAGGGTATTTCGCCGCCTACGAGAAGTACGACTACGGCAAGCTCATCGACTCGTTCCTGCAGATACTGCGCGAGGGCTCGACGGTCGGGCTGCGGGCCGTCGTCACCACCGACCGGCAGGCCATGCTCGGCCAGACCGGGACCGTCTTCGAGCGCCGGATGGTGCTGCGGCTGAACGACCCCGGCGACGCCACCCTGGCGGGCATTCCTGAGCGGTTGATGCCGGTCAGCCAGCCGCCCGGGCGGATCATGATCGAGGGTCAGCCCGACCCGCTGGAGGTCCAGGTGGCGCTGCTCGACCAGGACCCCTCAGGGCCCGCCCAGGTCGCCGCGCTGCGGCAGATCGGTTCGGCCGTCCGTCCGGTGGCCGGCCGGCTGCGGCCGATGAGGGTGGACGCGCTGCCATCCAGGATCACGCTTGAGGAGACGCTGCGGCTTGACCCGTCGTTCACACCGCCATCGCCGGTGTGGGCGATGACCGGCGCCGGCGGCGACGAGCTCACGCCGGTGGGTCTTGACCTGGTCGAGGATGGTCCGGGGCTGACGATCGCGGGCCCCGCCCGGTCGGGCCGGTCGACGACGCTGATGACCATGGCGCTGTCGCTGCTGTCTCGCGGCACGCCGGTGCTGGCGATCACGCCGCGCCGTTCGCCGCTGCGGTCGCTCGCCGGGCGCCCGGGGATGCTCGGCGTGCTCGGCTCGGACGTGACGCCGGATGCGGTGACCTCGGCGATCGGCGGCCGTGACCGGTACGTGGTGATCCTCGATGACGCGGAACTGCTGGTCGGCGGGCCGATGTCCAAGCCGCTCGAGGAGATCCTGGCCAGCGGACGGGACGCCGAGCACGGACTGATCATCGCCTCGACGGTGGGCGACCTGTCGAAGGCGTTCGGCGGTTTCGCGAAGGAGACGCTCAAGTCGCGGGCCGGGGTGCTGGTCGCCATCTCGTCGGTGAACGACGGGGACATCTTCGGCATCCGGCTGCCGCGCAACGCCAGCTCCGCGGGCGTCGGCCGCGGTCTGCTGGTCAAGCCGGGAACGGTCGCCCCGATCCAGCTCGCCGTCCCCGAATAGCAACGTGGCGCGTCCCCGGCCAGGGACGCGCCACGTTGTCAGGCTCCGCGGTGTCAGCTACCAGCGACGTCGAGGACACCAGTTACCAGCTTGTTGGATGCCTGGGTGTACTGGGTGTGCAGGTTGTCGTGGTCGCTCAGGTGCGTGCTCGTGATGCTTTCGCACTGGCTGTTCAGGCTGTCGAAGTGCGAGCCGTGCGCGACCTCAGCGTTCTGCTGCGCGGTGGTCTTGTAGTGGTTCAGCGCCGTGATGACGTTCTCGTGCGCCGCGTTCAGCTGGCTCTGCCAACCCTGAACACCCGCGACGTCGACACCAATGAAACTGTCTACCATGGAATTTCCCTCCGTCTCGTGCGGGGCCGCGGTCCCCCACCTGCCCTGGCGGTGACCCCCTGGACAAACTACTCGCAAACATATTCACGCATCTACAGCGCGAACCGGTTCAGATTAGCCTAGATCCGTGACTCAAGTGTTATTAGGCAACTTCTGGTGATTTGTACAGTACGGTACGATCGCAAACGACTCATACTGACCCGCGTAGGGGGTAGCGCGATGGGGTACGGCGCACTCATCCAGGAAGCGGTGGATGACGCCAGCGATGACATGGGCACGGTGCAGCAGGCCGCAGATGCGATCAGCGCTGCGATCGCGAAAGTGACACCGCTGCTCGGCGGACAGACCTGGACCGGAGCCACGGCCAACGCATGGGAAGCCGAGTGGCGCTCAACGTACAACTCGGTGCAGTCGGTCCTCGCCGACCTACCGTCGGCTGAAACCAGCATCGTCGACGATGTCCGCACTCAGCTGGAACAGTCGCTCGAGAAGACACACGCCGGCACCTGAACCCAGGCGGTGACGTGTCCGTTCTCCAGGGTGCGCGATCAGAGCGCGGAACGGAGTGGCAGCAATGTCCGGTGATGAGGTCGGGGTCGAGCCGGAACGGCTCGCCGAGCTGGCATCCGCGCTGGAGAACCTGAATGGCGTGCTGGCGCAGAACGTTCCAGTCATCGTCAACACGCTGGAACAGTACTGGAACTCCGGTGCCGGGACCCCTCTCAATCTGACGGGGCTCAAGCAAGCCGAGGCCCGCGCACCTGGGGACGCCGCCGACATGCGCGCCCGGTCCGACCTGGCCCAGGAGTGGATGGCTCAGCCGGCCAACATTGACCTGGTGAGCGCGGGTATTGCCTACATTCCCTGGGACATCACAGACCCCGACAAGATCGATGCGCTGTTCCAGGCACAGCAATTCGTCGCGGCGGAGAAGAGCGGCGATCGCTCGCAGGTGCAGGTGACCGAGGAGGATCTGGAAGCTCATCAGACCGACAAGGAGTGGCTCGCCTACTTCTGGTCTCAGCCCGGTGTCGCTACCGCCGCGGGCAATCTCGCGTCCATGCTGGAAACATCGAGCGGGAATCAGCTCACAAAGTCCGACCAGAAGATCCTTGGCGGATACGCCAACTCGCTGGCTGCCGCGTATAACCTCGGCGGGCTTTCATCCGCTCAGAGCAAGCAACTCACCGACGACCTGGCGGCCGACGCGGCCAGCGATCCCGGCCCGGTGGCTGTCCTGCTTGAGAGCGCCGATAACGCCACCACGACGATGAATTCGCTCGCGACCGCGATCGAAGATCAGGACTTGAAGTACTACTGGGAACCCGGCCGCTTGGCGCCGAACTGGGCTAATCTGCTCCCAGACAGCGGCGCTCACCTGACCTCGGACGAGGAAGGCGCGCTCTATTTCGGAACGGCTGGCTACCTGTTCTCGAAATACGGCACCGGGTACCGGATAATGCTACCTAGCTCACCCGATACGCCTTGGCCCATTGTCCCCAGGACCGATGATATTCCTGTCGAGGACGAGATAACCGCCTTGGGAAAGCAGTGGGCTGAGAGAGACAGCGGACTTCTCGTTCCCGCTGGTTCCAGCGTGGACCCACGCATCCCGTTGCCGCCTGAAGACCTGGGCGCTGGATGGAAAACCGGCGTCGACTCCGGCATCAGAACTGAGCCGATCAACGTTCCTGAATGGGCCGATTACAGTAGCAAGGGCCTGTTCGTAGTCGGCTCCGGGCTCACCCTCTACAGCCAGTGGGAGGAGACCTGGCAGGACGACGAGTCCCTGCACCCGACCTGGTCAACAGGTGACCGGATCGCCGACGCGGCCGGACAAACCACCGTGGTGGGCGGAGCGACCGTCGCCGGCGCCTGGGCCGGAGCAGAGGTCGGCGCCGAGGGCGGGGCCACGCTTGGCGCGACCATCGGCTCGATCTTCCCTGGTCCCGGCACTGTGGTCGGAGGCGTCGTCGGCGGAGTAGTGGGTGGTATCGTGGGCGGCTTCGCCGGCAGTCAGGTGGGGCGAGCGGTCGGGCACAGCGTGTGGGACGCAGGAGAATCGATATGGCACGGTTTGGGGCTTTGACCGTGTACGCGGGCCAAGCCACGCAGACCACGGCCTTCACTCCAGCCGACGGGCTGCTCCTTCTCGTGGGAGCCGTCCTTCTCGGACTTCCTGGCTGGCTTGCCTACACCGGGAGATGGCGGCGCTGGACAAACGGTTCCTATGGGAAGGCGTTTCCGTACTTCCCGTTCGGGCTGGCCTGGATGTGCGCTGGCGGGATGCTGCTCGGCCTCGCCTCGTTGATTTCCGGGTTGAGCAGCGGCGCCGCGGGAGTGCTTGGCATACCTGCGATCGTGGTATTTCTCTGCGGACTCGCGTTCATGCTCCGGACTCCTAGGCGCTTCCTGCCAGCCTGGTACCGAGAGCACTCGAGGGGCCTGCGATGACCGATTCTGTAACCCATCCTGGCAGCGGCTTGCGGCTTCGAGTGCCGGCCCGCTGGGAATCGGTTCTCGACGCCGGCGCTCCGGTCGTGCTTGCCTTCCCGATCGAGCCCGGCCAGACGCCGCATTTCCGGCCTAACATCGTGGCGACCGTGGAACGGACGCCGCCCGCGATGATGGACGTGGCGGCTTACACCGACGCGTCGCTCGAGGGCATGCGGCGAATGCTGACTGGTTTTCAGGTCATCGCCATCGACCCCGCCACCATCGACGGTCATGAGGGACGTCGCGTGCTGTGCGCCTATCGCAGCGGGATCTACGCGCTGGCCACCGAGCATTGGTGGACGGTCGCGCTCGGAGTGGCCACCACGCTGACCGCTAGCTGTCAGGTGGAGGATTACCTGGATCTGGCGCCGGTGTTCGAGGATGTCGCCGCCGCAATGGTGCCGGCCACCCGCGTTCCCGGGGGTCCTGGGTGAATACGGAAAGATACCAGCTGCTGCGGCAAGCCACCATGCCGGATGAGCCGCTGGTCGTCACCGAAGCTGAGCTGCGCCTCATGCTGGAGAGTTCGCCCACCGAGGCCGATGACTTCCTTGACGTGATCCGGTGGTCCAACGTGCACGTGCAGATCGAGGTGGGCACCGGCCGGTCAGTTCGGGTATGGAAGGCGTGGCTCGGGTACGACCGAGCCGTCGTCCTTGCCCAGTCCAGCCCCGCGATAACGGCGGACACCACGCCAGAGGACCTCACCGGACGACATCCGCTGGTCTCCGGCGAGTACGACCTCCAAGTGGTCGCACCCGGTTGGGTACCGGTCGACGCACTGCACTGGCTCGGATTCGGATCGCGGGCACAGTGGTCAGGCCCCTGCCAGCTGCCACTGCCGGCTCTGCTGCGAAGGCTTGCCGACCCGGGTGTCCCGCCGCCGCGAGATAATCCGGATGTCAGCAGGATCTGGGGACAACCGATGCAGATGTGCGCGGTCACGACGGAGCCGTCGAGGGACTGTGTCCTGCTGGTTGATACAGGAGGAACGGGCGTGTGGATGCTAGCTACTGAGGAAGATGAGACCGCCACCCTGACGCCGCTGACGTCACGGATGATCTGGCAGCTTTTCCTCACGCTCACCGTCAACGCGACCGCGCGCCGACCCGATTCGCCGACCGGCGCGGACCACGCACCTGGAGGTTCCACGCAACCATGAGCCTTTTGTCAGACATGCGGGAACGTAGGGCTGCGAACTATTACCGGGAAGCGGTCCGGCTTGGCCGCCTAGGGCAGCCCGGCCGGGCCCTGGAGTCTCTGAACAAGGTGATCGAGCTGACGCCCGGCTACCCGGAGGCCTATTACCTGCGGGGCATGCAGCTATCACGGCTCGGCCGTCACGAGGAAGCACTGGCGGACTTCGATCATGTGCGTACGCTGATGCCCGGACAGAACGACGCCGATCTCCAGCGAGGCATCCAGCTATCAGGGCTCGGCCGTCACGAGGAGGCGCTCGAGGCCGTCGATGAATTCCTGCACCGCTTCCCTGGTAACTCCGACGCCCTGATCCTCCGGGGGAGCGAACTCGTCGAGCTCGGCCGCGACGAGGACGCGCTGCAAGCGTTCGACGAGGTCCTGTCCAGCTCACCGGAACACGCGGTCGCCCATCACAATCGCGCCATCACGCTCACCCGGCTCGGTCGGCTCGAGGAGGCCCAGGCTGCTCGCGACCGGGCCGCATCTGGCGGTTTGCCCACAAATGGGAATGATGTTTGAGAGACTAGATGACACTCTCCAGCCTTGGGGCTAGGCCGGTCTTTTACCGCTAAGCGGGTCAGTTACCCGCGCTGCTGGCAACAGCGCGGGTAACTCGCATGGGAAGCGAGGAGGGGACAGTGGCCTCTGACGAGGTAGTCGTCGAGCCCGGTCGTCTGGAAGAATCCGCGTCCGCAAATGGTCGAGGGCCTGATCAACGTCGGCGTGATCGCGGCGCCGACGGGCGCGAACTGGTATGCCAACGGGCACGTCACCCCGACTGAGGACCCCATCACCTGGTGGAACCACGCCCGCCAACGGTGCTCGTCTCCGAGCTGTCGGGCGGGTCTGCGCTGCCGGTCAACGGGAGACACCAGAGTACTTTTCTGTGATTTAGCTAGACGAGAGGGAAACAAATGCGTGTCGACGGGGGCGGCCCCGAGCTGTCACCAACCCAGTTGGACGACCTCGCGGCGGAGATGCGGGGCTACGCGCAGCAGTTGCGCGCGCTAGTGCCCAACTACGAGGCGACCCTGCAGCCGGTCCTGGACCTGGACAACAGCCTGACCTGGTCCGGCTCTTATTCCGAGCAGGCATCGGCCCAGATCAACGGCTGGCAAAAGTCGCTGGGCACCGGCAGCGCCACGTTGCAGGCCCTAGCCGATAGCTGGGACACGCTCGCCCAGCAGATCCAGGACGCGGCGACCGCGACCGCGACGACCGGAGCCGCAGCGTGAGTGATGTCGCTGGTTTCGACACCGTCCGGGTGGGTGAGCTGGCCTTCCTGCTGAAGGCGGCGGGCGGCGAGGCATCCGGGATCCGCGAATCGATCTCCCGGATCGTCGCGAACGCCGAAAACTCCGCGGCCACCGGCGGTTACATCGCCAGCCCTCCCAGCTCAGAACCCGATGGCGGCGCGCTGGCGACCATCGCCAGCGAGACATTCCCGATGAGCAGCGACGTCAGCACCCGGCTACAGCACCTGCTGGCCTGCCAGACCAGCGGCCTGTCCATTGACGCCGGCATGTACTTCAACGACGAGAAGCCGCCGAACTCCGGCAACGTCAAATCCGCTCTCGGCACCCTCGAGCTCTACCTCCTCTACGTCCAGGGCGACTCCCCGTTCGAACTGTCACTGACGGATGTGCTCGACAACTGGAAGAAGCTCACCCCCACCGAACTCGACGCGCTGATCAACACGATGCCGAAAGCCCAGCTCACCACGCTCAGCGATCAGCTCGTCAGCGCCAGCCGACCCACCCAGATCGCGTTCGCGAACCTGCTCTACAGCGAGGTCGGGACTGGCGCCATGGCCAAGATCGACGCCGACATGCCCATCCTCCAGCCGGAGATAGAAAGCTATATGGACGCGCAGTACATGACTGTCAACGGGACGCTCTTCCCGCCGGGCGGAGCGGACGCGGCGAAGGACATCAATGTGGCGGGGGCGAACGACACCTCGTTCCTGTCGGCATTGGGCACCATCGTCACGCAGAACCCTGACTTCCTGGCCCAGCACATTCGCGAGAATGCCAACGGCAGCTATACCGTCACGTTCTACAGCAACGGCAAGCCGGTGGACATCACCGTCAACGGAACCCTGCCCGTATCTCAAGGATCCATGCCCTACGCGGAGACCACGAACAATGTCCTCTGGGTGGCGATCTACGAGAAGGCCTACGCGCAGTTCCGTGGCGGTTACTGGACGTTCGACGCCGCTAACCCCGAGTCATCTCGCACCAGCGCGTCGGACGCGCTGGAAAACCTGACCGGCTATAAGGCATATCAGGTAAGCACCAGCGACATCGGCTCCGATTCGGACCTGGCCGAACAATTGTGGGAGCTCGGGCAATCCGAGAACGTCGCGACCTGCAGCTACAACGTAGCAGGCCTTGGCTCCGTAACGTACATGATCAAGAGCATAAACGGGTATAAGCAAAACCCGGAGAATTGGACGATCACCGTCGTCGACCCCTTCTCGTCCGTCGACGGAAGCCCCAAAGAGATGACGCTTACTTCGCAGCAATTCCTGAAGCAATTCAGTACCGTTTCTTACGGTTACACTGATGCTAATAGTTACTGAGTGCATGGAAGATTTTCTATGGGTGCGGAAGAGTTCACCCTCGGCCGCGGTGGGCACGCGAAAGGTAACGAATGAGAGTCGACATCGGGGGCACTTCACTGTCGGCAAGCCAACTGGACGATCTCGCGTCGGAGCTGCGTTCCTATGCGAGCCAGTTGCGTGCGCTGGTGCCGGATTATGAGGCGACATTGCAGCCTGTCCTGGATCTCGACAACAGTGAGACCTGGGCCGGCAGCTACTCCCAGCAGGCATCGGCCGAGATCAGCGGATGGCAGAACTCACTGAGCTCAGGGAGCCAGTCGCTGCTGGCGCTGGCGGATAGCTGGGAGAGTCTCGCTCAGGAGATCCAGGACGCCGCGTCGGCAGCAGCGAGCAGCCACTCATGAGCATTGTCGTTGGTTTTGATACTGTCCGGGTCGGCGAGCTTGCTTCCAGGCTGGCGACCGCTGGTCAGCAGGCGTCTGGCGTCAGGGAATCGATCGCCAGGATCGTCGCTAACGCCGAGGACGCCGCGGCCGCTGGCGATTACGACGCCAGCCCGTCGCAGAGCGAGGCCGACGGCGGGGCGCTGCTGACCATCGCCCGCGGGGCACCTCCGATGAGCAGTGACGTCAAGACCCGTCTTGAGCACCTGCTCGCTTGCCAGGCCAGCAGCCTGCCGATCGACACCGACCTGTTCTTCAACGACGAGAACCCGCCGGACCCGGCCAAGGTCAAGGCCGCGATCGCGTTCTTCAACCAGCACATCGACGACTCGGGCGGCTTCCTGTGGTCCGACGCACAGCAAGGCCTGCAGGAAGTCCTCAGTGACTGGGAAAAACTCACCCCCACCGAACTCGACGCGGTAATCAACTCACTGACCCCCGCCCAGTTCAAGGAACTCAACTCCCAGCTCGGCGAGGGCGGCTCCTGGTGGGGGGCGGGCAACTCGAACACTAACCTGCGGATAGCGTTCGCCAACATGATCTACAGCGAGGTCGGGACCGACGCTCTCAGCCGCGCCGACGCCTACGCCCCCGCCCTGCAGCCGGAGAGCTCCACTCAGTACCTGTCGGGCCTGCAGTACATGCTCGTTAACGGCACCCTGTATCCGCCGGGCGGCGCGAACGTGGAGAAAGACTTGTCCCAAGGCGACGACGGGGACTGCTGGTTCCTGTCAGCACTGGGCACCATCGTTATGCACGACCCGGACTTCCTGTCCCAGCACATCCACGAGAACGCCAACGGCACCTACACCGTCACGTTCTACAGCAATGGCAGTCCGGTCAACGTCACCGTCGACGGAACCTTGCCCCTCACCAGCAACAATGGCTACGCCTACGCCCATTCCAATTCAAATGACGGCTCTCTCTGGGTGGCGATCTACGAGAAGGCGTATGCGCAGTACCGCGGCGGCTACGAAGCGATCAACGCCACCAGATCGAATTCGCGGACGGGAGCCGGGTCCTACGCCCTGCAAGATCTCACCGGCAACCAGACCTCGGGGGGCACCGCCGATGAGTACACGCTCAGCGAGGTGGCGGGCATGATGAAGACCGGCGCTGTCTTCACCACTGGGACAAAGGATGACACGTCGCTCTGGGACAGGCTTTTCGGCGGCGGTCCCGACACCGAGGACAACTCCCAGCTCGTCACGTCGCACGAGTACATGATCAAGAGCGTGAACCTGAACGCGGACCCGCCCACGATCACCGTCGTCAACCCGTGGGGATCGGGTGGTGTCGAGGACAACCACGTAATGCCGCAGGAAGTTACGCTGACCCAACAGCAATGGCAGGAATACTTCGACGAAGTAGCCGCGGTCTGGCCGAAAGCTAACGACAGCTTCCTCAGCCACGATGCCTTGGGGTCACAGTGACAAGCGCGGAAGAAGGGCGGGGGCAAGCATGAAGCGGGTTCTTATCGCGGTGGCGGCGGTCGTTGTGGTCGCGGTCGTGGCGGTGATCGTGGTGGTCAAGGTCAGGGACGGCAAGCAGCCGCCGGCGCTGACTTCCTCGCCTGGTGTGTACCGGCTGACACCGGCCCCGGTCAACCTCCCTTCGATTTACACGGCTGTCCCTACCTCGGGTGGCACCCGGTACATCGTCTACGGCGGCATCTCCGACGGCGGGCAAGTCGCGCAACTGTGGGTCTATGACCGCCAGGGCGACCCGCATCCCACGCAGGTCACCCTCACGGCCGGCACCACCAAGGACGTCAGCGGAGTCCAGCTCAGGATCGTGCACATCTGGAGCATGCCGAATCCGTCACACGACGCCATCGACGTGCACGCGGTCTCCGCGGCATAGGAGTTATTCATGTCAGTTGAAGAGTTCACCCTCGGCCGGGACGGCCAGGCCCACCGGCAAGGGCTCGCCATCGGCATCGTTGCGATGAGCCCGGATCCCGCCGACCGTGCCGCACGGCTAGCGGTTCGCGTAACCGGCCGGGACGAGGGCGTGGTCCAGACAGTGCACGCCGGCGACGTGCTGCACGCGGGCGGCAAGATCGTGCGCGTGACATCCGTGGAGATCGGCCCGCGCGGTAACGTCGGGCTGAGCATCGATGACGAGTAACGGCTCATGACAAATCTTGTTGGTTTCGACACTGTCCGGGTCGGCGAGCTCGCGACCAAGCTCTCGGCAGCGGGTCGACAGGCCTCCGGCATCAGGGAATCGATCGGCAGGATCGTCGCTAATGCCGAGGACGCCGCGGCCACCGGCGGTTATAGCGCCAGCCCCTCGGGGACCGAGCCCGACGGCGGCGCGCTACGGACAATCGCCAGCCAGGCGCCGCCGATGAGCTCCGACGTCAAGACCCGGCTGCAGCACCTGCTGGCTTGCGCGGCCAGCTCGCTGCCGATCGACACCGACCTGTTCTTCAATGATGAGGAGCCACCGGACCCGGCCAAGGTCAAGGCCGCGATCGCGTTCTTCAACCAGCACATCGACGACTCCGGCGGCTTCCTGTGGTCCGACGCACAGCAAGGCGTACTGGAAGTCCTCAGCGACTGGGAAAAACTCACCCCCACCGAACTCGACGCGGTAATCAACTCACTGACCCCCGCCCAGTTCAAGGAACTCAACTCCCAGCTCGGCGAGGGCGGCTCCTGGTGGGGCGGCGGCAGCCCGATAAGCGGCTTGCGGCTGGCGTTCGCCAACCTCATCTACAGCAAGGTCGGGACTGCCGCCCTCAGCAGTGTCGACGAGTACATCCCCATCCTGCAGCCGTACAGCGCGGCAACCTCGGCCCTAACGAATCTGCAGTACGAGCCCGTCGGCGGCACACTGTTCCCGCCTGGTGGCGCGAACGTCCTCAAGGACATGGCACAGGGTGAGGATGGGGACTGCTGGTTCCTGTCGTCACTGGGCACCGTCGTTATGCACGACCCGGACTTCCTGTCCCAGCACATCCACGAAAATGCCAACGGCAGCTACACGGTCACCTTCTACACCAGTGGCCAGCCGGTCGATATCACCGTCGACGGAACGCTGCCCCTCACCTCCGGCGATGACTACGCCTACGCCCATTCCAATTCTAATGACGGCTCGCTCTGGGTAGCGATCTACGAGAAGGCCTACGCGCAGTTCAAGGGCGGCTACCAGGCAATCTATGGTGGCGAAGGAAACGTCGGCCTGAGTGACCTCACTGGAACAGACGCATGGCAGACCTCTCCGACCAGTTACTCGCTGCAGCAGCTCTCCGAAATGACGAAGAACCGTACCGTCGTCGTCACCGCGACGAAGGACGATTCGGCCTTGTGGGACGCTGGCCAGGAGGGTACCGAGGATAGCTACCAGCTCGTAACGGATCACGAATACATGGTCAAGAGCGTGAACATGGACTCGGACCCGCCGACAATCACCGTCGTGAATCCCTGGGGCTCGGGCGGCGTGGAAAATAACCACGTCATGCCCCAGGAAGTCACGCTGACGCAGCAGCAATGGCAGAAATACTTCGACGCTGTGTCGGGAACCAAGCCGTAGCTAGTCGGCCGAGGCAGTCGCGTCCGCCGTAGCCGGGCTCAGGTCATCGTCGGCTGTAGCCTCTTCGGCCTCGTCTTGGTCTGCGGGTGTGCTGTCGGCGGGTGTGCTGTCGGCGGGCACGGCGTCGGCCGACGCGAGCTCATCCCCCCGCCCGCGGCGGGCGACGAGGAAGAGCGAGACCGTGACCAGGGCGCAAGACGCGCCAATGACGAGGAACAGGCCCGCCACGTCCAGCGGGATACCTGTCGCCAGGGCCACGATGCCGGCTCCCAGCATGACGACTGTCGCCAGCGCCATCCAGGCCGCGCCGATTGCTGCTCGTTTGTCCGCGAACGTGGTCATATGGGCATGATTCCAGCGCGCCGACGCGGCTCGCAGCAGAATCGGCCAGACGTAAGAACCAGCCAACATCATATAGAACGCTCATTCGATGATGTGCTAAGTTACCAGCATGGCCGCGTACATACCACCGGGGTGGCCGGCCGGGGTACATCCACCCGGCACCGAAGAGTTCGAGACGACCGCGGTCGCCTGGCTGTTCGAGGTCGTCCCGCCCGATTACCGGCTGCACGGCGTACTGCGTCGCCACCCCACCGCGCTCGCCGCGATGGCGCGCCATCACACCGACGCGTGCGTGGAAGGCGCGCGCCAGGGTTACCGCACCGCGCGTACCGAACTGTCCGCGGCGATTCCGCCGCACGCGGTCGACGCGGTGCTGACCGCCTACCGCCGCGAGGGCACCCGGCTCGCCGCCACCGCGCGCGCGGTCGGCCTAATCGAGCGGGCGCTGCATGGCGAGGCATTCTCCCCCAAGCTCGGCTGACTAATCGCCGGGTTCGCCGGCGTTGGCGACGATAACCGCGAACGGCGGGATGACCAGGGCCACCAGCGACATGACCACAGCCGCGGTGGTAGAGAACCGGTAGATCAGCGTCCACGCGAGCACCACCAGCAGCAGGCAGATCCCCATCATCGCGAAGTACAGCCGCTTGCGCGTCACCCGCCGGAGCGGATGCGGCGGGCGCTGCTCTACCGGCCGCGGAGCCTCATATGGCGGTATATCCGGACCCGGTGGATAATGCGGCTCCTGCTTGATCCTGGCCACCACGACACCGACGTTCACGCAGGCCACGAACGCGACCACGCCAAGCCCGATCGCCCAGCCCGCGTGGCCGAGCACCCCGAGCACGATCGCCGCCGCAGCGCAGGCGACGGCGCCGAAAATGGCCAGCCCAAGCCGCAGCCGCAACGCGCTGCGGGCCGTCATCGGCTCGTTCCCAGTGCGCACGATCGCGCCGTACCCGGTCCGTCCGCCCCGAAACCAGCACCCTGCTAGCCTCCCGCGGCCCCATATCCGCCCGAAACCAGCACCCGGCGAGGCCTCCCGCAGCCCCATGAATGTCCCATCGCTGGGCCTATCGCGCCATCGATGACCCATCGATGGGGTCGCAGAAGGGGAGCGCATCCGACATTACGGATATATCCGGCGCGCGAGGCCGGGCGACCAGCGGACGGCGGGGGTTAGCGGGTCAGCGGGCGCGGATGGCGAGGATGGCCATGTCGTCGTTCGGCGGGGTGGAACCGAAATCCTCGACCGCGCGCTGAATTCGCGTGACGACGGCCGGAGCGGACAGGCCGCGGCACTCCGCTAGCAGCCGGGCGAGCCCGCCATCATCGTCCAGCAGGTCACCCTTGTCATTCCGGCGCTCCGTAATCCCATCCGTCACACATAGCAGCACGTCTCCAAGAAACATTTCAAACTTTTGATTCCAAAACGACGCATCCTCCATCACTCCGAGCAGTGACTGTGGCTCGGCAGCCGGAGCAGGCAGCGGAGCCACAGTGCCAGCCGGGCCGGAATCAGCCAGCCTGGAGCTGGCCGGGGGCGCGGAGGCGCGGAGTAGCAGCGGGAGGGGGTGGCCCGCGCAGACGACCGACAGGCTTAGCGGATCGTCGGGGGCGGGCGGGACCTCGATCTCGCCGTGCAGGAGGGTGAGGAAGCGGGCGCGCGGCCCTTCGCGCAGGATCAGCTCGTTTAGCCGTTTCACGACGGCCGCGATGTCGTGTCCTTCGGTGGTGAGGATGCGCAGCGTGTTCCGGGCGAGACCGGTGACGGCGGCCGCTTCTGGTCCGGTGCCGCACACGTCGCCGATCGCGAACCGCCAACGGCGTTCGCCTGCCTCGAAGACGTCGTAGAAGTCGCCGCCCACCTCGTTCGTCTCGCCGGCGGCCTGGTAGGCGACCGCGAGATCGACCCGCGGTATCGACGGCAGCTCCGGCGGGAGCAGGCTGCGCTGCAAGGCCTGATTCGCCAGCCGCTGCCGCTCGTACAGCCGGGCGTTGTCCAGCGCGAGCGCGACCCGGCGGGTCAGGTCCTCGGCCATCTCGAAGGCCTGCTGGGATGGCGGGTCCGGCCAGCGCGGGTCGCCGCGAGTTCGTCCGATCAGCACCATCCCAAGCCCGCGACCGCGCGCGGTCAGCGGAAAACTCCACGCCGAGTCGCGAGCGAGCTGGGCCGCTTCCTCAGACAGCCGGACGTCCGCACCGACCGCCAGCGACCAGGATCTGCCACCGGCCTGGGCCGGCGGGGGGATGGTCTCGAGGAGCTCGCGCAGCGCGTCTACCTGGGACTCGTCCGCGTGCCAGACATAGGCAAGATCAGGTTCTCCCGGCTGTTCGGTCAGGTAGACCGAGCACCAGGCGGCCAGCCGCGGCACCAGGAGCTGAGCGGCGAGCGCGGCGGCCTGCGTCTGGTCCAGCGTGCTGGAGAGCATCTCACTGGCCTCGGCCAGGAAGGCGACCCGTCCCCGGCGTACGCGTTCGAGCTCAGACAACCGAAGCCGTTCCAGCGTCATCGCCACCCGGTCGGCGACCACCTGGACCCGGGTCTGGTCATCGATGGTGAACTGGTCAGCCGCGGCGGCGGCGACACCCAGCAGCCCGATGACCCTGCTATCCACGACGAACGGCACCACCAGGGTGGACTGCGCGGTCATCCCGTCGGACAGCAGCACCGAGGCGGGCGAGGCGGCGAGCGCGGCCGGCACCGCGATCCCGGTCGCGCCGCGTACCCGCAGCTCACCCTCCTCATCGGCCAGCAGTGCGTACGCCGCGTCCGCCGCCACGGCGTCGCTCGCGCTCTCAAGCGTGTGCCGGATCAGTTCACCGAACTCCATCCTGCCTAGCTCACGCACCAGGCCAGGATCGGCATGCGGCGAGCCGGGTACCGCGGGCAGGGCGGAACCCGGAGCGTCCCCCATCGAAAGGCGGAACCAGACCGTCTTGGTCGTCGCGGTGTACGTCACTCCCCACATCTGGGCCAGCGCGGTGGGCAGGACGAGTCCGCGTCCTCGTTCTGCTGAATTGTCGACCATGCTCGGTGGGTCGGGCAGGCTACGGGCAGGATGCCAGTCCGAGACTTCCACCTCAAGGGTTCCGGCACCCCGCCGGAGCGTCAGGCGGGCGCGGGTGCCCGCGTGGCGAATGGCGTTGGTGACGAGTTCGCTGATCAGCAAGACGGCGTCGTCGAGGTCGTTAACATCCCAGTCGCGCAGGATGGGGCGAGCGAACTGGCGGGCACGAGAAGCCGCCGTCGGGTCCGGTTCGAAGAATGCACAAGCCTCGTTGCTCACGGCACCTCAGAATCACTAGCCCACTGCGATCATTTCATCGCCATGGGTGACTACGCCACGCCTTAATCGTGACAGACTTAATGGGCCAGTGCTTCCGAAGCCCGTAATGGAGAGCCAGATGCACCAGATCGCGCCGACCACTGACGGCGCGGGGTCGCCGCTGATAGAGGGCGGCGCGCGCTACTCCGATAGCGACCTCGAGCCCCTGCGCGAGGCTCTGCTCGCGCTGACTAACGGCGATTTCACCATGAAGACCGCCTACGCCGGGCATAACACGACGGGCACGCTCGGCCAGGTGTGGCCGCTCGTCGACGACGTGGCCGCCGAGCTGAGCGAGCTGACCACCGAGGTCGCCCGTCGCGCCGAGCAGGTCCGCGACATCGCGACCGTCACTACCGCGGTCGCGCGCGGCGACCTGACGCGCAAGGTCACCGTGGACGCCCAAGGTGAGATGCTGCAGCTCAAGCAGGTAGTGAACACGATGGTTGACCAGCTCTCCGCGTTCGCCGACGAGGTCACCCGGGTGGCGCGCGAGGTGGGCACCGAAGGCAGGCTCGGCGGCCAGGCGCATGTGCGGGGCGTGTCGGGCGTCTGGGCAGACCTGACGAACAACGTCAACCGGATGGCCTCCAACCTCACCGCCCAGGTACGGAACATCGCCCAGGTCACCACCGCCGTGGCGCAGGGTGACCTGTCCAAGAAGATCGATGTGACCGCGCAGGGCGAGATCCTCGAGCTCAAGACCACGATCAACACGATGGTGAACACGCTGTCCGCGTTCGCGGATGAGGTCACCCGGGTGGCCCGCGAGGTCGGCACCGAGGGCAGGCTCGGCGGCCAGGCCGAGGTAGAGGGCGTGTCGGGGACGTGGTTCCGGCTGACCGAGTCGGTGAACGGGCTCGCGTCCAACCTGACGACGCAGGTGCGTGCCATCGCGGGGGTGGCATCGGCTGTGGCCGAGGGCGACCTCACGCAGTCCATCTCCGTTTCGGCGCGCGGCGAGGTCGCGGAGCTGAAGGACAACATCAACCTGATGGTCGCGAACTTGCGCGAAACGACGCGAGCCAATCAGGAGCAGGACTGGCTCAACACGAACCTGGCGCGGCTGTCGTCACTGATGCAGGGACACCGGGAGTCCTCCGAGGTGGCGCGGCTGATCATGACCGAGCTGACGCCGCTGGTATCCGCGCAGTACGGGGCGTTCTACCTGGCCTCGACCGACGGTGCGATGTTTGAGCGGATCGCGGCCTACGGGTTCCGTGACGGCGGGCTGCGGCATTTCGTCATCGGCGAGGGTCTCGCCGGACAGGCCGCGCTCGATCGGTCGCCGATCGTGCTGGCGGACGTGCCCGCGTCCTACGTGACGGTCGGATCCGGACTCGGGTCGGCGGCGGCCGGGTCGCTCGCGGTGCTGCCGATACAGTTCGAGGACCAGGTGCTCGGCGTACTCGAGCTGGCCTCGTTGTACCGGTTCAGCGATCTGCACCTGACGTTCTTCAACCGGTTCGTCCCCACGATCGGTGTCACGCTGAACGCGATAATGGCGAACGCGCGTACCGAGACCCTGCTGGAGGAGTCGCAGTCGCTGACCGCTCAGCTTCGCGAGCGCTCCGACGAACTGCAGCGGCAGCAGGCCGAGCTGCGCAGGTCCAATGCCGAGCTTGAGGACAAGGCAGCGCTACTCGCCAAGCAGAACCGTGCGATCGAGGTGCAGAACTTCCAGATCGAGCAGGCCCGGCGGACCCTGGAGGAACGCGCCCAGCAGCTCGCGCTGTCCTCGCAGTACAAGTCCGAATTCCTCGCGAACATGTCGCACGAGCTGCGCACGCCGCTGAACTCCTTGCTGGTGCTCGCTGAGTTGCTCTCCGCGAATCCGGACGGGAACCTGTCGGCCAAGCAGGTGGAGTTCGCCGCGACCATCCACGAAGCAGGCTCTGACCTGCTGCAGCTGATCAACGACATACTCGATCTGTCCAAGGTGGAGGCTGGCAAGATGGAGGTGAATCCGACCTCCATCTCACTGGAAGCGCTGCTTGAGTACGTGGACGCGACATTCCGGCCGACGGCCGCGCGCAAGGGCCTGTCGTTCTCGGTGTCCGCCGTCGGCGATGTTCCGCGTCAGCTGTTCTCCGACGAGCAACGGCTGCAACAGATCCTGCGCAACCTGCTGTCCAACGCGGTGAAGTTCACCGCGGCCGGCTCGGTGACGCTGAGCGTTACCCGCGCTGGATCCGATGTGTCGTTTAGCGGACCACTCCGGGGTTTGTCGGAGATCGTCGCCTTCACGGTGGCCGATACCGGGATCGGGATCGCCGACAACAAGCTGGACGTCATCTTCGGCGCGTTCCAGCAAGCCGATGGCACGACATCCCGCTCCTACGGCGGCACCGGCCTTGGCCTGTCGATCAGCCGCGACATCGCCCGCCTCCTAGGCGGCGAGATCCACGCGACATCCCGCCTAAGCCACGGCTCCGTCTTCACCTTCTACCTCCCAGCCGGCCGCATCCCCGCGGGCCGTGCTCCTACCCTGTCGATGTCACATCGACCGGGCTCTTACCCGGTCGATGTGACATCGACAGGGCGGAGAGGTCCGGTGCCCGCGATCATCGCCGGGGCGGAGTCGCTGGATATGCGGCGGCGGCCGGAGGACGACCCGCTGGACGGGGCGAAGATCCTGATACTCGACGACGATGTGCGCAACGTCTTCGCGCTCACCGCCGTGTTCGAGCGGCTCGGCACCCACGTGCACTACGCGGAGAACGGGCGCAGCGGCATCCACCTGCTGGAAAGCGAGCCGGATATCGCCCTGGTCCTGATGGACGTCATGATGCCGGAACTCGACGGCTACGCCACCACGGCCGAGATCCGCCGTCGCGCCGAGTTCGCGGACCTGCCGATCATCGCGGTGACCGCGAAAGCCATGAAGGGAGACCGAGAAAAGGCACTTGAGGCGGGCGCGTCGGAGTACGTCACGAAGCCGGTGGATATCTCCTACTTGTTGGGACTGATCCGCGCGTGGCTCGCTCCGTCTGAGTCGGGGGCCGCGGCGGTCGCGGCGGAGACTGAAGGGAGCGACTAAGGTGCCACCCAAGGCGAGGATCCTGCTCGTCGACGACCGCGCCGAGAACCTGATCGCCCTAGAGGCGATACTGTCATCACTCAATCAGACGCTGGTGCCGGTCAGATCCGGAGAAGCGGCCCTGAAGGCCCTGCTTCGTGACGAGTTCGCCGTCATACTGCTCGACGTGGTGATGCCAGGGATGGACGGCTTCGAGACCGCCACGCACATCAAGCGCCGTGCCCGCACGCATGACGTGCCGATCATCTTCCTCACCGCCGCGGGCGTCGAGCCTGACCACGCGTTCCGTGGTTACGCGGCGGGCGCGGTCGACTACATCGCCAAACCGTTCGACCCCTGGGTGCTGCGCGCCAAGGTGGCCGTCTTCGTGGACCTGTACCTGAAGAACCGCCAGCTCGCGGAGCAGGCCGAGTTGCTAGGCCACCAGGCCGAGTCCGGCGGGCTAGCCGCCTCGAACCTGCTGCGCTCGCTGAGCGTGCGGCTGGCGGCGATCGAGGACGCGGTCACCGAACTCGGCGGGTTCCCGGCGCTGAAGGAAGACGGCGCGCTAGGCGACGCGGTAACCGAACTGGACCGGCGGGTCAGCCGCCTCCGTGACGCCCTAGACGCGTTCAACCCCGACTAGGCAGCGGCGGCTTCCAGCCGACGCCATCGGTGTAGGAGCGGACGATACGGGCGGGGACTCCGGCCACCACACAGTGGTCGGGTATCTCGCCGCGCACCACAGCCCCCGCGGCCACCACGACATTGCGTCCGATCCGGCTGCCGGGTAGCACGATCGACCCCGCGCCGAGCCAGGACCCCGGACCGATCGTCACCGGGTCGTTCACCGGCATCTGGCGGCCGATCGGCATGTCCGGATCGGCGTAACCGTGATTCTGATCAGTGATGTAGACGTAGGGCCCGGTGAACACGTCGTCCCCGATATCGACGCATGCGTGCGCGACGACGTGGCTGCCTCGTCCGATCACGCAGCGGTCGCCGATGCGCAGCACCGGCTCCGGGCCGAGGTCTTGCCCGGGCACCAG
>JBEKHI010000117.1:0-19728 GCA_050012355.1 Streptosporangiaceae bacterium | reverse complement strand
TATCTTCAACTCACACGAGGCATCGCTGCTCGGAGACTCGCGGGGTGATCGGGTCCTCGGCCGTGACCAGGTGTGGTTTACGGAGAAGGACCATGACGGCGCAACTAGGTTGTTCCCGCTGGCTGACTTGAGCCCGCGCACCGACGAGGCAATTGAGCGTCGGTACCGGTCCGGCCGGTATGGCGCGACCCCGATCCTCGCGACCGAAGAGTTCGCCGAGGCCGTGCTGAATGCGGCGGGTGAGCGGAGGTGAGCCCGAGGCGCGGCGATGCCCCGAGCCGTCCGGGCAAGTCGAGTGTGGCGCAGCGGCAATCGATCCTGGTTTTCACTGAGGGGAAGAAGACCGAGCCTGTCTATCTGACGCACTGGCACCGGATGCACCGGGAGCGTGTGATCGTCACAGTCGATGAGTTTCACGGGGCGCCGCTGCAACTGGTCGAGACAGCTGCCGCCCAACGCTCTGCTGATCTCCGTGCCGCCAAGCGTGGAAAGGGGGATGCCTACGACCAGTACTGGTGCGTGTTCGACATCGACGAGCATCCCTACGTGGACCAGGCACTACAGCTCGCCGCTTCGTCACAGATCAGCATCGCGGTCACTAATCCATGCATCGAACTGTGGTTCCTGCTTCACTTCCAGGATCAGACCGCTGACTTGCACCGGCGCAAGGTTCAGGAGATCTCGTCTGGTCTGCTCGGCTGCGCGAAGGTGCCCACTGTCGCTGCTCTCATGGAGCTCGTCGGCCGCTACGAGGATGCTCGGCGGCGCGCACAAGCACTTGACCGCAAGCACGAGCTGGACGGCTCACCGCCATGTTCGAATCCAAGCAGCAGCCTGTGGTGCCTCGTCGATCAGATCCGAGGATCTGAATGCCCAGGAGCGCAACGGTGAGCCAGCCGTCGCGCTCCTGGGTGGTCGTGGCTTCGGAGGATGTGCGGGAAAGTGCCCGGCGGCGGACCGTCCTACAGGTCGAATCGGAAGACCGTCGGCTCTATAGAGCCGTGAATCACCACTCCGGCAGGCATCAGGAAGGACGTGGTGCCTGGTATCCGGGTCACGAGGCCACTGGCGCCGGCGAAGGCGGGGACCTCCATGGTAGTCCACGTTGTTCCGGTCAAGATCTCCTGTGCGCCGAACCAGTAGCCGCCCGTGCCGTCCGGGACGATGTTTCCCGAGTCGGCGGGGTTAGGGATGGCCACCGTGTCCCACTGATGCCCGTTCCAGTGCAGCGCGTACGAGGTGGTGCTGTCAGACCAGCCGATCCAGACGTTGGAGGGCGACACCGCAGTCACACCCTCGCCGCCGTTCCCGATCACCGGATGCGGCATGTTCACCCGGTCCCAGGCGGTGCCGCTCCACCGGTAGGCGACCAACACTTGCTTTTTGCCGGAGAACGAGTATCCGGCTAGCCAGACGTTACCTGGTCCCGACGCGGAGATGTCCTGCGGAAAGAAGTTGCTGGGGGTGAGGAAGTACTTCCACGTGGACCCGGTCCAGTGGGCGGTCTCGAAGGATCGCGGGCCGGAGGCCACGTAGGCCCAGACGTTGTTCGGGGCAAGTGCGGTGATGCCCGCCAGTTCCGTTGTCGCGGGTACCGGGATCCTCGCCCAGTGGGTGCCGTTCCACCGGTACACGGCGGTGGTTGCGGTTGAACTGTGTACCTGTCCGCTGACCCAGACATTGTTGGCCGCGGACGCGGACACGTCGGTAGAGACGAAACTCGAGCTATCCGGAATGCTGATGACCTGCCACAAGTGGCCGTTGAAGTGCCGGATGAACGGCCGGTAGATCAGATTGCCTGCTTTGGTGTAGCTGAGGCCCACGGCCCAGATGTCGTTCTGGCTGGTGGCCGCGATCTCGGTGAAGTTCCCTGGGGTGTCCGTCTGGTAGGTCTGGTACCAGGTGTCGCTACTTGCCCGCGCCGCACTCGGGGCGCCGATCCCAGTCATTGCGGCCAGTCCCAAGGCAGCGAAAATTGTCCATCGATTCATGTTGCCCCGTAAGCCCCTGCTCTCCCGTATAAGGGACAGCTCATAACATTACGGATCATCTTGCCTGAACAACCCGCCACGGGCAAGCACCCTTTTCTCCGTTTTATCGTGAGATGTTAAGAGTCGCACGTAAGTGCCCTGCTGGACATCACGATCGGCCGTCGTTGAGACGGTACTTCCGCGTTGACGAGGGCGATGGCGGGGATGGCGGCAATGAGGACGATGCCGACGCCCCAGGCCATTGCGGCGGCAAAGCCGTGGTCGGCAGCCGTCACGCCGGTCGCTCCCTTGTGGGCGACAAGGTAGGCAGCGGTCGCGGTGGCGGCGATGGTGTTGAGCAGGGCCGCGCCGATCGATGAGCCGAGCTGGTTTGCCGTGCTTCCGGCCGCGGCCGCGGCCCCCATGTCACTGGGAAGCACGTTCCGGAGGCTGGTCTGGAGCATCGCCGGGCCGCCGAGGCCCGTTCCGATGCCTTCGATGATCGTGGCGGCGAAGATAAGTGGGAGGTAATGACTGGTCGGCGTGACGAAGATCAGCGGTGCCAGGCCGCCGGCGCTGAGGACGATGCCCGCCGCGATCAGCCACCGCGGGGCGATTCGCTTCCCGAGGCGGGGAGCGATGACGGCGGCGCTGAGTACGCCACCGATCGCCAACGGGAGCAGGGCAAGGCCGGTGCGGAGGGCTGAATAGCCCAGCACCGTCTGGAGCTGGTAGGTGAGCACGAACATCATGCCGAAGGTGCTCAGGTTGTTCACCGTATTCGCTAGCAGGGCGCCGCCCCGGTTGCGGTCACGGAGCACCCGCAGCGGGAGAAGACTGTTGCTCCTGCCGACTTGACGAACTATGAACACCGTTAGGGCGACGGCCGCGCCGGCGAGCGAGTCGGCCACCAGGCCCGATCCCCAGCCGTCGGATGCCGCCGCCCCAAGCCCGTAGACGAGAGCGGCCATCCCGGCCGAGGCGAGCACGACGCTTACCAGGTCGATGCGGATCTCGCCGCGGCGCGGCGTCTTAGGCAGGACCCGCGGGCCGCCGATGATGGGGACGAGGGCGACGGCCACGTTCACGTACAAGCACCAGCGCCATCCGAGCGTGGTGGTAAGCAGCCCGCCCAGGACAAGCCCGAGAGCGCCACCAGCGGCGTTGGCGGCGGTGAAGATGCCGATGGCCTTGGAGCGTTTCTCGTCGCTGGAGTAGACGGTCACCAAGAGCGACTTGGTCGACGATATGAGCAGCGCGGCCGAGGCGCCCTGCCCGGCCCGGGCTGCCAGGAGCATCGCACCGTCGAGCGACGCCCCGCCGGCAGCCGAGGCCAGCGCGAAGCCGATGACGCCGGCCAGCAGCGTAACGCGGGCGCCCAGCCGGTCGGCCAGACGGCCTCCGACCAGCAGGAGCGCGGCGAAGGCCAGCGTGTAGGCGGTGATGATCCACTGGCGGGCACCCACCGACAGCCCCACCGCGTGCTGGGCCGACGGCAAAGCAACGAACATGACCGTGGTGTCAAGGATCGCCATCAGCTGAGCGGCGGAGATGACGGCCAGCGGCCACCAGCCGTGCGCTGGTGCCCGTTGTTCAGCTTCTGCCAGTTGAGCCGCGCCGGTCATCGCTGCGCCTTCCGTTTTGAGTACGATAATAAGATGCGATATGCATCCTAAATAAAGGCTAGTCGTCTCGAACGATAAGATGCAAGCTGAATCCTGGAAGGGGTGCGAGTGACCGGGCATACTGCAACGCCATCGAGCGACGGCAGCGGTATCCCACGCCCGTCGACCAGTACGCGTCGTCGCGGATCGGCACTGGAGCACGCGCTCCTCGATGCCGCCTGGGACGAGCTCCGGGAGGTCGGCTATGCCAGGCTGACGATGGAAGGCGTCGCTCAGCGGGCCGGTACCAGTCGGCCGGTGCTCGCCCGCCGCTGGCCGACCCGGCCCCAGCTAGTGTTCGCAACCCTCCGCCGCCACCGCCCCATGGTCTCGGGAGAGATCCCCGACACTGGAAACCTGCGTGACGACGTGCTCACCGTGCTACGCCAGATCTCTGCCAGGCTCGCCGACCTCGGCCCCGAGACCTTCTACGGCATGGCCGGAGACTACTTCGCCGACCCCGACCTCGTCCCCGGCTGGCAAGCCCAGGCTCTCCGAACCGGGAAGGAGGTAATGGCGGCCATCCTCGAGCGAGCCGCCGAACGGGGCGAAACACGAGACGACATCCCGCCGCGGGTTGCCACCGTCCCCATCGACCTGCTCCGCCATGAACTCTTGCTTAGCTCGGGCGACGAGCACGCCATAACGGAGATCGTCGACCAGGTGTTCCTCCCGCTCGTTCTCGCGCCTCCTAGTTAGGCGGCGGTCCGCACCAGGTGGTTAGCGCGTCAGCAAGTCCTGGCTGGGCCAGGTCGCCTGTCCAGGCGACGTATCCGTCGGGCCGGATCAGCGCGGCAGCAGGGGCATCGACCGTACCGAGTACCGGAAGCTCCCACCGGCCGGTGTATTCAGCGTCGACCAGCTGGACGCGATCCGCCCACGGCGTGATGTCGAAGCCGCCAGGCTCGCCGAGGTTGAGCAGCACCGGCCGTGCGTCATGCAGCAGGGTGAACACCCGCAGCGGGCCGTCGGTGGTGACCAGATCGAGATCGGGCATGCGGCGTCCGAGCAGTGGATGCCCTTCGCCGAGGTCGTAATGGATGCCCAGCCCGCTCATCGTCGCGGCGATCCGCCTGCGGGGCTCGTCCATGCCCAGCAGTTCGGACACAATGTCGCGCAAGGCATCGGTATGCGGGCCGGAACGGATGAGCGCGGTCTGCGCCATGATGTCATGCAGCACGCGGGCAGCGACGGGGTGCCGCTCGGCATGGTAGCTATCCAGCAGGCTTTCTGGCGACGTCTGATTGACCACCTGGGCCAGCTTCCATCCCAGGTTCACCGCATCCTGCACGCCGGTGTTGAGGCCCTGTCCGCCCATCGGCGAATGCACGTGGGCGGCGTCGCCCGCGAGCAGCACCCGCTCGGCCCGGTAGGACTCCGCCTGCCTGGCCATATCGGTGAACCGGGAAATCCAGCTGGCCCTGCGCAGACCGTAGTCCGTTCCCCAGACGGCGATGAGCGCCTGGCTGAGATCACGAAGGGTCGGCTCATCGGCCTGCCCGACCTGCTGTTCACTCACCATGACCCCCACCAGCTTCCCGTCCTCTCGCTTGCCGAGAGCGTTGATGCCTTTGTCGTCGCGGCGTCTGCCCAGCTCCGGCTCGTGGTCCATCTCGACCTCCGCGATCAGGAAGCTGGCTGTCGGGTCCCACCCAGGGAACCCGATGCCGGCCGCTTTACGGACCAGGCTGCGGCCTCCGTCGCATCCGACGAGGTACTCGGCCCGCAACGGCTGGCCGTCGGACAGCTCGACGTCGACGCCGGTGTCGTCCTGGGCGAAACCCGTCACCTCGCGCCCGTGATAGACGGGCACCTTCAGCTCGCTGACCCAGTCGGCCAGTATGCGCTCGATGTGGTTCTGCCACAGCCCGAGCGTGTAGGGGTGCCGGGTGGGAAAGTCGCTGATATCCAGCCGGATCCAGGAGAAGCTCACGGCCTGCGCCACCTGCCCCTCCGCCAGGAACCGATCAGCGATTCCGCGCTGATCGAGAACCTCGATGGTGCGTGAGTGCAGGCCGCCAGCGCGCGAGCCGATGAGCTCCTGGCTGTCGCGCCGCTCGGCAATGGCAACATCGACCCCCGCCAGCGCCAGTTCGCCCGCCAGCATCAGCCCGGTCGGGCCCCCTCCGGCGATCACCACCGTGTGCTCGGTCATGGCCGTACTCCTTCCGGCGTGAGGATGACGAGTCGCTGGGTCGCCCTGGTCATCGCGACGTAGCGGTCGACCGCTCCTTCGATGCCTTTACCGAACGCTTCTGGGTCGATGAGCACGACCAGGTCGAACTCGAGCCCCTTCGCCAGTTCCGGGGTCAGCGACCGGACGCGGGCCATCGACTGGACGGGAGACTGTCCCCCGAATGTGGGATCCCCAATGACACAGGCGATCCCGTCGGCATTCTCGGCGAGCCAGATATCGAGGATCGAGCCCAGATCCGCGACAGATCCGTATAGGACGGGGACGCCGGTGCTGCGGATGGAAGTCGGCACGTTGGCGTCCGGGAGCGCGGCCCGGATGACTGGCTCGGCTTCCGCCATGATCTCTTCCGGCGTCCGGTAGTTGATGGTCAGGGCGGCCAGGCTGATCTGGTCCATCCCGACCCGCGCTAGCCGTTCCTGCCACGACTCGGTGAAGCCGTGCCGGGCCTGGGCACGGTCCCCGACGATGGTGAAGCTCCGAGACGGGCAGCGGAGCAGCAGCATCTGCCACTCCGCGTCGGTCAGTTCCTGGGCCTCATCCACGACGATGTGCGCGAACGGGCCGGCGAGCTGGTCTGGATCAGCGCCGGGCAATGCGGCCTCATTGACCAAGGCGTCCTGGAAGTCCTCGCCGCGCAGCATCGTTACCAGACCCATGCCGTATTCGTCATCCGCGGCCTCGATCAGGTTGTCGAGGACTCGGGTCATGTGCTCGCGGTCAGCGGCGACCGCAGCGTCATGCTGGCGCTTACGTCGGGCTGCCTCCGGGTCGCCAAGCAGCTGACGGGCCGCGTCTAGCAGCGGCAGGTCCGACACCGTCCAGGCCTGGGGGTCCTCGCGCTGCAGCAGCTGAACGTCATCGGGGCTGAGCCAGGGAGCGCACAGCCGCAGGTAGGCGGGCACCGACCACAGGTCTGCGACGAGGTCGGCCGGCTCGATCAGCGGCCACGCGCGGTTGAGGGCCGCGCGTAGCTCCCGGTTCTGCAGGAGCGACTTGCGGAGCAGGTCAGCCGAGGCGTCACCGTCATGTTTGTCCGTCAAGATCGTGAGCAGCTCTTCCCAGATCTGGCCGCGCGCCTCGTTGTGCGGAGTACCGGGATCTGGTGCTTCGAACGCCTCGGCCCAGTCGGTGACGCTTAGCGGGATGTCGGACCAGTGGGTTGTGACCGTCATCCCCTTGGCGGGCAGATTCTCGTAGAACTTGACGCCCTTCTCGATCGCCCGCACCAGGTCCGCGGACGACTTCAGGCGGGCGACGCGCCGGTCGGTCTCGGTCGCTGCCGTGGCGCCCTCGGGGACCAGGTCCCGCAGGGTGCAGGTCTGCACGCCCTCTTCGCCGAGGCTGGGGAGGACATCAGCGACGTAGGCCAGGTAAGGCTGGTGCGGGCCGATGAACAGCACGCCGCCCCGCCGGTGACCAAGGCGAGGGTCGGAGTAGAGGAGATAGGCGGTGCGGTGCAAAGCGACGACGGTCTTGCCGGTACCCGGTCCGCCGTCCACGACGAGAGCGCCGCGGGATCCCGCCCGGATGATGGCGTCCTGGTCGGCCTGAATGGTGCCGAGCACGTCTCGCATCCGGGCTGACCGGCTGCTGCCCAGGGTGGCGATGAAGGCGGACTGGTCGTCAAGCGCCGCATGTCCTTCCAGACCGTCCGGGGTGAACACCTCGTCCCAGTAGTCGCTGACCCGGCCGCTGGTCCAGCGGTACCTGCGGCGGCTCACCAGGCCCATCGGGTTGGCGTGGGTCGCGCCGAAGAACGGCTCCGCCGCCGGGGAACGCCAGTCGAGTAGCAGTCGGCGGCCGCCGCTGTCCGTGAGGCCGAGTCGTCCGATGTACACGGGCTCAGGATTGTCCGCGCTGACGATACGCCCGAGACACAGGTCCAGGCCGAAGCGGCTCAGCGTACGCAGCCGACCGGTCAGCCGGTGGATCTCCAGGTCCCGGTCCATCGCCTTCTGGCCGATGCCGCCCGGCGCTCTGAGCTCGGTTTCGAGGCGGCCGGACAGTTCGGCGATCGACTCCTCGAGGCTCTCCGCGATAGCCGCGAAGTGCTGCTCGTCGCCGGCGATCAGCGCCGGATCGGCCTTGGCTTCGAGACGGTCTGGAAGGTCAAACGCGCTGGTAACCAGCGGGTCCACGTCATCAGCTCCGATCTGAGGTGGCTTGCAGCCGTTGCGCGCAGAAGGTGTCACGAACCTGGTGGGGGTTGAGCGCCGCGTCGGCGACAGCACACGAATTTCCCGATCCCCGTTCCGCAGGTTTCTGCCCCGGCCTGCGATTATGCGCCATGACCCGGGTCTTGCGGCAAGCCCCCCAGTGCGCTATAGATTGAAAGTGGAGGGGAGCGGGTGCTCTCCTTTTTCTTGCTCCTCGCCACCCGGGCTGAGGAAATGCCCATTTTGCCGGGGTCAGCGGGTGGCGATAAATACGCTGACCGCGATGAGGAACGCCAGCAGCAGGCCGCGGAGTTGCTGGTGCCATAGGTCGACCTGGATCTCGCCGACCGGTGTCGGTGCCTTCACAATTTTTAGCTTAGACCGGCCCGTGCGTCATCGGTCTTCGTCGCTGCTTCTCAGGTAGGCCAAGACGGCGAGGACCCGTCGGTTGGTGTCTTCCGTTTGCGGCAGCCGGAGCTTGAACAAGATGTTCCCGACGTGCTTGCCGATGGCGGCTTCGGAAACGACGAGCCGCCGTGCTATCGCGGCGTTGGAGTGGCCTTCCGCCATCAGTGCGAGAACCTCACGTTCACGGGCCGACAGCTCAGCCAGCGGGTCGCGACGGCGGCGCACCAGCTGGCGGATGACCTGCGGGTCGACGACTGTCCCGCCGTCGGCGACCCTGCGCAGCGCCGCGATGAATTCCTCGACGTCGGCCACCCGGTCCTTGAGCAGGTAGCCGATGCCCCGGCCGTCCCCGGAGTCGAGCAGGTCAGCGGCGTAGCTGTGCTGTACGTACTGGCTGAGCACGACCACTGGGAGGCTGGGTTCGGCATGGCGTAGTTCGACGGCGGCCCGCAAGCCCTCGTCGGTGAACCCGGGCGGCATCCGGACATCGGTGATCAGCAGGCCGGGCCGGTGCTCCGCAACGGCGGCCTTGAGTGCCTCGGCGTCGCCCACCACGGCAACGGGCTGGAACCCGAAGCGGGTCAGCAGTCCGGCTAGCCCCTCGCGGAGCAGCACCGCGTCCTCGGCAAGCACTACCCGGGTGGACACGGCACCTCCACCCGCAGGACGGTCGGCCCGCCGGGCGGGCTGGAGAGCAGCATCCTGCCACCAGCCACCGCGACCCGGTCGGCGAGCCCGGTCAAGCCGCTGCCGCGCCCTGGGTCGGCACCACCGTGGCCATTATCGGTGATCTCGACGGTGAGCGTGTGGCCATAGACCCGGGCCGACACGCTCGCCTTAGTGGCGCCGCTGTGCTTGGCGATGTTGGTGAGCGCCTCGGCCACCGCGAAGTACGCGGTGTTCTCGGCCTGGCCAGGAAGCCGGCCGTCGATGTGCGCCTCCACCGCCACCGGGATGGCGGACTGGTCGGCGAGCTCGTCTAGAGCGGCGGGCAGGCCGAGGTCGGTTAGCACTTGCGGCTGGATGCCCCGGATCAGTTCGCGCAGCTCCGCCATCAGCTGCTTGGCCTGTTCATGGGCGATGGCGACCGCGGCGGCCGCGGGTGACTGCGGTGGCAGGTCAAGCTGGGCAAGCCCGAGCTGCATGGTGAGGCTGACCAGCTTCTGCTGAGCGCCGTCGTGCAGGTCGCGTTCGATCCGGCGGCGCTCGGCCTCGAACGCATCGGCCATCCGGGCACGGGACCGCGACACCTCGGTCAGCTCGGCGCGCAGGTTGTCGGCCGCCCCAGGAAATAGCAGGGCGCGGGCCACCGCCGCGTCCGCTCCCGCGACCAGAGTGATCAGGTACGGGACGATCGGGAGCAGCAGGACCCCGGCGATCGCGTATGGCACCGCCTGCCGCACGGTCGTCACCTGGACGGCTGCCAGGGTGACCGGTGCGGCGCCCGGCTTTTGCGCGAGCACCAGGAACGGGCTCGCGATGAAGGCCACGCTGACCAGGGCCGACAGCAGCGCGGCGGCGGTCAGTGCGGGCACCACGGTGGCCAGCAGGCATACATAGCCGACCTCACGCCAGGCGGCGGGATCGGTGTACCGGGCACGGAGCCACCTGATCGGGCCACTACCGGCTGGTGGAAAGCGCGGGCGGTCGCCGGCCGGCCGGGTGTCCGCTATCCGGAGCCGGCCGCGGGCAAACACCGTCGCCGGGACCGCGATCAGCGGACCGAGCGCGGCGATCAGCCCCGCGCCGAGCAGGATCAGCGCCACGTACACGCCGGGCTGATAGTCGCCCCCGGCGAGGATCAGCCAGGGAACCGCCGGGATCGCCAGGCCAGCGGCGGCGACCACCGCGGCCGGGAAGGTCGCGAACAGGTAGCCCGCCGACCGCCAGGGCCACCCGCTGACCAGCAGATAGCGCGAGCCGGCGGCCTTGAGCGCGGTATCTGGGGCGCGCATGCCACTCACAGTAGCTGCCGATCGCCAGGAAGACGGTGGTGCTAGGACGTGCCTGCCGGTATGCCTAGCCCTACCTGGTTTACGGCTGCTGCTCGTAGTGAAGTTCTCCCGGCTCCCTGGTTGCCTCGGAAGACGTGAGCGAATCAGCGGCAGTAGTACTGCACGAGGTCAGCAAACGTTTTGGCCGCGGGCGGGGCGCGGTGACGGCACTGGACACCGTGTCCCTGTCCTTCCCCGTCGGGTCCATCACCGCCGTGCAAGGCGTCTCCGGGTCCGGAAAATCGACCCTGCTGCAGTGCGCGGCGGGCCTGGAGCGGCCAAGTTCTGGCACGGTGCGGCTGTGCGGCGCGGAGCTGGCACGGCTGTCTGACCGAGAGCGGGCGCTGCTGCGCCGCCAGCGGGTTGGCTTCGTCTTCCAAGAGCTGAACCTGGTGCCCGAGCTGACGGTGGGGGAGAACATCGCTCTGCCGCTGCGGCTGGACCACAAGCGGGTGGCCTGGGCCGCTATCGAACAGGCGGCCGCCGGCGTCGGTCTGCATCCGGGACAGCTCCGCCGTCTGCCGTCAGAGCTGTCTGGTGGCCAGCAGCAGCGAGCGGCGATCGCCCGCGCCCTGGTGATCCGGCCCGAGGTGATCTTCGCCGACGAGCCCACCGGTGCCCTTGACCCGTACACGGCCGAGGGTGTGATGCGGTTGCTCCGGCAGGCGGCGGCCAAGGCGACGGTGGTGGTCGTCACGCACCAGCCGGAGGTCACCCGGTTCTGTGACCGCGCGGTGTTCCTTTACGCGGGCCACGTCGACACGATCATCGACGCGCCCGATCCCGCGGCGGCCGCGGCGCGCCTGCACGCGCTCGGGCAACGGGCCAGCGGCGGTGACTGGTGATGCGGGGCTGGATGCTGGCCGGGCTCGGTCGGCGCCCGGGGCCGATGATCGGCACCCTCGCCGCCGCGGCGACCGCGGCCACGCTCGCTATCGCGGCATTCGGCGTCGCGGGCGCGCACTCACCGTCGCCGCTCGGCAGGCTGGCCGGAGCGGACGTCGTGGTGGCCGCCGACCCGCAACTGCGGGTCACCACCGGCACCGCCGAATCGCAGACCACGCCGCTGCCGGTCTACCGGGGCGTGCCCGCTCAGCTCACGAATCAGCTGGCCCGGGTGAAAGGAGTCGCCGCCGCGACCGGCGAGACCGGGTTCCCCGACGGCACCGTAAGGCCCGGGATGGTGGACCTGATCGCGGTCGAGGCCGATCCGGGCGTCAGTACCGCCGCGCTGGCCCAGCGGATAAGGGCCAGCCTGCCTAAAAGCGCCCGGTACACGATCGCGACTGGTGCCGCCCGGGCCGACCTCGCCGATCTCGGGCTCGAGGTGGAGGTCGCCAACGGCCAGGCCCTCGGCGGCGCGGTGATCCCGATGCTCATCATCACCGCACTGTTCGCGCTGGCCGCCACGACCGCGCTCTCGGTCGACCTGCGACGCCGCAGGTCCGCCCTGCTGCGGGCGATCGGCGCGACCCGTGGCCAGGTGCGCCGGGCGGTGCTCGCCGAGCAGGCGCTGCTCGCGGTGGCAGGCGGCCTGCTCGGTTACCTGCCCGGCACGGGGCTTGGCGTGCTCGGCGTTGGCGCGCTGGTGGCCCACGGCATGCTCCCGTCCGGATCGAGCGCGGCATCAAGTCCCTGGTTCGCGGTGCTCGTCTGCGTGATCAACCTGCCGGTATGCCTGCTCAGCGGGCTGGTGGCCGCCCGTCGGGCCGCGCGGACCAGCCCGGCCCGGGTGATGCGCGAGGTACCCGCAGATCGAACCAGGCCGAATCCGGTCCGCGTCCTTCTCGGTCTAGCCGCCGCGACGGGCGTTGTCGTGCTCAGTGTCCTCGCGCTGCACCAGAACGGACCCGGCGCCGAAGTAGCCATGGCGCTGCCGCTGCTGATGGCGGGCATGGCGGCGGTCGCGTTGCTCGGCCCGCTGCTGGTGGCCGCCGCCGCGACGGCGCTGCGGCCGCTGGCCGGCGTCAGCCCGGCTGCCTGGCTAGCCCTGGCCAGCATTCGCCGGCAGCCCCGGCGCACCGCCTCCGCGGTCGTCCCGATCGCGATGGCGGTGGGTATGACCGGCGCGATCGCCTTCTTCAACACCAGCATCGCGCACGCCGCCGCCAGCCAGTCCACCCAGGCGGTCATCGCCGACCGGGTGCTCGGCGGCAGCGACCTCAATGACCGCGTGCTTACCGAGGCGCGTGATCTGGCCGGGGTCCGAACCGCCGTCGGCATCACCTCGCTGAACATCGGGGTAACTGACCCAGGCCTTGAGTTCCTTGGCGGCGAGGCGGTCTCTACTGGGCAGCTCGGCCAGGTGCTCAACCTCGGCGTGGTCAGCGGAAGCCTGTCCGGGCTCAAGCCAGGCCAGATTGCCATCAGCACCATGGAGGCGTCGAACGGGGTCATGGGAGTGCACGTCGGTGCCAAGATCACCGTCTACCTGCCGGACGGAACCCCGTACCGGGCGACGGTCAGCGCGATCTACCAGCGCTCGCTGGCCCTAGGAGATCTGCTTATCCCCGCTTTGGTAGCGGACGGCCACACCGGCGCTCCGGCCGGATACAACCAGATCCTGATCAGCGGCGGCAGCCAGCCCGAGCTCGCGGCCCTGGCCGCGGCGCATCCAGGCGCCCGGGCCGTTTCCAACTCCGCGGTCGCACAGAGCACGGGGCAGAACAGTTTCGGCGACAACATAATCCTCGGCGTGATCGCCGCGCTAGCGGCCGTAACGATGGTCAACACCCTCGCGGTATCCACCACCGAGCGGCGCGGCCAGGTACGGCTGCTCTTCCGGATCGGCGCGACCACCCGGCAGCTGGCCAGCGCGTTCCGCTGGCAGGCGCTGTTCATCACCGTCGTCGGGATCGCGGCGGGCGCGGCCGTCTGTGCGGGCACCCTCGTCGGCGTCGACCGCGCGGTAACTGGCAGTGCGATGCCCTACATCCCAGCCGCTCCAGCCGCGCTGATCCTCACTCTCGTCGCGTCCCTCACCTTCGCCGCGATCATGACGTCCTTCGCGGTGATATCGGCCGTTCCGTAATACTTCGGTAAGTAATTCCCGCGTAACGCTCGTGGTGCTGCCAGGGACTGACTTACGTACGCGTCCTACCCACAGCTTGAGGAGCGGTTCTTGAAGATCCTTAGTCGCATTCTGCCCGCGGCGTCCGTCGCCGCTTGCCTGGCGGCGTTCGCCAGCCCGGCGCTCGCCGCGACCAGCCCAGCGACCAGTCCCGCCGCCAGTAACACCGGCACCATCTACGTGCAGACCGACAACACCGCGGGCAACCAAGTGGTGACTTACCACCGCGCCGCCGACGGCGCCCTCATCAAGACCGGCAGCTACGCCACCGGCGGACGGGGCGGAGTACTCGGCGGCTCCGTCGTGGACCACCTGGCCTCGCAGGGCTCGCTGCAATACGACGGGCGGTACGGCCTGCTTCTCGCGGTGAACGCGGGCAGCGACACCGTGTCGGTATTCGCCGCGCATGGCGGCCACCTCGCGCTGCGCGAGGTGATCGGCTCCGGCGGTTCGTTCCCCGTCAGCATCACCACCCGCGGTGATCTCGTGTACGTGCTGAACGCGCTGGGCGGCGGCTCGGTGTACGGCTATCGGGTGTCCCGCGGGTATCTGGTGCCGCTGCCTGGCTCCTACCGGGCGCTCGGCCTTAACCCGGCCGCCACGCCGCAGTTCACCAGCACGCCGGGACAGGTGGCGTTCACGCCGAACGGCTCCCAGTTGCTGGTCACCACCAAGGCGAACGGCAACGACATCGATGTCTTCGGTGTCGGCTTCGGTGGCTGGTTGTCCGCCAAGCCGGTCGTCAACTCCGAGCCAGGCACGGTGCCGTTCGCCGTTTCCTACGACACGTACGGCCATCTGCTGGTCGTCGAGGCCGGAACCGACGCCATCGCGACGTTCGCCATCAGCGGCAACGGAACCCTCCACCAGCTCGGGTCCGCGCTGACCGGGCAGACAGCGACCTGCTGGATAGCGCCCGACGGACGGTTCTTCTACGTGTCCAACGCCGGCAGCGCAAATGTTACGGGTTACACGGTCACTGTCGGCGGCCACCCGGTCTCCCTCGGAAACACGACCACGGACGCCGGGACGGTGGACGCCATCGCCTCCGACGGGTTCCTGTACGTCAGGGCCGGTGCCGCCGGGATCGTCGATGAGTACCGCGTCGGCGCCAACGGCGCCCTGACCGCGATCGGATCCGTCACGGTGCCCGGTGCGGTGGGCGGTGAAGGCATAGCCGCTTCCTGACCCAGCCGGCTGACCGGGCCTGGCTTGCCGAGCCAGGCCCGGTCAGCCCTTACGCATTTCGGAGGTAGCCTGCCTGCGATGGAATCAGACGAGGAACTGCTGCGCCGGCTCCGCGGCGGCGACGAGCAGGCGTTCGCCTCGATGGTGACGTCCTACAACGGTTCCATGCTGCGGCTCGCCAGCGCGTTCGTGCCAAGCCGTGCGGTGGCCGAGGAGGTTGTCCAGGAAACCTGGCTAGCGGCGCTACGTGGCCTGGCCGGTTTCCAGGGGCGGTCCACGCTGAAAACCTGGCTGCTCAGCATCGTGGTCAACAAGGCCAGGACCGCCGGGGCGCGGGAGCAGCGCAGCGTACCGGTGGCGGACGCGGGCCCGGCCGTCGACCGGTCTCGGTTCGGCGTGGACGGGACATGGGCTGACCCGCCGGAGCACTGGGTCGAGGAGGCGGACAACCGCATAGTTGCTCCCAAGCTCGCCGGCCGGCTCCAGGAAGCCATCGACGACCTGCCGCCCAGGCAGCGTGAGATCGTGGTTTTGCGGGACGTCGAGGGGCTGAGCAGCGAGGACGTCTGTTCGGTGCTGGAGATCAGCGAGGCCAACCAGCGGGTCTTGCTGCATCGCGGCCGGAGTCGGCTCAGGCAGGCCCTTGAGGACGAGTTCCGGGGGGTGCGATGAGAAACCCGCTACGCCACCGCGAGATCGTCTGCCAGCAGGCCGTCGAGCTGGTAACCGACTACCTGGAAGGCTCCCTCAGTCGTTCCGAGCGCCGTCGCTTCGAGAAGCATCTGGCTGGCTGCCCGCACTGCACCGAGTACCTGGAGCAGATGCGCGCCACCATCCGGCTAACCGGCCGGGTAACGCCGGAAGACCTCACCCTCCAGATGCGCGACGACCTCATCGACCTCTACCGCCAGTGGCGCTCCGACGAGACGTAACGCCCCTCGGAGCCCCTCCTTGGAGTCGAAAGTGTACCGTTTGGTACATGAGGCCAGTACGGGTAAGCATTGACGTACCTCAGCCACGCGAGGAGGTCTACGACTTCCTCGACATGCTCTCCAACCACGAGCCGTTCACCGACCACATGATGCGCAACTGGACCTTCGCGGGGCCAGCGCGCGGCGTCGGGGCGAAGGCCAAAGTCGAGGCGTTCGCAGCGGGGCGCACTGACACCGTAGACATAGAGGTCATCGAGGCCGAGCGGCCGTCCAAGAACGTAGAGCGCAACGTCAGCGCCGGCGGGCGGCGCGTGGCCACCGGGACCTACGTGCTGGCCGAGCTTCCCGGCGGAGGCACCCGGGTCACCTTCGAGTCCGCCTTCCAGAAGGCGCCGACGAGCGAGGTGCTCGCCGCCCCGGTGGTCCGTGCCATCTTGCGCCGCAACAACCAGCGCGCCCTAGAGCGCCTCGCCGAGCAACTGCGGACCCGCACCTGATCTCGTCCGCTGGCGGCACGCTGGTGGTTCGCTGGTAGCCGCCGATCGCCGCGCTTCCCGAGGACCATCACGCACTACGCTTTTGAGCGTGTTTGATGCTAAGTCGACGACGACCGATGTGATCGCGGGACACGACCTGACGGGTCGCAACGTGGTCGTCACCGGGGGAGCCGCCGGGCTTGGCTATGAGACCGCTCGAGCGCTCGCCAGCGCTGGCGCCCGGGTCCTGCTGGCGGGCCGGAACGCGGATCAGGGCCAGGCAGCGGTGATCAGCCTGCGCGAGGTCACCGGTAACGACTCGATCATCTTCAGCCGGCTCGATCTCGCTAGCCTGACATCGGTCAGGGAGTTCGCCGCGACCTACAACTCGGCGCTCCATCTGCTTATCAACAACGCCGGAGTCATGGCCGTGCCGCTGAGCTACACGGCGGACGGGTTCGAGACGCAGCTTGGCGTCAACCACCTTGGGCACTTCGCGCTCACGACCGGATTGCTCCCGGCGTTGCGCGCGGCGGGCACGGCCCGGGTGATCGCGTTGTCGTCACGGGCGCACCGGCGAAGCGACGTTCACTTCGACGACCCGAACTACCGGCACCGTCCCTACGATCCCTGGGAGTCTTACGGCCAGTCAAAGTCGGCGAACGCACTGTTCGCGGCGGGCCTGACCCAGCGATACAAGGGACAGGGCATCACCGGGTACTCCGTCATGCCGGGCGGCAAGCAGGGCGCGGCGACCACTGTCTACGCCGCTGTCACCGCCGAGCTGGCGGGCGGCGAGTACCTGGACAACTGCGCCGTCGCCGAGCCGTGGACCGGCGCTGGCGACCCGCCGAACGGTTACTACTTGCCGCGGATCCTCGACCTCGCGCGCGCCGAACGCCTGTGGTCCTTGTCAGCGGACCTCACCTGCGCCTGATCGCACACCTTAGCCACCGCGCGGGCGACGACGTTCGCGTACAGCGGTGCCCCGGCCGGACGCGGGTGTATCCCGTCCTCCCACAACAGGCTGGTCCGCCCGGCGATCACCCGCTTCCAGTTGGCGAGCACGACCCGCTTGTCGTGCCGGGCCGCCGCCGCGAATACCCGGTTGACCTCCGCCTGCCACGGTCGCGGGACGAAGGCGGTGACCAGCACCACGTCACGGCGTGGCCCCGCGATGCGCTCCAGTTCGCGGACCTGCGGGGCCGAGACCGGCCCGTTGGTGCCCAGCCCGGCGACCACGACCCGCCGCAGCCGGTGTTCGCGTTCCAGCGTTCGCGCGACCTCGAGTCCCTCCGCCATCGACCGTCCCACCATCGCGTCGATGTACACCCCGCGCAGCCGGTCGGCGAGCGCCGTAGCGGAAGCGACCATCACCGAGTCGCCGATGGCTGTCACCACCGTGCCACCACATTTGACCATAACGACGTGAGCTCGTCGTTTTGGTGAACTCTTGATTTGTGAGGTCGCGACGGCGCGCTGGCCGGCGGCGATCTGCCCGGTCAGGCCGCTGGCCGGAGAGCGGGTGAGTCCGTAGGTCGCGACGGCGAGCAGCGCGATGGACAGGCCCCCGGCCAGCGCCGTGACCGCGTAGTTGGCGTGGCACGAGACGGCGGCGCGGTGCCAGCGGCGCAGGGTGGCGGCGAATCCGTCCCGCAGGATGGGGCGCTCGATGAACTCCCAGGAGGCGGCGGCGAGGCCCACCGCAAAGACCGAACCCACCGGGTTTTTAGTCAGCAGCACAATGACCGGCCAGTGCCACAGGTAGATGCCATATGAGCGTTCACCCAGCCAGCGCAGTGGCTTGGCGCTCAGCAGCGCGGCGATCGCCCCGTCGCCAGCCGCGGCGGCGATCACGGTGGCCGCCGCGAGAGCGGTGACGACGAGACCGTAGGGGTACAGCACGGGGTCGTCGCCGCCGAAGTGGCCGCACTCCCAGCCAAGTACGGCGAGCCCGGCCGCTCCCACCGCATCGAGCGCTGGCGCCGGGATTGTAAATTTGCCCGGGCCTTTCGGGACGAAGGCGAGCGCCGCGCCGACCAGCAGCGCGGACGCGTGCGTGTCGGTGCCGTAGTAAACGCGCGATGGATCGCCGCCGTGCCGATAGAGAATCGCCATCGCGATCGCCGAGGCGATCGCCAGTGCCGCGGGAACGATCGCGCGGTTCCTGAGCGGCCTGATCGCTAGCACGACGAGCGGCCAGACGAGGTAAAACTGCTCCTCGATTGCCAGCGACCACAGGTGCATCAGCGGCGAGGGCGGTCCGTAGAGCGAGAAGTAGGAACCGTGTTTCGCGATCTCGTACCAGTTACTGACATAGCAGAGCGCGGGCAGCAGCGCGCCGCGCAACGCAGCGAGCTGATCCGGTTGGGTGAGCGTGACCACGGCGGTGACGGTGACCAGCATGACCACCAGCGCTGGCACCAGCCTGCGGACCCGGCGCTCCCAGAACCGGAGCAGTGGTTGCCCGGTGATCAGGGTGCCGGTGATCAGGTACCCGCTCAGCACAAAGAAGACGTCGACGCCAAGAAACCCGCCCGGCAGCCCCGGCCATCCCTCATGAAACCCCAGCACCGCCAGTACCGCGAGCGCCCGTATCCCGTCGAAAGCCGACACCCGCCGCCGCGGCCGATCCGGCATCCCCTGATCGCCCAGCCCACCGCCGCCATCGGTCCCGCTGCCCGGCCCGCTGTCGCCTGTGCGATCGGTTTCGCTGCCCGGCCCCGTGTGCTTGTCCGACCCGCCGGGCCTGTCGGGTCCCTTGGGCGTGACCGTCCCCTCTGGGGCCGGTGCGGCCTCGTCAGCCTCCGCGTCCAGGCTCGGCACGAGTCGCAGGTGAGACCCCTGCTCTTTTGTGATCATGGTGGTACTCAAAGTAGTAACTGAGCAGCCTCAGTTCTAGCACCGCCAGTCACTCGTGCCTCACGGGTCTGGCGCCGCGTACAAGTGTCCCCATCACCGGCAGAATGCCGCTTTTGGGGTATGCCGCCTCGAATCCCGTAGCGATAAGGGAGCGCCCTCGCCCGCGCAGCCACCCGATTTATCGGCATAAAGAAATCAAGATCGAACTAGCGCGAAGGATTTGTGCAGCTCCGGAGGCTGTCGCGCGACTGCTGCCGGGCCAGGGTCAAGGATGCGGTGGGGTGGCACTGGTGTCGGCGGGTGCGCGTTACGCCCGGAAGGCGGCTTCTGGCGGGGACTGGCCTCAACAGCATCGATGTGGCGTGGCAGCATCGATGCGACATCGGTGTCGTTGGCTCGCGCTGCGGGCAGGTGCCTGGTCCCAGCGGACGTGCCAGGCGGCGTTCCGGACCAACGTCCGTGTCGCCGCGGTCGATCGGTCTGGTGGGGTATCGCCCGGTTGTGTGGGCTGTTGCTGCCGTCCCTGGGTCCGCGGGATTGTGGTGGGTGTGGCATTACCAAGACTCTTCGCCGGGTAATGCAGCACCCACCACAATCGCCGGGCATGGTGGCGGGAAAAAATGGTGCGTATGTTCGGTTTGCAGATATCCGAAGGGCCTGCGGGTGCGGAGTGAGTCACATCCAGGACCCGCGGCGCGCCGCGAGCTCATGTTGCCTTGGCTAAACGGCAGTGATACTTCCTGCGCACACTGGAGCAGATGCAACCCCTCAAAAATGACATAACCGACAGCCGCCTCTCCCGGGTGCAAAA
>JBEKHI010000116.1:0-19895 GCA_050012355.1 Streptosporangiaceae bacterium | reverse complement strand
GACGTCCGCCGCCCCGGCCGTGACCAGCCCGGTGACGCCGGCCAGCAGGACGAACCGGAACAGGTCGGCCAGCCACATGATGCGGCGCCGATCCCAGCGGTCGACCAGTGCGCCGCCGAGGAGCCCGAAGAACAGCCACGGCAGCAGCGCGCAGGCCTCCATCGCGCCGAGGACCACCGGGTTGTGCGTCATCGTGAGGGCGAGCAACGGAAGGGCGGAGAGGTAGATGCCGTCACCGAGTGCCGATACGCCGCTAGCCGCCCATATGCGGTGGAAGGTCGCAGGAAGTGGTTGCCGACCAGGCACTTTCATTTCGACGCCTCCCCGCTGTGTGCAGTGTCCTGTGGCCGGTAGAAGGCGACGAACAAGTCCGCGGCGGCATCAGCTGGGTCACTGAGCTCGGTGAGCTCGTCGATCAGTGCGTGCAGGCGCGCCTCGAAGGCACCGAAGGCTGCCGGGCTAAGCCGTGCGTGTTTGAGCATGACGGTCTTCTGGTCACTTGCCGGGGCCGACTCCAGGTCGGCCAGTGCGTGCCGCATCAAGAACTCTGGCGCACCGGCCCCGGCGTCCGGCAGCGCGATAGCCGGGGCGACCATGCCGTAGTACCGCTCCTCGACTCCGCGCACCTTGCGGGTCTCGACGATGTGGATCAGGCCGGCCTTGGCCAGCACCCTGACGTGGTAGTGCGAGCTTCCCTTGGCGATGCCCAGCCGCTCGGCGATCTGGGTGACCGTCGCCGGGCCGTCGCGCAGCACCCCCAGCACGCGGTGACGGGCGAGGCTGCCGACGGCATGGAGTTGCTGGTCGGTCTCCACGCGGAAGACGCGTTCGGGCTCGGATGGTGTCACGAGACTATGGTCAACAAATCCAGACCGTAAGTCAAGAGATATTGACCATTAATCATGGACGCAGGGCCGAAGAGGCGCTGAAGGCCGTACCCGGCGTCTACGCGACCACCCAGGTCCGCCGGGCCAGCGACCGAATCACCGCGCCGAACGTGTTCACGTGCGCCAGATCAGGCCGGCCGGCGGAGATCATGCGCAGCCGATAATGACATCCATGACTCAAGACGATTCCGCTGGTTCAGTCCGGTTGCGGGCCTTCACCGAGGACGACCTCGCCTTCCTTGACCGGCTCTGCACCGATCCCGACGTGCTAGGCGAGTTCGAGTGGCCAGGGTTCACCGATCCGCGGGCACGCCGCCGACGCTGGGAGCGCGACGGCTACATCTCCGCCGAGTCTGCGGCAGTCGCGATCGTAGGCGGGGACGGCATGGTCGTTGGCATCGCCACCTGGAAGCCTCGCGGCTCCCCTGCCGGCGTCACTTATGAGATCGGGGTAGGCGTGGCGCCCGAGCATCGCGGGCAGGGGATCGGGACGGCAGCGCAGGGCCTGCTCGTGGAATACCTCCTGGACCACACGACTGCGCACCGGATCGAGGCACTAACCAACGACGCCAACGTCGGCGAGCAGAAGGCCCTCGAACGCCTCGGATTCCGGCGGGAAGGACTCATGCGCGGCCGGTCCTTCCTGCGGGGCAAGTACATCGGCGTACTTATCTATGGCCTGCTCCGCGAAGACCGGCGTCCAGCGACATGACCACCGGCCGACTAACCGCAGGCAATGACGGCTGGGACGCGATGGCGGCAACGGCCGGTGGCGGGCAACTTGGCCAGTCCCCCTGGCCGGCGACGACTACGGGCTCACCACCAACAAACGGGTCTCGTCCGGCGTGCTGGGGCCCGGGCCCCAGCACGCCGGACGCGTAGGCGAGCTCTTGGCTGTGTAGGCGTAGGTGAAGTCGTGGAAGTCGGAGTAGGACGCCGGAGCCCCGAGGGCGGGCTCGTAGCTTCCCCAGTCTGTCGAGTCGATAACACTGAGGGTGCCGTTCACCGCGGAGCCCGCGGCTGCCGTGGGTGACAGCGTTGCTTTCAGCGTCCCCGTGGCTCCGGGCGCTAGTTCTTCGGGCGTGACTGTATTGCCTCCAGTGATGTCGCTGCCCGACGGCTGCAGCTCGAAGTAGCCGACATGGTTCGTCGTGTTCGTGACCGTGACCGTTACGGGGACGCTGGAGTCGATGGTGGTCGTCACCGACTCCGGGAGACCGGTCTCGGTGACGGGCGCGAGCTGGTTGTAGGTGACTACTCCGGTGACGGCCTGGGAGAACTCCGTCCCGTCGGTCGTGGCGCCCTGCATCATGTCGATCTCCCACAGTCCTGGCTGGGGATCGGGGGCGATGAGTGAGGCGAGGCCGGTCGGGTTGTCGGGCGTTGGTGAGGTGTCGGTTGCTGTGACCTCGATGTTCCCTGACTCGGTGACGGCAGGCGCGAGGTTGGCGGGCGAGAACAGGTAGAAGTACACCGGGTCATCGGCAGCGTGGTCCGGCGCGTAGAACGACACGTCGAGGTCACGCTTCCCTGGGGGCACGTCGACGTAGAAGGTCTTGATCTGCCCGGGGCCGCGGGATACCGAGCTGGTCAGCGTGGCGCGGAACGAGCCGCCGACCGAGGGGATCAGGGTGCGCCGGGCGATCGGCACCGAGCTCTCGAGCCCGCCGGGCGACGTGAACTGCACGGACTCGGGGGCATCCCCGGAAGTCCGGGGAAGGGCGATGGCGAGTGGCACGCTCACCGAGCTGTGAGCCGGGATGGTGACGGGTACCGACGCCGGGAGTGTCGTGAAGTCCTGGCCGCTGGCCTGGAAGGTCACGGTCCCCGTGTAAGTCCCTGGGGTGTCTGGCGCGGTCTGCACGTGGCCGCGGCCATTGGCCCACACGATCTGGGCCGTCCAGGTTCCGGCCATCGGGTGCTCAACCGTGCTGTGCTGGATGTCAGGACTGGCGTCGGGGCCGTTGGCGGCACCGTAGTCATAGGAGATCTGGGCCAGCTTTCCGGCCGGGTTGGTCAGGATGAACGCCAGGATGTTGTCATCGCTGTTGGTCGGGTCCGGCCAGCGCATGTCGGCGTCGAGCACGCTGACGCCCCTCGGCACCGCGAACTTGATCGGTGACGCCGCGGTCGCCCCCTGAGCGGGAATCGGGGCGCTGGGCGACGGGGCAGTGACGTCCTCGGTGACGGGCCTGCCGAGAGGCGTCTCGTTTCCGAGCGCCCGGTAGGTGCCGGCAACCCTTTCGGTGGTGGAGGACGCGTTGTACAGCGTGACCGATGTATGAACCGTTGAGCCGCCCGGGCCCTGCACGTCGAGTTGGGTAGGGCTGTCCACCAGTTCGGAGGCGGCCGAGTGGGTCTCCGTCGTGCCCGGCATCTGGCGGGCCGCCTCAACGGCCGCGTACACGTTCAGCAGACCGGAGCCCTGCTGGTCAGCCGCAGCCCCAATGTCGGTTGCCGTGCTGGTGAGGATCTCCTTCACCTGGGCCGGCGTCGGGGTGGCACCGCCGTGGGTGTCACGGTAGGCCTGGATCACGTCGGCGGCGGCCCCAGAGACGAAGGGGGCCGCCTCGCTGGTCCCGCCGAAGGCCTCGGTCGGGAGTGGCGGGTCCTGGCCGGCGCCGGCAGCAGCGAGGGCCAGGTAGCCAGGGGCGACGAGGTCCACCACGGCGCCGTTAGGAGCGGTGCCGCCCGACGACAGGGTCGTCATGTTGTCGTCTTCCCAGCCCTTGGTATAGCCATCAGCCTGGGCGAGGAGCCTGAGGTCGTTCGTCCCGCCGACATCGATGACGTTGGGGTCATCGGCGGGGGCCTCGACCGTGCCGGACGAGCCGCTGTCGCCCGCGCTCTCGACGACGACAACGCCCGCTTGCACCATCGCGTCGTTCGTCGGGGCGAGCAGGTCGTCGTTGGCACCTGGCAGGGCACCGTAGCCGTAGGACTCCGACACGACGTTGGCGCCCTCGCTCACCGCCTGCTGCAGCCCGGCGATGACCTGCGACTCGGGAGCGACGATCTGGCCGGACGAGTTGGTGTCGGAAAAGTAGCCGGTGGTGACAAGAGAGGCGCCGGTGGCGTCCCCCACGATCCGGAAGCTGCAGTTCGCGGGGAAATTCGAGTAGGGCAGCTGGGACGCGTAGGTGTAGGTGACCGTGCCCTGCGCGGCGATGGTGGAGACGTCCCCGTTGAACTCGTCGCTATAGACGTTCTCGCTCGGGTTCGGGGCGTCGATGACCACGTGCTGGCCGCCAGCCCGGATCATGTTGGGGTTCCCGGCCAGCGAGTCGGCGTCGACGTTCCCCACGATGACGCCCACGCCCGTCGCGATCGCGGACGCCTCGCCTGGGGCATCCGGGTTGTTGGACGCGTCGTGGATGCTGGTGAGGGCCTCGGGCTCCAGCAGCGGATTGCCGGAAGACGCGTTGCATAGCTGCTGCCCGTCGGCCGCCGATGCTGGGATGGTCGACTTCCGGACCTGGGACGCTGATGCCGTCTTCGTGGTCGACGTGGCGTCCCCGATGGTGATGGTCCCGTCGGGGACGACCTCCTTGACGCCCTGGGTGTGGCTGAGTGCTTGTGCCTCGGCCGCGGGCATCGTCGCGGCGACAGCGTTGAGGAGCGAGAGGGCCGTGATGTTCGTGGCCCCGACCTGCTTCAGCTGTGCTACGAGTGGCGCCTGCATAGCCGTGGCCGCTGCTTCCCGGGCCTGCCGGTGGGCCCTGGTCGCCGGCAGGCTGGTGAGTTGGTCGTCGAACACAACCACCATGCGTTCTTGCTTGCCGGACGAGAGGGCTTTGACTTGGCTCGTGTTTAGCTTGGAAAAGCTGGGGTGCGATGAGCTGACCGCGGTCCCGTCCGCCGCCGCGGTGGTTGAGCCTGCTGCGGTCCCGGCTGCCGCTGCGATGAAGGATGTCGCCAGCCCAGCGGCCCCGGCCAGGGCCCACAATCGGGCAGTTTTCATGATTTCCCTTCCTCTGGGCACATTCGCTGTGGGATGCCTCTTATGAGCGGGTATGTTCCGGACCCTAACGGCAATCATTGTCAAACACAATGGGTCTTCCGGGTCCAATTGATAACTCTGTTATCACGCAGATCTGCGGCCATTCTCGTTACGATGAGATCGCCTGGCCATTTCCGTTAAATGAAATTGATAACTGTCAACGCCATAGCCGGGCCCCAGGCATCTGGCGGCCGAGCTGATGTGGCCGGACAAGGCATACGCGGTACAGGATGGCGTCCTTCTGGATGGCGCTGCTCCCCCGCGACGCGGCAGACTTAAGCACCAGTCGAACTAGCAGTCGAACGAATTCAGTTGTACGGTCGGCGTATGGAGGTCGCCGAACTCGCTCACTTGCGCCGAGCCCGGGACTTGCTGGACCGCGAGTACGCGCGGCCACTGGACGTCGCGGCGATGGCACGCGCCGCGCTAATGTCGCCATCCTTGTTCTCCCGCCGGTTCCGTGAGGCCTACGGCGAGACACCGTACGGCTACTTGCAGGCCAGGCGCGTGGAACGAGCTATGGCACTGCTGCGCAGAGGCGGCATATCGGTAACCGACGTGTGCATGGCCGTGGGGTTCACTTCACTCGGTTCGTTCAGCTCGACGTTCTCGCGTCTCGTCGGCGAATCTCCATCCACCTACAAGGCCCGAGACCACTCACGACTCGTGCCGGTCCCGCCATGCATGACACGGGCCTGGGCACGCCCCGGGTGGATCGCGGAGCCGTGCAGGATCGGAGAAGCCTTCTCAGCCAGCCACGCGTAGGGTCGCTGACATGGCACTTCCATTACACACACGCCCGTGTACTGCACCGACCTGGATGCGGCACTTGCCTTCTATACTCAGTGGCTCGGCTTCGAGGTCCGCGACGACGTCCCGATGGGCCCGGAGATGCGCTGGCTCACCATCCATGCCCCAGGTGACACCCACGACCTGCTGCTGGCCGCTGTGGACCACCACATACCCCCGGCCGACCGGCAGACTATGCGGGAGATCGTCGCCAAGGGCGACCTAGCGGTCTTCATTCAAGTCGACGACCTGGACAAGACCTTCGAGTCACTGCGCGCCGCCGGGACGGAGATCCTCCAGGAACCCATCGACCAGCCCTACGGCGTCCGCGACGCCGCCGTCCGCGACCCCAGTGGCAATCACCTGCGGCTGAGTCAGCCACTGTAAGCGCGGAGAGAGGATCCCATCCGCCGCTGGGCGACGTGGTGCCCGGGGAGACTAGGAACAATCCGGGCACCCGCTCCCCTAGCCCACGGGGCCAAGGTACTCACGCACCAGGATCCGTGACGGATGATCGTGGCCGTGGTGGATCGTCAGATTCGCAACCGGGCCGTCGGTTGCGAGATCGTTGCGGCCGCCGACATGCCAGTTCCTGTCGGCGTTGGGGAAGCTCGATCCGGCGATCTCGATCCGGATCTGATGGCCAGCCGGGAAGTAGTTCGCCGTGGTGATCCCCCGCAGCTCAACCCGGTAGACCTCCCCTGGGAGCAGGCTTGCTGGGGTCGCGACGCCGTCGCGGTAGCGAAGCCGCAGCGAGGTCTCCGCGAGGTTGTAGGCGGTGCCGTCCGGGTACACGTCGACGAGCTTGACGAAGACATCGGCGTCTGGCACGTCAGCCGATACGTGCAGCTCGGCACTAACGTCGCCGACGATGGAGACAGCCTGATCCAGCACGGACGTGGTGTAAACGAGCACGTCGGCCCGGCACTCGATCGGCCGCTGATCGGCGCACACCGGGGCGCTGCCGCCTAGGTCGCCGCCGGGCGAAGGCACGGGGTTATGTGGGTCAGAGCGGAATGCATCCGTGCCCGGTGCTCCTGGGTCATGGAGGAGCACGCCATCACCCCACAACGTGGCGGCACCGCTGCCGCTGCTGAGGTACAGCGACCGCTCGGCGGTCTCCGGCAGTGGCCATCGCTCCCCCGCCAGCCAGGTATCCGCACCCATGAGGAACACCTGGACCTTCGGCATGGGCTTCCAGTCAGCGCGCTGATCGCGCAACCAGTGGTCGAACCAGGCCTCGAAAATCTCGTCGTAAGGGAAGCTAGTGTCGCCCATCGGGCGGTCACCGAGTTTCGCGTCCTTGGACGTCCGCGTCATCTGACAATGTCCGGTCGGGGCCATGACCAGGTACTGGTCAGGGTGGTGCTGCTGGAATTCGAACAGCTTGATGGTCTCGTAAGTCCCGATGTCCATCCACCCATTGATGTTGATGGACGGCGTTGCTCCCGTGTGACTGGCGTCGATCAGGGCGACGTCGTCCCAGGCTGGGTCGGTGGGACTGGCGATGAATTGCTCGAACGCGGTCAGCGGCGTGCCTATCCGGCGCAACACCTCGCTGCTCGGCGCCTGCCGGGTCGATACCGTGAGGGCCTTCGCGTACTCGGGATCGCGGGAGTCGGTCACGCTGGCCGAGTAACGCCTCATGATCCGCGCGAGCTCGGTTTCATCGGCAACCTCGGGGAGCTTAGGTCGGGTCCGGATGCCGTTGCGCGCGTGCCACCGGGCCCAGCCCGCCAGCATTGGCACCCCGCCGCGGTAGAACAGGCCCCGTGAACCCTCGGTACCGGGGATGTCGCCGATACCAGCCCCCGAACTCATCGGCACGCAGGCGCGCAGCGCGGGGTGCCCGATCGCGGCGAGCTTAAGCTGGTTCTCAGCGGTCGAGGAGCAGCCGTACATGCCGACCCGTCCATTCGACCAGTTCTGCTGCACAATCCAGTCCAGGGTGTCCAGGCCGTCCGAGGTCGTCTTCGTAAGGACCCCGAAGTCACCTTCTGACCACTGGCTGCCGCGCTCGTTCTGGACGATGACCGCATAGTCCTTCTCGAACAAGGCTTTAGCGAGGCCGCCGAAATTGTCCAGGGACGTGGCCGGGTACGGAGTGCGGACCAGCAAAACCGGATACGCCCCGGCTGCCTTCGGGCGAATCACCACAGTGGCCAGCCGCACCCCGTCGCGCATTCGGATCATCAGGTAGTCAGAGCGATACCACTCGGTGTCCGCGCCCAGTGCTCGGGCGGAAGCCTCCAGCGAGGTGGGCGGCTGCAAGTCTTCAGTCACGCCAGAGACACTATGGCGAATGAGTTCCAGTGGTTGACTCAGCGGGCGAGCAATCGTAACCGGCGGCGACGTATAGGAGTTCACGGACGGCGTAGGCTAGGCGATCGTAATCGTCTGAGGTGTTGTATGGCGCCGCCGCGATGCGCAGGTAGCCGACTCCGTCGAAGCAGACCGGCGCGACCTCGACACGCTGCTGCGACAGGGCTTCATACAAAGGGTCGACCTGGTCTTGAGAGGTGAGGACACCGTCGGGCAACGGCACTAGCCGCATGGTTGGCGCGGGTGCGGCTGGCAACCGCTCAAGCGTTACGCCAAGGACCTCGGCCACCCTCTCCTGGCCTTCGGTCGCCAGGCCGGCGAGCTGAGCTACGGCTTCCCAGCCGCCTAGAGTCTCCCAGTACGCCAAGCCGTCCGGAGCTGCCAGCCAGCCGGCGTAGTCCGTGGTGCCGGGATAATCGAACGACGGGGCGTACCCATCCTCCAGCTGCCAGCTGAGTACGGTCGGTGTCACGTCGGCACCTGGCCGGCTCCACAGAATGGCGCTACCGCGAGGGGTGTACGCCCACTTGTGCAGATTGCCGACCCAGTGGTCAGCACCGAATGCCGCGATGTCGTCTTGAAGCTGGCCAGGCGCGTGGGCCGCATCGACAAGCACCGATGTCCCCACTTCGGCGATAGCCGCGACCACTGCCGCGACCGGGACGACGGTGGCGGTTGGTGAGGTGATCCGGTCGATCACGACCAGCCGCGTACGCGCCGAGCACGCGGCGGCATACGCGGACACGATCACGCCATCATCAGCACCAACCGGATAGACCGCCTCAACGAGCGGACATCCCTTCGGAAACGTTGCGTACCCATGCCGCGCAGGATGGGTCGACGCCGAGGAATCCGGCCACGTGCTCTCGCGCCGCTGCTACCAGCCCAGCGACTTCGACTCGGTTGAAGCGATGCGGATTACGTTCCGCACGGTCGCGCCACGTGGCGGCGGCCTGGCGCACGACGACTGGCGCTACACCGAATGCGCCGTGGTTGAGGTGGAGAATGTCAGGATCGAGGCCGAAGGCCTCCAGCAGGGCAGCGTCCACAGACCTGATTCTGTCATCCAGGGAATGAGGGCTAGGCGCCGTCAGTTAGCGGCGAGCTGCGGCTGACAGCATCTGGCCGCTTCCGGGGGCTGGCCGCAACACCGGCAGGCTCACGGAGGGTTCGCGAATCGGACATCCGGGCCATCTCGCCCTGCTGTCGTGCCCGGTGATTATGGTTGGTGTGGCGCTACCCATACTCTTTTCTGGGTAGCGCCACACCAACCATAATTATTCGAATGCATGGGCAGTGACGAGGGTCGGCGCAACCGGGTGATACCGCACAAAACCGGCCGGCCGCAACGACACGCCGCAAACTCATGATGTGTCCTGGCTCGCGACTACCCGCCACCTACGTCCGCCGGGCAGCGACGACGAGGAAGTTCGGCAGATGGACATAGGCCTCGGTGTCGTGGCCCGCGATCGCGGGGTCGAGGGCAGGCTCGGCCAGACTGGATTCAGCAGGTGGCGTCGCCCGAAGTCCCCGTCCGGCTCCATCGCGTCCAGTACGTCGCGGGGGAACTCCGGCCACCGTCGGCCCCGCCTATCCCCCAACGAAATATCCCCCAACGAAATCGGGAACACTTACCTACATGAATAATCCCAGATGGCAGCCGGACCACCTCGGCGAAGGCTACAGCCAGCACGTACTCGAACTGGGCACCGATCCGGATGGCGAAGGCTCGATCGCGGCCGTGCTGGTGCGGCGCGAACCCCGCCAGCAGCAGGCGATCAGCGGCGTGGTTCTTTACGTACACGGCTTCTCTGACTACTTCTTCCAGACGGCACTCGCTGACTTCTTCACCGAACGCGGCCTGGCGTTCTACGCCCTCGATGTGCGCAAATCGGGCCGAGCGCGACGTCCGGGCCAGACCGCGCACTACGTATCGGACCTCGCGCTGTACGACCAGGAACTCGACGGCGCGCTGGCGGTGGTGACCGGTGAACATCCGGGCCTACCGGTCATACTGGTCGCCCACTCGACTGGCGGGCTGATCCTGCCGTTGTGGCTGGACCGCCGACGAGCGGCGGGCCAGCTGCCGCCAGTCACCGGGCTCGTGCTGAACAGCCCGTGGCTCGACCTGCAAGGCAAACCGGTCAACCGCGGAGCCTTGACCCAGGCGTTGCGCGTGCTGGCGAAGGTACAGCCGTTCCGCGAACTGAAGCTGCCTCCGGGCGTATACGGCCGAACGCTGCATGTCAGCGGCACCGGAGAATGGGACTTCGATCTCGCACTGAAGCCGCTGGCGGGCTTCCCCGTGACCTTCGGCTGGCTCAACGCGATACGGCGCGGGCAGGCACGGCTGCACCGCGGGCTGGACGTCGGCGTCCCGTCATTGGTGCTCCGCTCCACCCGCTCCGACCTCTCCCGCGACTACTCGCCCCTGAGCGACCGATCCGACACGGTAGTCGATGTCTCGCACATCGCCCGGTGGGCTGGCTGCCTCGGCGGTGAGACAACCGTGGTGCCGATTCAGGACGCACGCCACGACGTGTTCCTGTCCCTGCCTGAGCCGCGGGACCATGCCTACGCTGCCGTCGCCAGCTGGCTCGAGGCCCATCAACTGGCTGATCGGCAAGCCCAGGACACCGAGGCACAATGACCTGCCCGCATCGGCGGGATTTAGGCCAGCCGCACTGTGGATGAGCACGGGCGCCGCGGGGGGATGGTGCACGGTGCGGCGCGCGGGAGCATTCAGCGCTTCTTGCTGTTATCGCCGTACGTGGGTAATCGCCCAATTTTTTTTGCAAAATTTTCTTTGCAAACGTAGAATCGGGTCCATGGAACCAGACGGCGGCTTTCCCGAGTGGATCGATCCCAGCCGTGACCTCATCCTGACCCCTGAGACGCTCAAGGGCTTGACGCACCCGATCAGGCTGCGGCTGCTCGAGCTCCTGCAGGACGACGGGCCAGCCACGGCTACCAGCCTCGCGGCCCGGATCGGGCGCTCCAGCGGCGTCACCAGCTACCACCTGCGAGTGCTTGCCGACAACGGGCTCATCACCGAGGACGCCGGACGCGGCAACGGCCGCGACCGGTTCTGGCGAGCGGTCCACCGCGGAACGGGCTTCACGGTCCGCACGTCGGAGACCCCGGATATCGAAGCGACCAGCCGCTACCTGCGCACCGTCGCCGAAGACATCCATCGCCGCATCCTGACCGGCATCGACATATTCACGTCGGCCCCGGACGAGATAGCGACGGCGCCCTGGAAGCTGAACGACTGGCCGCTCCGCCTCACTACCGAGGAGGCCAGGGAACTCGGGACGAAGATCAGCGAGCTCGCCAACCGGTACCGTCGCGAACCTGGCGATCCCGATCCGCGCCCGGGAACCGTGCGCGCCTATTTCCAGTTCCAGTTGCTCCCCGACGAAGAGCAGCCATGACCACTCGGAAGGCCCCGCTCTACGGGCTCATCCTGGCGTACGGCATCTCGCAGCTGGGCACCGCGATGTCGGGCATCGCCATCCCCTGGCTCGTGCTCGTGAAGACCGGAAGCCCGGTGCTGACCGGAGTCGCCGGCTTCGCGGAGATGACTCCGTATGTGGTCCTGCAGGCGTTCGCGGGCCCGCTCGTGGATCGCTTCGGGCTCCGCCGGTCCTGCGTCGCGGGAAACGCGGTCGCCGCGGTGTTCGTCTCCGCCATCCCGGCGCTGTACGCGCTGGGCGCGCTCTCGATCGGCTCGCTGCTCGCGCTGGTGGCGGTCGCGGGCGCCGCCCGCGGCACCGCCGACAACGCCACGTCGCCCCTCGTCCCGCGCACCGCGGCATTCGGTGCCGTGCCGAACGAGCGGGCGGCGGGCCTGAACTCGGTCGCGCAGCGCGGAGGCATGCTGGCGGGTCTGCCATTGGCCGGCGCGCTGATCGCGGTGGCCGGCGCACCCACCGTCATCTTGATCGACGGCGTGACGTTCGCCGTCGCGGCGGTGCTCATCGTCTCGCTGATCCCGCTAGCGGCAATCGCCGGTCCAGCGGAAAAGGCGGCGCTCACCGTCCGCCGGTACTGGTCCCAGGTGGGTGAGGGCCTGCGATTCCTGTGGACCGACCGGCTGCTAGCGGGGATCGCGCTCATGATCGCGGTCACGAACCTGCTCGACCAGGCGCTCAGCTCGGTATTCATCCCCGTCTGGGTGCACTCACGGCTGCATCACGCGTCGGGACTCGGGCTCATCGGAGGCGCCTCCGCGATCGGCCTCGTGGCCGGGGCACTAGCCGGCACCTGGGCCGGTAACCGGATGCCCCGGTACAGCACGTACGCGATTGGCTTCTTGGTCGGCGGCTGCCCGGTCTTCTTCGCGCTGGCGATCTCGGGTACGTTGCCGCCCGTGCTGGTGGTCGGCGTGCTCTCCGGCCTGGCGACCGGGGCACTGAATCCCATCATCGGGGCGGTCGCCTACGAACGGGTGCCCGCGCTGTTGCAGGCCCGGGTCCTGGGCGCGTTCCGGTCCAGCGCGTGGATCGGGGTCCCGTTCGGCTCGCTGCTGGGCGGAGCGCTGACCGAGGGAACCGGCCTGGCCACCGCTTTGCTCCTGACCGGGTCGGCGATGCTCGTCACCACCCTCGCGCCGTTCGTATTTCCTTCCTGGCGGGGCCTGAAGATCGCCCGGGCTGTGCCCGGGGCACCGGGCACAGCACCAGGGCAAAACGCTTAGCGGCGGTTCAGGTTGCGGCCGAACACGAGCTTCTCGTAGGGGGTCGTGGGCAGCGTGATCGTCCCGCCGGCGGCAACGGTCGGCACCTGGAACCACTGGAAGGTGAGCGTCGTGTCGCCGGGGCGCTCGCCCGGGTCCACGTCGAAGTAGGCGTAGCCGTGGGCGTCGGTAGTGTCACGGGCCGCCGACCACGGCGCATCCTCCACCGCGTCCCGGCCATCCAGCGTGACCCACACGTTGGCCTGGGGCAGGCCGGTGGCCGTGTCCTCGCCGTAGCTGTTGGTCGCGGAGGCGCCACCACCGCCCAGGATCAGGTACACGGTGCCCTTGGCGGTGTCGAACGCCGGGACGCCGTCCAGCGTCTCGGGGGTGTCGGTGACGACGGACGGCCGCCTGGTGTTGACCGCGTCGCCCACCACGTAGTCGGCGCCGTCGAGGGACGAGGTGAAGGCGGTGGTCACCCTGCCCGCGTCGTCGTCGAAACCGCGGACCGGGTAGGACCGCTCGTAGTCGTGCTCGTGGCCGGACAGGACCAGGTCGACCTCGTACTTGTCGAACAGCGGCCCCCAGGTGGCGCGGATGCCCATGTCGGTGCCGTTGCCCTCGGTCGAGGTAGACATCGGAGCCTGGTGCATCCAGGCCACGATGATGTCGATCGACGGGTTGCCGCGGGCCTCCCGCAGGGTTCGCTCCAGCCACCGCGTCTGCTTGTTCGGCTGCGCGCCGGCCGGGACGATCGAGAAGTCCCGCTCGGTGAAGCTCAGCTCGCCGGTGTACTCGTGGCCGCTGTGCACCACGTCGGCCGGGACGGTGACACCCGAGGCGTAAGTGACCTGGCTGCTGGTGGAGGTCTGCACGTTCTGCAGGGTGACGTCGTCCGCGTCGAGGGCGATGAACAGCACGGTACCGACCTGGAAGCTGTAAAACTGGCCCCGCAGGTGGTTGCCGTCGTAGTTGGTCACCCGGTTGTCAGGCAGCAGGTAACGCGCCTGGTAGTTGCCGTTGCCGTACGCGCCGTTCCAGTACGCGCCGCTGCTCGGCGAGCCGTCCTGGGCGTCCGCGCCGAGTTCCTGCTCGTGGTTGCCGAGGGCCGGCATCCACGGCCGGAAGGCGGCCGAGCGGCTGGAGTTGACGCTGAAGTCACGCCACACCGACGGCGTGTTGGCCGGGTCGTTGTCGGCGTAGCACAGGTCGCCGTTAACCAGGTGGAACAGTGGCGCGGGCCCGCCGTCGCTCGCGGTGATGGTGGCGTCGACCTCGAAGGTGCAGGTGTCGTTGGACGCCTCGGAGTTCCACGAATAGCCGGTCACGTTGTACTTGCTGGCGGCGGTCGGGGTGCCGATGTCGCCGTAGCTGGAGAAGCGGAACTTCGCGCGGCCGGCCGGGGCGGTCGTGAAGTACCCGCCGGCCGCCGACGGCGCCGCGGCGCCGTCGGTCACCTCGTAGTAGTACGTGGTGCTGGGCCGCAGGCCCTCGAGCGGCACGTGGTAGTGGTACGTGGTCTCGCCGGACAGGCCGTCGGCGAAGCTGATGGACTTGGGGCCGAAGCCGTCGTCCTTCAGGCTCAGGGCGGCGGGCTCGGGCAGCCGGATGGTGCGCCCGGGGTTCGCGCGGGTGATGGGCCGCTCGGAGAAGGTCAGCGACGGAGCGGGCTGCGCGACGGTCCCCGGCGCGGCCCAGGACACCGTGACCTGCGTCGTCGGGTCGGATCCCCAGGTGAGGTGCAGCTGTTCCGGCTCGGTCGTGGTGGGCAGCGGTACCGTGGTCGTACCCGGGTCGGCGGCGGCGAGAGCGCGCTGCGGGAGGCCGACGTCGAGCAGACCGCCAGCGCCGATGACGGCACCAAGGCCGGCCGCGCCCTTGAGCACGATACGCCGGGAAACGCGGCGCCCGTTGGCGCCAGTTGGGTTTTCGCGGTTGGTCATAATTGCGGAACGTAGACATCCTGGGTGAGCGGCGGGTTATGCGCTGGTGTCTCGTCGGTGAAGATCGTCAGTCCGGGTCATCTCGGAGCAGCGGCGGGTGGAGATTCGTCGCCGGGCCCCGGCGGAACAACTGGGCGGGCCTGCCACGCACGCCAGCCGTGGATCTGTCCACCGGGGTTACGAATCCCGGCGTTCCGGTTACCTTGCGGTGGAAGTTCCGCGGGTCAAGCGCTCTCCCCCATGCGATCTCGTAGACGCTCCTGAGCTGGGCGATCGTGAATTCTGGCGGACAGAACGCGGTGGCCAGCGGCGTGTACTCAAGCTTGGCGCGGACCCGTTCCATGCCATCGGCGAGGATCTGGCGGTGATCGAACGCCAGCGGCCGCCCGATCGCCTCCCCGACGGGAAGCCAAGTCGCCCCGGCCGCGTCGGTGCCCGGCCGCGGGTCTGGCATGGCGGGCGTCATCGCGAGGTAGGCGACAGTCACCACGCGCATCCGGGGGTCCCGGTCCGGGGCTCCGTAGCTGGCCAGCTGCTCAAGATGCGCGGCGCCGACGGCGACGCCGGTCTCCTCGGCCAGCTCACGGGCGGCCGCCTCGGCGAGTCCCTCATCCGGGCGGACGAAGCCGCCAGGAAGCGCGAGGCTACCCCGGTAGGGCGCCTCGCCCCGGCTGACGAGCAGGACCATGAGATCGTCGCCGTGGATGGTGAGAACCACGAGGTCCACCGTGACCGCGGCCGGCGGGAAGGCGCCGGGATCGTAGTCGTGCACGGCTGAAGGCTACCCCAGTTATCGTCTTGTTGACGATAACGGCCTTGATGTTTTATCGTCATTCCGACGATAAAACATCAGGAGGCGTCCGCGTGGCAGACATCAAGCGCTACCCATTTGTCCGGCATCTGAGGGGAAACCTGACCCTGCACGTACGGCACGTGCGTAGCGGGAAGGCCATCCACGACGGAGCGGGGTTGTCATTTTTCTTCCGGCCGCTGGCGGCGGTGCTCTCGGAGGTTCCGGTGGACGACCGTGAGCTCGCGCTGCTGTTCCACGCGCGGACGGCGGACTTCCAGGACCTCGCGGTGCAGGCCAGCGTGACGTTCCGGGTGACGGACCCGGTAACCGCCAGCTCGCGGATTGATTTCTCCATCGACCCCGATACCGGCCGGTGGCGGGGCGCGCCGCTCGAGCAAGTCGGCGGGCTGCTCACCGAGACCGCTCAGCAGCAGGTTCTCGGCCTGGTGGCGGCCACCCCGCTGGCCAGGGTGCTGGCGGACGGCGTCGCGGAGATCCGTGACCGGATCCTGCGCGGGCTGGTGGACGACACCCGGCTGGCCGAGACCGGGATAGCCGTGATCGGCGCCCGGGTGGTCGCGCTGCGGCCGGAGCCTGACGTGGAGAAGTCGTTGCAGACGCCGGCCCGTGAGCTGATCCAGCAGGAAGCTGACCGGTCTACCTACGAACGCCGCGCGCTGGCCGTTGAGCGCGAGCGAGCTATCGCCGAGAACGAGTTGCAGAACAAGATCGAGCTAGCTCGCCGCGAGGAGCAACTGATCGTCCAGCAGGGCGCCAACGCCCGGCGGACGGCCACCGACCAAGCGGAGACAGGCCGGATCGCGACGGTCGGGCAAGCCGAGCGCGAGCAGTTGCTGGCCCAGGCACGGGCGGCGGGAACCCGGGCCCTTGGCGAGGCCAACGCCGCCAGCGAAGCGGCCAGGGTCGCCGCCTACCGTGACCTCACTCAGGGCGCGTTGCTCGCGCTGGCGGCCAAGGATCTGGCGGGCAGCCTGCCGCAGATCGGCACCCTGGTGCTGGCGCCTGACCTGCTCGCCCCGCTGCTCGCCCGGCTAGGGACCGACGGCGCGGCCGGGACGGAGAAATGACCCTCGCCCCGCGCGTGCTACTGGTCCATCGCCGCACCGAGCTGGATGAGTTGCTCGCCCGGCACGCCACCCTGGGGCAGGCCGCGTTCTACCTCAAGACCAGGGGGCAGCGGATCGAGGATCTCCAGGCCCGCCACGATGCCGTGTCAGCCGCGATCACCACGGTCACGTCCGCCATACCAGCCGACTGGCGCCGGGGCCTTATCGAGCGCGCCGACCTGCCCAGGTTCCTGTTCGCACCCGGCGATATCGTCCTCGCGGTCGGCCAGGACGGCCTAGTCGCGAACATCGCGAAATACGTCTCCGATCAGGTAGTCATCGGCATTGATCCGGAGCCGGGACGCAACCCCGGCGTCCTGGTCTCTCATCCGCCGCGGGCGGCGGCCGCCCTGCTGGCGGCCGCCGCGGCCGGTGCTGGCGGCGGTATCGAGGCGCTGGTCATGGTCACCGCGGTCACCGACGACGGCCAGCAGCTCACGGCGCTGAACGAGATCTACCTCGGCCAGCCCACTCATCAGACCGCCCGCTACCGCCTGCGGCCACCGGGCGGGCGATCGGAGACGCAGGCGTCCTCCGGCCTGATCGTGTCAACCGGAACCGGGGCGACTGGCTGGTGCCGTTCGGTGTGGCTGGAACGCGGCAGCGCGCTCAGCCTGCCCGCACCATCGGAGGCGCGGCTCACCTGGTTCGTCCGGGAGGCCTGGCCGTCGCCCACCACCGGGACCGTGCTGACCGAGGGCAGCCTAGGTGCCGGGCAGGAACTGGAAATCACCGCGGAGTCGGACCGGCTCGTCCTGTTTGGCGACGGGATCGAGGCCGACACCGTGCCGCTCACCTTGGGCCAGACCACCCGCATCCGGCTCGCCAGCAGGTCACTCCGGCTGTTGCGCTGAGGACGCTGGCATCGTCGTTATGGTCGGATTAGTCTTTCCTATCGCGCAGCCAGTTCTCGAATTCGATGGCGATGATGCGCTCGTCGTGTACGCCGGCCGCCTCGTCCGAGGCCAGCCACACGATCGGCGGGCCCATCACCGCGGGCTCGAGGAACCCTTGGCCCGTCGCCTCGGGTGGCAGCATGCCGGTGATGGTCGCGCCGCCCGGCAGCAGCAGGTTGACGGTGACGCCGGTGTCGCGCAGGTCGGCGGCCATGATCCGGGATAGCGCCTCGCTGCCGGCCCGGGATGGGCCGTAGGGCACGAATCCGGCTCGCTGCATGGTCGCCTCGTTGACGGCTATGTTGACGATCCGGCCGCTGCCCGCCGCCAGCATCCGGGGCGTGATCTCGCGGGCCACCAGGAAGTAGCCGGTCAGGTTGGTGTCGATTACCGTGCGGAACCCGTCGGGCGCGACCTGCCAGAAGCTCTGCGGATCGGTCATGAAGCGCGGGTTGACCGTCCGCATGCCGATCCCGGCGTTGTTCACCAGCATGTCGATGCCGTCGAGCCGCGTCCAGGCCTCGTCGACGGCCCGGGCCACCGAGGACTCGTCCCGCACGTCCAGTTCGATACCGGCCGCGCCGGGCAGCTGCGCGGCGACCATGGCCGCGCGTTCGGCGAACCGGCTGGTCAGCGCGACCCTCGCTCCGGCTTCGGCCAGGGCCGCGGCCATCGCCAGGCCCAGACCGCTCGTGCCGCCGGTCACCAGCACCTTGAAATCGCTCATGGACTTGAGGCTACGATGCCAACGGCCATCTGCCGCATCTCCACCTTGCGTACCTTGCCGGTGACCGTCATGGGGAACTCGTCCACGATGTGCACGTACCGCGGGATCTTGTAGTGGGCGAGGCGGCCATCGCAGAAGGCGCGCAGGGTCGGGGCGGTGAGCGGCTCGGCATCGGGGCGCATTCGGATCCAGGCCATCAGCTCTTCGCCGTACTTGGCGTCCGGCACCCCGATGACCTGCGCGTCCAGGATGTCCGGGTGGGTGTACAAGAACTCCTCGACCTCCCGCGGGTAGATGTTCTCCCCGCCGCGGATCACCACGTCCTTGATCCGGCCGGTGATAGACAGGTACCCGTCGTCGTCCATGACCGCGAGGTCGCCGGTGTGCATCCAGCCAGCCTGGTCGATGACCTCGGCGGTCTTGTCCGGCTGGTCCCAGTACCCGAGCATGACCGAATAGCCGCGGGTGCACAGTTCCCCTGGCGTTCCCCGCCGAACGCGCGTGCCGGTCTCCGGGTCGATGACCTTGACCTCTAGGTGCGGGCCGACGCGGCCGACCGTCGTTACCCGCCGCTCGACCGAATCCTGCTCGCGGGTCTGAGTCGACACCGGCGAGGTCTCGGTCATGCCGTAGCAGATCGACACCTCCGTCATGCCCATCCGCCCGATGACCTGCTTCATCACCTCGGCCGGGCACGGCGAGCCCGCCATGATCCCGGTTCGCAGGCTGGACAGGTCGTAGCGGCCGAAGTCCGGGACCGCGAGCTCGGCGATGAACATCGTCGGCACCCCGTACAGCGACGTGCAGCGTTCGGCTTGGACCGCCGCCAATGTGGTCGCCGGGTCGAACGACGGCGCCGGGATGACCATCGTGGCCGCGTGGCTGGTCGCGGCCAGGTTCCCCATCACCATGCCGAAGCAGTGGTAGAACGGCACCGGGATGCAGATGCGGTCGTTCTCGGTGTAGTTCAGCAACTCGCCGACGAAGAACCCGTTGTTCAGGATGTTGTGGTGGGACAGGGTCGCGCCCTTCGGGAACCCAGTGGTCCCCGACGTGTACTGGATGTTGATCGGATCGTCCGGGTCCAGCTCGATGGCGTCCAGGACGTCGGCTGGTTCTGGGTGACCGAGCGCGCGCCATTCCTCGCTGCCGAGCAGGAAGACGTCCTCCAGCCGCGGGCAGGCCGGCCGGACCTGGGCGATCATCGCGGCGTAGTCGGAGGTCTTGAGCTTCTCGGCGGCGACCAGCAACCGGATGCCCGCCTGGTTGACCACGAACTCCAGCTCGTGGGTCCGGTAGGCGGGGTTGATGTTGACCAGGATCGCGCCGATCCGCGCGGTCGCGTACTGGACGAGGGTCCACTCGGGGCAGTTGGGCGCCCAGATTCCGACCCGGTCGCCCTTGGCGATGCCCGCGCGGAGCAGGCCGATCGCGAGGGCGTCAACGTCGTCTGTCAGCTGCCGGTAGGTCCAGCGCCGGCCGGACGGGACGTCAACCAGCGCCTCCCGGTCCGGGAACCGCTCCGCGGCCCGGCCAAGGTTGGCGCCGATGGTCTCACCGAGCATCGGCGTGTCCGATGTCGCCGAAGCGTAGCTAGCAACGGTTGGCATCGTTGCCCCCCTCCCGCCTACTTCGAATGTAACGTGGATGAGGATTTTATTCACGCCATAACGACGGTTGGCGCGGTCTCGCCGGTTCTCAGCGACCCCAGAGCACCCGGTGCCACCATC